>NZ_CAWMSA010000045.1:19382-53122 GCF_963870205.1 Anabaena sp. CA = ATCC 33047 | reverse complement strand
CTAATGACTAATGACTAATGACTAATGACTAATGACTAATAACTAATGACTAATGACTAATGACTAATAACTAATAACTAATAACTAATGACTAATCAAGTAACAGTTATTGAACATCCGTTAATTCAGCATAAACTAACGCTGATGCGTAAGGCTGAAACTAGCACAAAGAAATTTCGTAACCTGCTGAAAGAAATTAGTTTACTTTTAGCTTATGAAGTGACGCGGGATATACCCCTGAAATATGAAGAAATTCAAACGCCCTTAGCCACAATGAATGCACCTGTATTAGCACCTGATAAAAAATTGGTGTTAGTTTCAGTCATGCGGGCAGGACAGGGAATTTTAGATGGGATGTTAGAGTTATTACCATCGGCAAGGGTAGGACACATTGGTTTATATCGTGATCCAAAGACTTTGATTCCGGTGGAATATTATTTTAAAGTTCCCCACGACGTTGAGCAGCGAGAGATGATTGTGGTAGATCCGATGTTGGCAACTGGTAATACTGCGATCGCAGCTGTAGAACGACTCAAATCAACCAATCCCTTATCAATTAAATTTGTCTGCTTACTCGCAGCACCAGAAGGAGTCAAGCATTTTTGTGAGGCGCATCCTGATGTTCCTCTCTACACTACAGCCATTGACGAATATTTAGACGAGTACGGCTACATCATCCCCGGTATGGGAGATGCTGGCGATCGCTTATTCGGCACGAAATAGGGCAGGGGAGCAGAGGAGCAGAGGAGCAGAGGAGCAGGGGAAGCAGGGGAAGCAGGGGAGCGGAGGAGCAGAGGAGATTTTTCCCCAGAAACTTTTGAATTTTGAATTTTGAATTTTGTAGGCGCAGCCTTCCCGCAGGGTATTTTGAATTGATTTGTCCCCAATCCCCAGTCCCCAATCCCCAATCCCTAAATGTGATACGCTATCTGCGTCAGGCGTGAAAAGGTACTAAAACATGACTAAACTGCGGGTGGGATTGTTATTTGGTGGTCGTTCTGGGGAACATGAAGTTTCTATAAAATCAGCACGGGCGATCGCTACAGCCCTCAGTGCCGAGGAAAATGTCAATAAATATGAAGTATTGCCTTTTTACATTCAAAAAGATGGGCGTTGGTTAGCGGGAGAAGTATCCCAACAGGTGCTGAAATCTGGTGTACCTTTATCCAACCCGCAAAACTCCACATCCTCAGAATCCAATGATTTATCTCACGCCCAACAACAAGCTTTAGAGCGTTGGCAATCACCCCCGCAAGTGGCGGAAGTAGATGTATGGTTTCCCATTCTACACGGCCCTAATGGTGAAGACGGCACAATTCAAGGGTTACTTACCTTGATGCAAGTGCCGTTTGTGGGTTCTGGTGTTTTAGGTTCGGCGATGGGGATGGATAAGATAGCCATGAAAATGGCCTTTGAGCAAGCCGGGATAGCGCAAGTCAAATACAAAGCCATAACCAGAGCGCAAGTATGGTCAAATCCCTGTGTATTTCCGAAATTGTGTGATGAAATCGAGGCAGCATTGGGCTATCCCTGTTTTGTCAAACCTGCTAACCTGGGTTCTTCGGTGGGGATTAGTAAAGCGCGATCGCGGCAAGAATTAGAACAGGCGTTAGATAATGCTGCTAGTTATGACCGTCGCATCATTGTAGAAGCCGGTGTTATTGCCAGAGAAGTCGAATGTGCCGTTTTAGGTAATGACCAGCCTCAAGCGTCTGTCGTTGGAGAGATTTCTTTCAACAGCGACTTCTATGATTATGAAACAAAATATACTCCTGGTAAAGCAGATTTACTGATTCCAGCCGTGATACCAGACGAAATCAGTCGTAAAATTCAGGACATGGCGTTGCAAGCCTTTGCAGCCGTGGATGCAGCCGGGTTAGCCAGAGTAGATTTTTTCTACGTAGAAGCTACAGGAGAAGTGTTGATTAATGAAATCAACACCCTACCAGGGTTCACCGCTACCAGTATGTATCCCCAACTCTGGAATCATAGCGGTATCCCCTTTCCCGAATTGGTGGATAGGTTGATTCAACTAGCATTAGAAAGACACAACACCAGTGAATAGCGACTGGGAGCAGGGGGAGCGGAGGGAGCAGGGGAAGAAAAACTAATGACTAATGACTAATGACTAATGACTAATAACTAATGACTAATGACTAATGACTATTTCCGTGAATCCCAAAAAGATTAATTTTAGGCAAAAAATCAAATTTTGTAGCTTATGTACCACAAAAAAGCTACTAGCTTCTCAAAATTGCCTACGGATACCTGTTAGCTGACCCGTTTAGTACAATCTAGGGACTAGAGGGGAAATAATCTGTAAGGGATCATGGAAAACAGTCAAAGCATACAGCATGAGCTAACCCAGGTACAAAGACCCAAAGCAGAGCCGAAAGAAAGTAGCTCAAATATTTTCATTACTCTGCTGACGCGTCATCCTTGGCTGTTATTAACCGGGTTATTTACAGCATTTTTGGGAACTTCTGCCCTTGCCCTGTATAACCTGACTCATGTGGGTGATGTGGAAAAATTAGACTCGGAACCAATTCCGGCTGTAGTGCAAGCACCAATTACAACCAACCCTGAAGGTAGCAATCCTACCAATCCTCTACCTTTATGGATGATAATGGCGATCGCCCTCTCTTGTAGCAGTGGTTGTTGGGTAATTTTGCGTTTAGTTAACCCGCCCAGCAAGCGGCAAAAACTGCAAAGAAAATACGCCCCTGCTGCTAGGGCTTCACAGCAATCCATCCGTCATCAAAGATTAGTGTCACAGACTCGCAAGCATCAACCAACTGTGGCACGAGTACAACCTTTGCAGCCCATTGCATCAAGGAAAGCTATCAACGAGCCTTTGGTGACAGTTTTGCCAGCAGAAAATAACTATATCATAGATAACAACAAAGAGTCTTTGGCAGACTTGATGGATATCCGTAGATATAATTCTTTGTCTACCTTTTTACAGTGATTTCAGGAGTAATTCAACCAGCAAAACCGGGGAATTTTCCAAATATTTCCCGGTTTTGCGTATTTTTGTACTATTTTGGTGTATAAGTGGAGAATAAAATTCACAAAAAAAACACAAAAGTCAAGCAAAAATACTGTTTTAGTGTAAATCTCTGAATTTTGACCCTCGCTCTGATACTATTTTCTGTAATTTCCTGCTACCAAGGAAAGTTGGTTGAATAAACATCCAGCACCGTGAAATTGAGGAGAGTGAAATGGCACTGAGCGACGGACTCTTAGACGCTAACAAAAGGGCAATGGTTGTAGATGACTGCTGCAATATGATAGACAATCAACTTGCTGCTAAGTCAGGTATTGGTGGGATGGCACTAAAAGCAGCCTTCGCAGCCTTAAAAGGAGTCAAGCCTGGGTATATTCCCTATGTTGTTGAGCAGTTGTTACCACAATGCTTTACGGCAATTGATCCCATTTGGAGTGAGGGCGTAAAAGAAGGTGATCCGGTCGAACATCTGATTTCCAAACGTTCTCTGACAGCAGATGCACTGCTGAGTGTCACAGATAAGCGGGTTCAGACTACTAAGCGTGCTATTGTACGTAGCACTTATGAAAAACTGCGCGGTTCAGCTAAACAACACGTAGAAGAAGCAGTACCAGACTTAGCCAAAGTAATTTCTAACTATACAAAAGCATAATTAACAAATAACAGGACAGTTGAGCATCACAGCCATCTGATAGTGATCAACATAGAAACTACTATCAAGTTTGCGCTGTGTTGACTCTCCAACTGTTATTCTTGATCATCGTTGCCAAAGGCAACACAAGGACTGTCAATTGGTTGTGACGGCTGGAATGAACTGCAAAAAACCACAGTATCACAGTTCACCCCGATTTCTTCAGGATGAATACACTCTATTCCGCCTTGCACCTGGAGATGAAAAGCACAGTCATAGCACATAGTCTGAGATAGCATTCTGGTAAACACTCCTTAGCTGATATCCCTAGGCGTTTTCGTCAAGTAGAGTAGCTTTGTTGTAATTCTTTATCTTAAATTTAAAAAATTTACAAGGAAAACACTACCTGTTTTTCATAGATTTGCTGTATCCTAGATTTCCTTGGGTATTTTTTCAACACTGACTTCATAAAAGTTTCTTACGGATCTATCTGATGATTCTTGAAGAATTTTATTATCTCTTCAAAAATCACTGTTGGGATTCTCTTTTTTCTGTCAATCTTTCACACTGAGAAAATCAAATGGATATAAGACTCATCAAAAAATCGGAAAAAATCCTGATGGAGAAGATGAAGATGATGGAGGAAGCCGAAGAGGAAAATCTTCTAGCTGCTTCTGTTGATGTTCCTGAGTCGGTTGTTGAAGAACAATCAAATTTATCTCTTGCCGCCAGCACACCAAATTATCTTCCCCAACAAGATTATCCTCTAGTTCAATCAGTTTGTAATTCTGGGTGGCAAGTTTCTGATATTTGGCGGGATATCAGATTAGATAACTTTTGTGATTATTAGTAATCTAAATTCACATATCCAAAAATGGGTTAATAAAATCATCAATGTGAGCCAACAAAAATCATTTTTGAAATCATGGTCTTGATGGCTGATTGCGTCTTGATCACAGATAATTATTTTTACTCATTTTTAACCATATCAAGAATTGCCTGGCTGTGAGTGTGAGAGTCTTTGCTTGTATCACTCACAGTAGGCGATCGCTTGTTTTTTTGGCTGTTTTATGATTGAGTAGGCGATACTCAATCCGTTTCTAAACTGAAATTGCTTCTCGCACTGCTACGGGTTCACCAGTCAAGCTAAAAGCGCGAACTTCGGTGATTTTCACCTTCACTAATTGCCCTTTTAGTTGATTGATATCACCTGTAAAAAATGTCAGACGATTTCCGCCTGTGCGTCCCATGACTTGGGTTGGATCTTTGGGGTTTTGGTCTTCTACCAAGACTTCCTCAATGCGTCCTTGGTAACGTTGCGATCGCTCGGCTGCTTTGATTGCCACTAAATGGTTTAATCTTTGTAGGCGATCGCTTTTCACTTCTTCACTTAACTGATTATCCCACAACGCCGCAGGTGTACCCGGACGGGGCGAATAAGCAGCAGTATTCAACTGATCAAAACCGATATCATCTACCAATTTCAACGTATTTTCAAACTGTGCTTCTGTCTCGCCAGGGAAACCGACGATAGCATCCGCACTAATCGACGCATCAGGCATATATTCCCGAATTTTGTCAATAATTCGCCGGTATTTTTCGTGAGTGTAACCCCGCGCCATTGCTTTTAAAATTTCGTTATCTCCAGACTGGAACGGAATATGGAAGTGTTCGCAGACTTTTGGCAATTCTGCACAAGCTTTAATTAATCTCTCCGTAAAATAACGAGGATGACTTGTAGCAAATCTTATGCGCTCAACTCCCGGTACATCATGCACATAATAGAGTAAATCTGTGAAGGTGTGCAGGTTTCGCCCTTCTGGAGTCACTCCGGGTAAATCGCGTCCGTAAGCGTCAATATTTTGACCAAGTAGCGTAATTTCTTTGTAACCTTGCCGTCCTAGCTGTTCCATTTCCGCGCGGATAGCTTCTGGTGTGCGGGACTGTTCCACCCCGCGCACGCTGGGGACTACGCAATAAGTACAGCGTTCATTACAGCCATAAATCACATTTACCCAAGCTGTGACAGTGCTATCTCGCCGGGCTTGGGTGATATCTTCCATAATGTGGACTGGCTCAGTTGCCACAACTTGATTACCAGAAAACACCGAATCTAGTAAATCTTTGAGACGGTTGGCGTGTTGTGGCCCCATAACCAAGTCTAACTCTGGGACTCGCCGTAGTAGGGCTTCGCCTTCTTGTTGGGCGACGCAACCAGCCACAACTAAAGTTAAATCTGGCTGTTCGTGTTTGCGCTTGGCTTGTCTGCCGAGGTAAGAATAGACTTTCTGCTCGGCATTATCCCGAATCGTACAGGTATTGTAGAGAATGACATCTGCATGGTTGGGATCTTCGGAAAACTCAAAGCCCATGTCTTCTAAGATGCCAGCCATGCGCTCTGAGTCGGCTTTATTCATTTGGCAACCAAAAGTAGTAATGTGATAGCGGCGTTTAGAAGTGGTCATGGGGAATTGCTGAGTTAGCGTGATGTTAAAGATGCTTTGTGTTCTTCTCTATTGTATTAGTGTATGCGAAATTCAACCGCATTGAGGAAGTGTTGTTTGACAACAAGCCGTCAGGAGATGCACAGCCAACAAGGTCAAACTCAGGAGTTGAGCAAATTGCCAGCAATGCCCACCCTACAAGAAACTTAAAAGCGAGGGGTTTCAACCTACCCTTTATAATTACGATATGAGGCAAGCCAGATAGAGCCGATTAACAATCACTATGGCACAATTAACTATTCAGATTTCTGATGAACTAGCTCAACGTTTAGAACCATTACAAAATAATTTACCTGAATTGCTTTGGCAACTGCTAGATATTGCTAATTCACCAATCAATAACCAGCCAATAGTCAAAGCTGAAAATCCAGATATTCCCCCAGTTTATCAAGAAGTTATTGATTTTTTAATTCAGCAACCAACCCCTGCACAAATTATTAATTTTAAGGTTTCTCCTCAAGCTCAAACACGTTTAGAAGAATTACTAGAAAAAAACCGTTATGCTACAATTGACCAGTCAGAATTAGCAGAATTAGATATTTATGAGCAATTAGATTTTATGATGGGTTTACTAAAATCAAGAGCTTATTCAGAATTAAGTAAATGAGTTCTAATTCAAGTAGGGGAGAACTACGTAAGCTGGTAATAGAGAGAGCTTCTGGACGTTGTGAATATTGTTTAATCAATCAAAAATTCTCAATCTACTCTCACGAAGTAGACCATATTATTGCTGTTAAACATGGAGGTGAAACTACGGCTGATAATTTGGCTCTTTCATGTTTATCTTGCAATCGTCATAAAGGCTCTGATTTCGCTACTATAGACCCAATTAATCAAGAAATTATTCCTTTATTTAATCCCCGTTCTCAGGTTTGGGATGAACATTTTTATATTGAAGGTGCAAGAATTTTAGGGAAAACTCAAGTTGCTCAAGGAACTGCAAGGTTACTTCAGTTTAATGTTCCTAGTCGTGTGCTGCAACGACAAGTTTTGATGAGTCAAGGACAATATCCATAGAGTTTAGGGACTTCTGATAAAAAAATATCCAAAATGTAGGGTGCGTCAGTACAAGAAACCTTAGCTATACCAAGAAAATATTGATACTGACGCACCCTAATAACTTACCTACTCACTATTTCAAGGGTTTCCAAGTGCCGTGGAAACTATGGGGGATGACGCTGGGTAATTGTAGTTTACAGACTGGTTCTTGGTCTAGGCGATCGCCTGCAAATATCCAAACTTCGCTACAATGGCGATTACCATCATAGACCACGGTTAACACCCAATCTTCTACAGGTATGGGTTCGGAAGGATAGCGATTTTCGCCCAAATTGGCTTCGATGAGAGTTTCCGTCTTGTGATCGAAACGAGCGATCGCGTTTAATATTTCTTGGCTGATATCTGTACCTTGGCGAAAACCCGACATATAGGTGTAACGCCACATTTGCCCAACCTTGGGCTGAGGTACATTCGGAAATTCACAATGTCTATCTAATAATTGTGCAATGGCTGTAACTTTACCAGTTTGGGGATTCAGCGTCACTCGTGACAGTGTACTCTCAGCCGGGGTATGAGTTTCACCTGTGGCTACTTCTTTGAGATATTGGTTAGTTTGAAAGTCTTGATAACGGGCGATATCGACAATTACCGCCCCAGTATCATCAACATAACCGTTACCGAAATGCCACTGATACCAAGGTTCTGTTTCTCCACGACTCACTAAAGATAAGGTTTCCCGCTCAATCACAATAATTTGAGTACCTAATTCTGGTTGCCATTTTAAACAATCACTATAGTCATCTATCCCTAACAATACAGGTAGCATATTTAACCGTACTGGTGGGATGAAAAATACTAAATACTTTCCGGCTAAGACAAAATCATGTACCAGTGGCACACCATTGAGTGGGTATGCAGCTTTTTGAATAATCTTACCTGTAGAGTTGCTTTTGTAAACATTCAGTGTGGCATTTATCCCCGGAGTGATACCAAAATTAAAAATTTCTCCAGTTTGCGGGTCTTGCTTATAATGTGCAGAATAGTTTAAGCCATTAGTTAAACCCTCTAAACTGTCTTCTCCCCAAGTTTCTAAAGTTTGCAAATCTAAAGCATGGGGTTTACCACCTTCCCATAATGCCAAGAGTTTATCAGGTAACACTAAGACTGAAGTATTAGCAGCATTCTTGACTGGTTTGAGCCATTGATTCCAAATCGCACCGGGGGCAGTCATGCCATAATTACCGTAGAGAAATTTCCCGGTGGCGGTTTCTTGTTGGTAGCCAGTAGTCTGCACATAACGATAAACTGCACTAGCACCTGCATCAGTAAAATGGACAGCCAAAATTGCTCCATCCCCATCAAACCAATGTCCGACGCGCATACCACCCCGTTCTAGTCTGGCTGGGCCATTGCGGTAGAGTGTACCACGTAAACCTTCAGGAATTTTACCGGAGATAACAGGCAGTTGGGTAAGAGGAAATTCTTTTGCAGGTTCAGCTACTGCACCTGACCAGGCTTTTTTTGTTGACTTTTGCGCGACTGTGTGCATATAAATATTTTGGTATCAATCCTCAGTTTCAAGTCCATAGTACAGCTAATAAGTTTGGTGACTGGGGACTGGGGGAGATGAGGGAGATGAGGGAGATGAGGGAGCAGGGGAGCAGGGGAGGCAGGGGGAGAAAAACTAATGACTAATGACTAATGACTAACGACTAATGACTAATGACTAATGACTAATGACTAATGACTAATGACTAACGACTAATGACTAATGACTAATGACTAATGACTAATGACTAATGACTAACGACTAATGACTAATAACTATGCTTAAGCTAATTAATCACAAGATAATTGTTATTGCAATTGTGGCTGTAATGCTTACCTTAATCTTTACACCACAGTTATCAGCTAGCACTTCCCGCCCTGGTAATGTGATATTTATTCATCCTGATGGTACAAGTGCGGCGCATTGGGGTGCGGCGAGAATGCTTTATCAAGGGCCGGATGGAAGACTGAATTGGGATAAGATGTCTAACCTGGGTGTCTATTTGGGACATATCAAAAATCAATTGACGGCGACTTCTAACGGTGGTGCGGTAATTCACGCTACGGGGGTGAAGGTAAATGCTGACTCTTTTGGGTTGGATGAAACTGGTAAACCTGTGGTGGCGTTGTCTGGAAAACCACAGACAATTATGGAGGAAGCGATCGCCGCAGGTAAGGCAACTGCTATCATCAATTCTGGGATGATACACGAACCAGGAACGGCGGCGTTTGTCGCTAAGTCACCCAGTCGTCGCAACTTTGCAGACATCACTAAACAGGTAGTTGAGTCTGGTGCAGATGTGATTTTAGGCGGTGGTGAAATGTGGTATCTTCCCAAAGGCACAGCCGGCAGACACAGCACCGCCCAACAAAGTCAACGCACCGATGGCGTTAATTTGGTAAAGTTGGCAAAACAGAAGGGTTACACTGTGGTTTACACCCGTGATGAACTGCTGAAATTACCCACCAACACCAAAAAAGTTTTAGGAATTTTTGCCGCCGATGACACCTACAACGACACCACAGAGGAGAATTTAAAACAGCAGGGTTTACCGTTGTATGTGCAGAGTGCGCCGACAGTCGCCGAACAGTTACAAGTGACTTTAAGACTGTTGTCTGCAAGGCGCAATGGTTTTTTAATTGTGTTGGAAGAAGAGGGTAGTGATAATTTCTGTAACTTTAATAATGCTGTTGGTTGTTTAGAAGCAATCAAACGTGCTGATGATGCGGTGGGGGTGGCGATGAATTTTATTCAGCAAAACCCTAACACCTTGTTAGTCACCGCCGCCGATAGTGATGCAGGTGGTTTAGAAGTGGTGGGAGTCACAGAGAAAGATTTTCCTTTTGACAAACCTTTACCAGAAAGAGGCAAGAATGGCGCACCGTGGGATGGTAAAGATGGAACTGGTAGCTTACCGTTTATTGCGGCACCAGATAAACAAGGAAAACGCTTTCCGTTTGCGATCGCCTGGTCTGGTTTCGGCGATAATACAGGAGCAATCATCGCTAAGGCGCATGGGATGAATGCTCAACTCTTGCCTACGACAGTCGATAATACTGACATTTATCGTCTGATGTACCGCACCCTCTTTGGTAAACAGCTAACAAACCACTAGAAAAATTAGCTTGGTTGTAGTTGTTGGCGTGGCAAGGCTCAAATAATGCAAAAATATAGTTCTTGTGGTGCAGGCTAGAAGCCTGCACCGGATGGGCTAGAGAGCTTATCCCACAAGAGAGTTTTAATGCAACATTTAAGGCTTGCCAAGCTACTACACTGTTCCCCGTTCCTCGTTCCCCACGAAATTCAGCCTTGAGGATGCCAATTAGCGATATGGTTGGCATGGGTGGGCAAATATGCACCGGGTTTGTAGAACTTGTCATAAAACTCCAAGTCTAGATGATGCGCTTGGAGATAAGTAATTACGAAAATTGAAGGAACTGTTCCAGGGAATTTACCAAAGGTGTCATAAACATATTGAGCTTGTAAAGCTACACATTCCCGAAATTCTTCGCTATGGACTTGAGCAGCCGATCGCACTTTGGCGGTATCTTGCCAAGGGCCTGGTGTATCATGATGGAACGGCCCACCAAGATTAAATTTGCGATCGCATAATGCTTCTACTGCTGCACGCATATCAGGATAATGGGGCGGACAAAATCCTTCTAATACTCCTGTCAATCCTGTAGGATTGGGATAAGGCCAACGCTCATCAGTATCATATCTAAATCCTAACCCCGGCACTGTTGCATCACCACTAGCCCCCAGCAAGGCAAAAGGATCAACCCCGTTAAACATCCATCCACCTAGTCCCATCGCTTGCAACATCAGTGTTCCCGCGTAACAGCTTGTAGCTAATTCTGCTGTGAGTTCAGCCATAGACCACTGTTCGAGAAACGTTAAGGGTAGGGGATTATCGACATCGGCTAGCTGACGGTACTTATCTAGTCCGGGTATAGATTTACCATTGATATCATCACGAAAAACTACACCATTTTGCAGGTAATAGCACATTCCCGCAAGGGTATGTTGTGCTAAATCACCCACAGGAATGACTAGGAGGGTACCAGGATGATTCACTACCCAAGTGTTGTGGGGTTCTACATAAGGTACTTGTGGCGGTAAGCCTAAACGCCCATCTTGGATTTTTTTGATTTGACTCTTGAGGGTATCAACCACTTGTTCTAAATCAAGGAAACCATCTTCATCTCGTTCAGCACAAGCCGGCGCATCACGATTTTCTAAGACATACACCCCTTCGTCATCAGTAAAGAAAGTCTGACTACAATGAAAACCAGCCGCCGAGGGAAATGTGCGCCCGCTAGCCGCACCTGCATAATTAGAAAGGTAAGGCGCATATCTCTGGGCGCGATAAATCATATTGTGCCAGCTAGTATTACCGCCGCAAGCCGTCACCACAAGTAACTTCTCTAATTCCGACAGAGGTAAAACTTGACTACGAGATTTGTAAGCAAATACCCCATCTGGAATTTCTGCACCCATAAAAAAGCGTCGAGAACGGCGACCTAATAAAGCGGCTATTAAACTAAAATTTGGTAAATCTTGAAAACCTGAAGGTATATTGATTTTCTCCATAATATTTTTTTATGGCTTGATTAAACTGAAAATATAGCTGTTCAATTCTTTATTTTCCAGTTAAACAAGACCACAGCCATACTAAAGTTATAAAAAATTCTTAACTATCAACTTTATGTTACATAAAAGCTGAAAATTGAAAATTAATTTATATAAATACTTCTTTTGGATATTGACAAAAAACAACAGATATTATGTGAGACTCTAAAAAGATAGAGAATGATTAAATTACCAGACATAATTATCCTAATTCTGTCTCTATTCTTGTAGCATGAGTCTTGATTTTATTGATCTAATTGCTAACAATAAATGATAGCGGCTGGATAGGTCGTTTCAGCTTCCAGACTGGTGAGTGCCGACACTGCCAGCAGGAAGCAAGCAGAAGGTGTTAACAATTGTTAGCACTGTTGGATCTGATATAACAATCTCATAGTCAATGTTGATCATTTGACCCTTCTACCCTCAGTCCGCGCAAGCGGACTTTTTTGTGAGACAATGCTATTGTTGAACAGCGCGATCGCCTGCAATTTTATGGATAACGATTTACTAGCGTTTTTCGCTGGTGTTAGTATTTTAATTATCTATCTCATCTTTTCGGCGTTAACCGAAATGGGTACTAAACTACCTGGGAAGAAATAAGTTTTTCACACTCAACAGCTAGCCAATGTCAGAACCAAAAAACAACATCATTAAAATTGAACCAGCAACTCTAGTTTTAATTATTTCCGGGTTGATTCTCTTACCCTTGCTATTTGCCGGCTTTTTCTTGCAATAACATCTGATTGTGTGATATCTTGCGCTATCCCCAATCAGCGTCAGGTGGGCATTGCTGACAACATTAATTTTTGGGTGTTAGCAATTTTCTAGCAATGCCCACCCTACATACATTTTCTACTACAATAACATCATACTGGTATGCGAATCATTGCCCGTAGCACTTTACGGGAATTTTGGGAAATACATCCCAATGCCGAACAGTCACTTAAAGCTTGGTATGATGAAGCTTCTCGTGCAGAATGGAATAGTCCCACAGATATCAAAACTATCTATCGCAACGCCAGTATTATAGCTAATAATCGTGTTGTTTTGAATATCAAAGGCAATGATTACCACTTAGTTGTTCACGTTCGTTATGACATTAAGATTATTTTTATCCGCTTTGTAGGAACGCACTCGGAATACGATAACGTAGACGCGACAACAATTTGAGGTAAGATAATATGCTGGAAACCCGTCCCATCCGCACTGAAGCTGATTATCGTGCTGCGCTTGATGAAATTGCCAGATTATTTGATGCAGCACCTAATACTCCAGAGTGCGATCGCTTAGAAGTTTTAACGACGCTGGTGGAAGCATACGAACAACAACATTATCCCATCACAGCACCAGATCCAATAGAAGCAATTTTATATTATCTTGAATCTCGTGGGCTATCTTGTCAGGATTTAGAATCTGTGATTGGGAGTCGTGAACAAGTTAGTGCCGTTTTGAATCGTCAGCAAGCACTAACACTAGAGATGATTCGACGTATATATCAAAAATTCGGAATTCCGGCTGAGGTTTTGATTCAACCCTATTCTCTCATGAAAAACTCAGCTTGAACTTGTATCACCTTGTAGAGACGTTGCATATAACGTCTCTACACAGTGTTAATTAGCGAAAAACTGTTATAAAACCTGCTGTAATGCGGTGATGAGTCTGTCAACGTTTTCCGGGCGACTGTTGTAACCCATTAACCCGACACGCCAAACTTTCCCCGCTAATTCACCTAAACCACCACCGACTTCAATACCATGTTCTATGAGTAGTTGACGTGCAACGGCTTTTCCATCTACACCCGCCGGAATGCAAACTGTAGTTAAAGTAGGTAAGCGGTACTCTTTTTCTACGTGCAGACTTAAGCCTATCTCTTCTAAGCGTTGCCACAAATATTCTACGTTCTTTTGGTGGCGTTGCCAGCAGTTAGCTAATCCTTCTTCGGCAATTAAACGCAATGCTTCCCGCAATCCATAATATAAGTTTATCGGGGCTGTGTGATGATAAACTCGTTCACTCCCCCAATATTTACCTAACAAATTCATATCTAAATACCAGTTTGCTACCTTGGTGCGGCGGTTTTGCAATTTCTCCATCGCGCGGGAACTCATGGTAAAAGGAGAAGCACCAGGGGAACATCCTAAACCTTTTTGGCTGCAACTGTAAGCTAAGTCTACTCCCCAAGCATCTAAAAATATGGGGACACCTCCTAAACTGGTAACTGTATCTACGAGTAGCAAAGTCCCGAATTCACGACAGAGTTCACCGACTCCTTCTAATGGTTGACGCGCACCTGTGGATGTTTCTGCATGAACTAAGGCGAGAATTGCTGGACGATGGGTTTCTAAAGCGGTGCGGAGTTCTGCTAATGTAAATACTTGTCCCCAAGGTTTGGTAATGGTGCGGACATCTGCGCCGTATCTTCCCGCCATATCCACAAGACGATTACCAAAATAACCCATGACACCAATTAATACCACGTCACCGGGTTCTACTGCATTGGCAATTGTCGCTTCCATTGCTGCTGAACCTGTACCACTGACTGCTATGGTGTGGGGGTTGTCGGTTTGCCAAACGTAGCGCAGTAAGGATTGAATTTCATCCATCAGTGCTAAGAAAGCCGGATCAAGATGTCCGACTGGGGCGGTGTTCATGGCTTGCAATACGTCCGGGTGTGCATTGCAAGGCCCTGGCCCTAATAGTAACCGGGTGGGAATGTCTAGGGGTTGGAGTTGTAAGCGTTGATTATCATTTATGGAAATTGTCTGAGTCATAATTTTCGCGTATATTATCCTTATACCAATTTTCTCTGAAGTTGCACCACATAAATGATGTAGAGACGTTATATGCAACGTCTCTACAGTAATAAATAGTCTTACCCCTGTTTTTCAATAACTCCAAATTCTCTCAAACCTAACCCCCCCAGCCCCCCTTCCCTACATTCGCGCAGCGTGCCGCAAGGCAGGGAATGGGGGTTGTAGAGACGTTGCATGCAACGTCTCTACATTTGTAGGGGAGAGGTACCCTACGGGAAGCAAGCTATGGAGAGGGGTTTTCACAGTTCCCCCCGGAAGGCTTTTTGTAGTAAGGAGTTGAATAGGTTTTGCTCATCGTTGATCATCAGTTTTTGTTGTACACTCATCACATAGCGAAGAAGCTTCTCAAAATTATCTTGAATAGGTTTCGGTGGTAAAGGAACAAGAATTTGCATTACTTCGTCTTGTCCAATAGTTGACATTGTTACTGTATTGGCTCGTGTTATTAGATGTTTTCGAGGGCCTGGTTGACGAAGTAGGTAGTTCAAGAAGATGCTATTTACCCTACATTGGTCAGGACTAACTCTAATAGTGTGACACTCAAATAGTGCTGAATAATCATCTCCATCAAAAACATTGTTGTAGCCAATCCCTTCAAGTTTGAGCGAAGAACGGCAGAAGAGGATGTCACCTTTCTTTAAACCAAAATTTTTGATTTCTTTATCAGTGGGATCAAGAGTTCTGCTGTTTGTGCAATCTATGATGTGACCGCTAAAAAGTTCTTTGACCCAAACAACTGGAATATTGCCACTATACTCATCATTTTTCCTGAACACCCCATTATTAGGTTTACCAACAATAAGATCGCTCAGTTTACGAACCTCCCACCCTTTGGGATTTGTCACAGGATCGCCGAACATCTCCAAGAAGGCCGATCGCAATAATTCCTCTGTGAGTGCGATCGCTTGTTTGCGTTTCCGGCGAACATCATCAGCCTTATCGAGAATTGCAGCAATGCGACGCTGTTCTTCTAGTGGCGGTAAAGGAATTTTTATTCCTTTTAGATCCCGAATAGGTAACTGAGGTTGTGCAGTTCCAGACGTTAAAGAATTTACTTGTTCACCGAATTTTGGAGAGCGGAGAAAGAAATATAAAAACTCAGGGAGCAACTTTTCAGTGTTAGGTCTGATAATAACCATTCCAGAGTTTATTCTCATTACTGAGTACGGAATTGTGTCATCAACCCAAGCTGTGTTTCCAACAGTTCCTCGTGTGGTAAGTAAAACATCTCCTTTTTGAAGTCGTCCTTTCCTTAAAGCGGCATCCCGCTCTCTGCTGATAAAGTTACACTCTGAAAAGTTAAATCCTGAACTTGTAACATTACCTGTGTTTAAGAAAAGGCAATAGCCAGAGTTACTAAAGTCACTTTGTTTAGGATAATTTTTACCTCTATCCCCATCAATAATTTCTAACGGAGCTTTCTCAAATTCTGTTTCAATCCAACGTGCATAAGCCAAGTTCATCTCAGCCACCCCTCTAACACAAAGAAACCCACTGGAAACACATCCTCAAAAACTCGCAACATCTAAAAAAATCCCCTCCGCGCCTCTGCGCCTCTGCGTGAGAAAAAAACAGATATCAATTAATCAGATTTAAACCAAATCAGTGAGTGAGAATTTACGCTGTTCGTCTAACTCCTGAAGCTTCAACTTTTCCGCATAAAAAGCTTTATAATAGGACTCCCATTTTTCCGGTTCAGCCTCGTGATCAGTTTCTTGCCACAGTTCCAAAAAGTGACGATAACGTTTTTCTGTTAACACCCTTTGCATACAAGCCAGGGCAGCTTGCACAACTTGAGGAGTCCGAATCAATTCTTTTTTATTTATCTCATTCAAATGCAACAGATGAGAAATTAAGCTGACATCTTCACCTAATTCTAAATATCTATCTTGTAACTTCGATATTAAATCAACTTCCACCTCTATCAACTCTAAAATCTGACTCCACAAAAAACGATGATGAGAAAGACTAAACTCTAAACACCGTTCTTCTAACTCAGCAATAATCACTTGACGCTGTTCCCGACAATGTAAATAAATCCGCAGTAACAAAGCCTCAGCTTGTTCCAGAAGACTTTTTTCTGTGGTGGGAATTTGGGAAACTTTTCTAGTATTATCGCTTCTCTTGATAGGTACAGGCTGAGAATATGTAGCCGCAGTTGGAGCGATTTGAGTTAAGAGATTTTCGACTCTTAAAGGTGTGAGTCGCGCATCGCCTAAACTGAGGATTTCCGCACAATAAGAAACATAATAATTGCGTGTATCGCTATTAACTATATTTTTGAGTAACTTAACTATTTCTTGTGTAACTTGTTGAAAATCTGTAGCCTGTTTTAAATTCCGGTCTTTGAGAATTTGCTGAATCTGCCAATCTATCCACAAAGGCGCATTTGCTAATAATTGGTCATAATCTTCTCGACTATGAGAACGCAAAAACTCATCCGCATCTTTGCCATCGGGAATATTAAGAATTTTGAGTTTAACTTCACCTCTATAAGCTAAATCAGCGATTTCCCCAATTGCCCTTGATGCGGCGTTAGTTCCGGCTTTATCAGCATCAAAATTGAGAACCAATTGTTTAGAGTCAGTGTAACGTAACATCAGCCTGACTTGTTCCAAACTCAACGCCGTACCAAGGGAAGCAACAGCATTATTAATACCCGCCGCATGGAGAGCGATCGCATCAAAATATCCTTCTACAACCACCACTTGATCGAGTTGAGAAATCCCGGCTTTAGCTTCATCTAATGCAAATAAAGTTTTACCCTTATTAAATAATTCCGTATCTGGTGAATTCAAATATTTCGGTTGTTCATCAGTTAAAGTTCTACCACCAAAGCCAATAACTCGCCCTTGTACATCACGAATAGGAATCATCAAGCGATCGCGGAATACATCATAATATCCGTTTCCTTCCTTGCGCGGTTTAATCAATCCCGCCTTTTCCACCAACTGCACCGGGTAATGCTTATCCTCTACCAAATAGCGGTGGAGAGTTTCCCAACCTGGGGGCGCATAACCCAAACCAAACTGCTGGATAGTAGCTTCATTGAGGAGGCGATCGCTTCGTAAATATTGCATCGCCCCTTGCCCTTGGGATTGGCGCAAAGCGTGTTGATAAAACTGAGCCGCCGAAGCCAGAACCTCATATAATTGTTCTCGTAGAGACAACTGACGCTGTAACTCTTGACGTTGTTCTGGTGCAAGAGTTTGCACAGGGATTTGATAACGCCGTGCTAAATCTAACACCACCTCAGCGAAAGATTGCTTACCCAAATCCATCAAAAATTTAATTGCATTCCCCCCAGCTAAACAGCCGAAGCAATAATACATTTGCTTATTGGGGCTAACCGTGAAACTAGGACTTTTTTCATCATGGAAAGGACACAACCCCACAAAATCCTTACCACGCCTACGCAAAACTACGTAGTTTGATACCACATCGACAATATCAACACGCTGTTTAACTTCTTCAATTGTGTCTGGGTGCAAGCGAGGAATTTGCATATTAGTCATTAGTCATTAGTTATTAGTCATTAGTCATTAGTCATTAGTTTTTCTCCCCTGCCTCCCCTGCCTCCCCTGCCTCCCCTGCCCTCATCCTTCCTTAAGACATTGGGAGAAATAGCAAAAAATCAATGTTGAATCGCTCCTGATGGATATTATATTGTTGTTGCCCAAGGAAGAATATTCTATAGAATTGCTGAGGCTGATTTTTTTAAGAGGAATTACGGTAAATGGGGCGTATATTTATTTCAGCAGCCCACGGAGGGCGAGAGGCAAGAGGTATTGATCCCGGTTCTATCGCTGGTGGTACGACGGAAGCTAGGGAGATGATTCTGTTGCGCGATTTGATTGTAACAGAACTGCGATCGCGGAATTTTGAAGTTTTGTCTGTTCCCGATGATCTGAGTGCTGCGGGTACTCTCGCTTGGATTAATGCCCGTGGGCGTAGGGGTGATGTCGCTTTAGAGATTCATGCCGATGCTGCTAGTAGCCCCACTGTACGGGGAGCCAGTGTTTATTATATTGCCACAAATAACGAGCGTAAAAGCAATGGCGAATTGCTATTAGTCGGACTATTACGCCGTGTACCGCAACTGCCAAACCGAGGCGTAAAACCTGACACAGATAGTGGTTTGGGCAGTTTAGCCTTTTGTCGGCAAATTAGAATAGCTTCTTTATTATTACAAGTCGGCTTCCTCAGCAATCCAGAAGATAGGGCATTGTTACAAAATCGCCGTCGAGATTTCGCTTTAGGTATTGCCGATGGGTTAGCATCTTGGAGTCGAGTGATAGATCCCACCCCTGGAAGTCCCCCAGAACCCACTTATCGAGCCATCAACATCAACATTAACGGCCAAAATTACGCCGAACAAGGAATTTTAGTCAACGGTAACTCTTACATTCCGATTGATTTAGTAGATCGGTTGCGGATTGACTTGTCAAAAGCACCTAATGTTAATCGGATTACCTATCGTAAAGTGGTGTATATTAAAGCCATAGAATTGCGAGATTTTAATGTTGCTGTCGGCTGGGATGGAGCAACTACCACTGTCATTTTACGTTCCAATTTAATCATTTGCCCTGGTCAATTTGACCGCATCATGTCTAATGGTAATACCTCAGAAGTTGAGTTACAAATATTTCTGAGAAACAACAATGAAAATGCCCTCAATCAGTTTCCTGACTTACCAAAACTCTATCGAGAAGAAGCCAGCATTGAGGGCGTAAATTATGACATTGCTTTTTGCCAAATGTGCCTAGAAACAGGATTTTTACGCTTTGGCGGAGACATTCAACCTCAACAAAATAACTTTGCTGGTTTAGGTTCGATTGGCGGCGGTGCAGAGACAGCTTCCTTTCCTAGTGCCAGAATTGGAGTCAGGGCGCATATCCAACACCTGAAAGCCTACGCCAGTCTAGAACCTTTAGTTAATGAAGTCGTTGATCCTCGGTTTCGTTTTGTTACCCGTGGTGTTGCTCCCTTAGTGGATCAATTATCAGGACGTTGGTCTGCTGATTTAGATTATGGTACAAAAATCACAGCTATGGTCAAACGTCTCTATGAATCAGCCGGATTCTTAAACGCCAACCGATTGTAGAGACTGGGGATTGGGGATGAGGGGGATGAGGTAGAAATTCTTTCTCAGTCAACAGTCATTAGTCAACAGTCCCCATTGACTAATGACTAATGACTAATAACTAATGACTACAGCGCATCCATAAATTGTTTTACCTTTTCTAATAGTGAGGTATTTTCGATTTTCAATGCTAATTGTTGGGCGTTGTGGTAACAAGTCCGCGCTAACTGTTTACGTTTTGTCATCACATAAACGCTACCCATATTGAGCAATGTGGAAATTTCTCCGAGAATATCTCCCTGTTCTTGATATATTGCTAAGGTTTGTTTAAAAAATTTCAGTGCTTTGCGATGAATGCCTAATTTATTGTAGGTAAAACCGATATTGTTGAGGGTGTTTGCTTCACCGATGCGATCGCCTAATGTCCGACGGGATAACAGCACTTGATGATAAATTAATAGTGCTTGTTTCGGTTGTCCTATATCGATATAAATAGAGGCAATATTATTTAAGGTGATGGCTTGCCCTATGACATTCCTCCCAGCTTTTTGAATTGGTAATGCTGCTTCTAAATGTTCTAAAGCTTTTTTATAGTCACCCAAAGCACTGTAAGCATATCCCAATCCATTTAAGCTTGTTGCCTCACCGGAAAAGTCGCCCAGTAATCGCCGCATGGCTAAAATTTGGTGTTGTAGCAAGAGCGATCGCTTCGGTTCACCCAACCTGATGTAAATTAGTGCTACATCATTGAGTGTAGATACTTCCCCTTGTGAGTCTTGCAATTCCCGAAACATTTGCGCTGCTTTCTCCAGATACTCCAACGCCTGAGAAAGTTGTCCTAAACGGCTACAGGTAGAACCTAAATTACTCAATGCTGTGGCTTCGGCTTGTAAGTTACCAAGCTCAACCGCAACAGCTAAAGCCTGATGAAAATAATCTATTGCTAGCTCAAATTGACAACAACCCAGATAAGCCAAACCTATATCATTTAATGTATGACCTTCTCTCGCTTTATCTGGAATCGCTCTTGCTAAACGTAAATTTTCGCTCGCCAAATTTAAAGACTCTTGAAACTTTCCCTGCCTGTAGTAGTTACTTGCTTCATCACGACGTTCTTCCCACTCTTTGAGTTGATTGCAAGGTTGCGTCATTTTACCTCAGTTGCACCGGAGATAGATTTGCAGGTTTCGGGTAGTTGATTGGGAAATCACTCTTTTGAGGTAGCCCAAGTTAAACCCTAGTTAAACTTAAGTTAACCTTTATTTTCTACCTTTAGGTACAAGACGTAAAGAGCGAGATATGGTAGCATTACTGTCTTAAATAGCGATACTGATTAGGCTGTCTTAAAAAATCTAATGATTTCGCGGACATGATCCAAAAATTGCCCATCTGTGGAAAGTTGCGCGATCGCATTCCTGGCTTCCCGGCTTAATCGTTCGTGTTCGGTTTGATTAGTAGCGCGCAATTCTTCTAAATTAGCGGCAATTTTCGCTAAATCCCGGCGAGTTTCTTCAGAAAAGCGTTGTTGTGTCGCTGCTAATGAATAGGGCTGCTCTAAATTCAATTGTTCTTCTAAAACCTGGACTTTCTGCTCTAGTTCAAAGAAACGCTGACGCAGTTCGACAATATCCTCACGGGGATACTTCCACTCTTGACTAATCATTGTCAACCGCGCATATAAATATTCATAAGCACGGATAGCCGGACGCAAAATAGTTAATAACAAAGCTGCGCCAGAGCTAATATAGCCTACAGCACTAATCCCCGTGGCGGCGAGAGTATAAAGACCAATAGCTGATAACAAGTGTAAACCCAAAGCCAACCAAAGCGATCGCTTGGCTAAAACCTGGACATACTGCACTTGTCTATCATCTACAGGTATATCCTTTTCCTGAGACTGTGCGGCTTCCGCTAACACCTGTTTAGCTTGAAAATGAATATTCCAGGGTACAGTCACAATTACTAACAACCACCAGAAACTCGCACCCCCAATTACCCAATCAAGAAAACTCCCGGCTGGTACATGAAACCATTGCAGCACCCCAAAACCGAGTAGCACCACCGCCACAATACCCGCTATCGAACTAATAAACAAATTGAAATACATATAACCCTGACTATGGTGAAACAATCACCTTAATCATGGTTAAGTTTTAGCTTCGGCATATAAAAGTATGTGATAGTTTTTCTAGCTGCATATATTCTCTATGGGATGAGATAGCTACGCCAAACAGTTGCAGCATCTAGACTATCCTTACTAGGTAACAGCAACCGCCAAGTTTTACCTTCTTGTTGAATTTGTAAGTAAACCTCAAAAGGCTGTTGCAGTTTAGTTAACTGTCTCTTAGGTAGCTGAAAAATTAAATCATAAGTTCCCCGCACACGAAAAGCCGGTAAACTTTCCACCGTCAGAGGTTCTTCCCGGCTAATTTTCAGGTGTTTAATTTCAAACCCTTGAAAATTCAGATCCAAATGTTGATTAAGTTGTGCTTGGGTTTGTGCTAGCTGGAGTGCGATCGCCTTCTGCACCAACTCGCTAGTTGGCAGCAAGCCAACATTACCACAACCCACTAAAAGCAACAGTAAAACTACTGAAAAAAACCACCGCACCATATTATTTCTGCTTTACCTTCAGCGATAGTATATTCCAGCAGTGGACTGACACGACTAAAATGATGCAAAAAAATTGTAGGTTGACTTGACGCAAGGAAACCCAACACCAATCTAATATCAATTCAAAATTCAAAATTCAAAATTCAAAATGAAGAAAAATAGACATCACAAGGGTTTGCGCGTATATATCTGTCACATTCTTTCTTAAAATTGTTATAAGAGTTGGGTTGCGCTGCACTTAACCCAACCTACATCTATACCCCCTTCCCTACAAGAGAATAGCGAAAAAAACCCCCCTCTCCTTACAGGGGAGGGGTTCTCCTCTACCCCTCACTCATCACAGAAGCACAAGCTTGAGCCTCCCGCCACAACTTGTGTAAAAAGAACTCTGTGCGCGAAGGGGAGACATCAACATCAGACGAATCACTAATTGCCGTCACAAACACCCCATCAGCATCTTGAGAACCATCTGATAGCCAATAACCCCGTAGGGAAACTTCTACATACTCAGCATCACAGACAGATAAATCAATAATTTCACTGTTAGCCAGTTTCGCTTCAGCCTTGAGTGCTTCAATTCCTGGTAAGTCCGCAGGTAGCAAAAAGGAAGCCGTGCTGGGTTCGACGCATAAACTTTGGGCAACACGTAACGCTAAAATGACTCGCGTTTGTACCCATTCTTCCACAGACAAACCCAGACACTCTAAATAAAAACCGTTTTCAGTGTAAGTTAATTTCAGCATTCCCTATGCTCTCCTGTTATTCCAGGTTTGCTTGCACATCTATCCAAAATTGTGTCGCATCCTGCCAAGCTTCACTCAAAGCAAAAGCTACCGCCGGGTGAACTGGGGGTTTTGGCTTAGTACGTAACTGCATACCCGCCTCAGTTGGGGTGCGATCGCCTTTACGAGAGTTACATCTTTCACAAGCTGTCACTACGTTATCCCAAGAGTGAGAACCACCTCTAGACCTGGGAAGCACATGATCTAGTGTTAAACGTTTATTACTCCCGCAATATTGGCAACTGTAATGATCTCGCCGCAAAACCTCCCGTCGATTCACCGGCGGAACTTTCCATGATCTTTCAATAGCAGCGATTTTCAGGCGGATATATTTAGGTACATTCACGATCAAACTCGGTGAGTGAACTCGCCACCCATCGACCGTAGAACCCAGCAAAGGTTCGGCTTTATTGGTGATTAATAGCACAATAGCCCGCTTAATATTCACCCGGCACAGTGGTAAGTAATTTTGCGAAAATACCACTACAGACTGCTCTAACACTGGCGTTGCAATAGCCACAGCTTCACTCCTTAATAAAAAACCCCCGCTTCTGATTGAGGTGAAGCGGGGGATAAGAAATTGACCGTAACTTTTTTGGTCTTATTTTGGTACAGCATTTCTCTGTCTGTACCTCCCGCTTCTTGCTTTTAGTTGTGGTTTGGCATTCAGCTTATCAATATTGACTGATAGAAACTCATAATTACTCTCTGTGATTTGTCTATGCTGGTAGCCACTATCACCCATAAATAAATACTCCACTCCCACAGCGTCGGATTCCCAACTAAATCGATAGTTGGTTGTACGCCAGAAAGTAGAGATGGGGTAAATGGATCTCACAGAAAACTTCACCTATTGAACATTGCTTTAAACATACTACACTTGTATTACTATCCTGTCTATACCTTAAAGGAGAAAAATCATGCACACAATTACTCGCACCTCAACCACCGAAATGGAAGTTACCAGCATCCGTTTAGAGCGAGAACTAAAAGAGAAACTGAAAGCAATTGCTGGCAATCAGGGATATCAAGCCCTGATTCGAGATATCCTCTGGAATTATGTCCAGCAAAAATCAGGAGAGTGGAAACCGCGATTTTCACGCGACGATATTCGAGCTAGTATAGCCGCCACCGCCCAACAAGAAGAACGTTGTGTACTCACAGGCAAAGTCATTCCACCCCAACAACCAATGTTATTAGGACTCACCAAACATGGCGATATGGTTCCTCTGAGTGTCGAAAGTTTAGCCGGTTAGTCGTCCTATATTTCCATCAATGCAGCCTAGTTCTTGCCCTCCTGCATAACTGGGCTGCATTTGGGGAACAGTTCCCTATTCCCTGTTCCCTGTTCCCTATTCCCTGTTCCCTGTTCCCTTTTCAGGTGTGATTGCAACCGCAACAGTAAGAATGCGGTTTAGTAATATGAGATTTTGGTCTAAAATCCAGAGAAATACTGTTTATGTCTAGTTATAAACACGATATTGTAAGTTCAAACTATTTACTTGATATTGCCGTGAAGCGTAACACACAAGTTACTCAAGTCTAGGGGAGAATCCGAGTGTATTTTTATATCTAATGTATAAATTATTTTTATATACGGAAAACCTGCTCATCTGCAAAAGAAAGGGACTATAACAGAATGATAGAAAATATTAAGACAGGATTTGCCATTCATCCGCTAGGACTGCACAACTAACGGTGAGGAATATGCCACAAAGTTGGGTGCAAGTAAAAAAGGGCCACTATTTGAGAGCATATCACGAATGAACAAGCATTTACTACCGCCGCCAGAATGCTCCGATGACCCAGAGCGACTTCAAACATACCCAGTCAAACTGATGCAGCATCAGGAAACAACAGCCAACGATCTGGCACAACAAATTAATCACATCATTGCTACTAATCCACAGACAACAACATCAATGTTGCAAGAGATTGCGGCGTTGGTGGGAGTTGCCGCACAAGTAGATTGTTGTTGCTTAGTTACCCTCACAGGCGAAGACTCCACTAAAGCCAAATCCGCTAGTTGGTGTTCTGCTGAATATTTGGGAATCTGGCAACACGATGAACTGTTCTCAACGGAACGGTTATTGACGGAATTACCCGTGGTGCAATGTGCGACGGAACCATTTACGATTGAAGATATTTCCATCATTCAACATAGCTTAGTCATCGGGTGTCAACACTGGTCATTACCAATCAAATCAGTTTTAGCCATTCCCACCCGCTTCCAAGGTAAAAATAATGGTGTAATTAATCTGATTAAGTTCCAATCTTATGATTGGGGTGAAGCAGAAAAACAAATTCTCAAAGCGGTGGAACTGCCTTGTGCGATCGCTTTTAGCCTAGTCACACAAGCACAGTTGATTGCTACTCAACAGCAATACCTGCAAAAAAGCAACCAACACCAAAGCTTAATTAAGCAACTCACTATCTTGAGTCGGAGTAACTTGGAGTTAAATCAAATGCTCCAGTTAGCTATAGCATCCACAGCCGAATCTCTCCAAGCAGATCGGGGTTTGCTCATCTTGCTCAAATATACAGATACCCTGTTTAGAACTCCAGCGAAAAAACAAATTCCCCAGGCAAAAGCCGATGTTGTGGGTGAATGGCGTAGAGAAGTTCACATAGAATCTTTAACCAAATCTTTCTCGTTGGCTGATTGTGGGTTATGTCAGCGTGTGTTCACAGATGGGGGAAAACCCGTTATTATCAACGACTATACGGAGATACAAGACACCTTTGCCGTTGCACCATTGTTGACGATTACAGAATTACCATCTGTACTCTTAATGCCGTTAGAAAATCAAGGCAAAGTCCTCGGCTTTTTGGTGCTACAGCAAGCAGAGGCGCGTAACTGGCAACTGGCAGAATTAAATCTGGTAGAAATGGTGTGCGCGCAAGTCAGTAACGCCATTATTCAGTCAAAAACACTGCGGCAAGTCCAAACTTTAGTCGATGAACGTACCGCCAAACTGCAAAGCAGTCTGGAACTACAAGCCAAGTTGCACGAGAGAACCCGTCAATATGTAGAGCAATTGCAGGAACTCAACCAAATCAAAGACGAGTTTATGAGCAACATCAGCGATCGCCTACGCTACCCGTTGACGAATATGATGATGTCGATCAAAAACTTAAAATTGCCAGGGATTACGCCAGAACGTCAAGTAAGATACTTGGATATCCTCGAACAAGAGTGTGCCAAAGAAATCAACTTAATTAATGACTTGCTGACTCTGCAAAAACTAGAGACGCAACCAGAACGGCCACACTATGAAAATATCAATGTCAATGCTCGCATCCAAGCATTTACTGATGCCATCACCCCAAAACTGGCACAAAAAGGATTAACCATAGATTTAGATATCCCACAGCAGTCGTTAAAGCTGCAAACCGAACTGGAAAGCTTTGACAGAATTCTGCAAGAGTTATTGAATAATGCTC
The DNA here is from genome assembly GCF_963870205.1 of Anabaena sp. CA = ATCC 33047. Taxonomy (NCBI): domain Bacteria; kingdom Bacillati; phylum Cyanobacteriota; class Cyanophyceae; order Nostocales; family Nostocaceae; genus Anabaena; species Anabaena sp. CA = ATCC 33047. The sequence continues at coordinate 26,565 of NZ_CAWMSA010000045.1, read as the reverse complement.
ATACATACTCTGAGCGCAATACGATTATTCACCTACACGCCAGTCACCAAGTTAATCAGCTAGTTGATCAAGTTATGATCAAAGTGACTAACATAGGACATGGCATTTCTGAAGAAGATGCCACCTATATATTTGATAGGTTCCGTCGGGGGAGAGGAGGCCGTTGGACTCCGGGGACTGGCTTAGGACTAGCTTTAGTTAAGTCCTTGGTGCAGCATCTCAATGGAGCGATCGCCGTCGAAAGTATCCCCATTCCCGACTCTTCATTAAGTGAAATTTGTTTCACCCTGACTCTACCCCAGTTTTCTGAAGACAGTAACACATATTCTGACAGTGACTAATCCACAAAACATCACAGAGGACTTGGCACTTGCTCCCAATCTCAATGACGAATTGATTGCGGATGCAGATAATTTACCCCTAGTAGAAGTCCTAATTGAAAAAATTGCCGAGAGACAGCGACAAATTACGGCTAAAGTCCAGATTCCCCAGCCAGTGGAGCGAGTCTGGCAGGTGCTTACAGATTATGAAGCCTTAGCGGATTTTATTCCCAACCTTGCCACAAGTTCTTTATTGGAGCATCCTAACGGTGGCATTAGGTTAGAACAAGTCGGTTCTCAACGCTTACTCAATTTCAACTTTTGCGCTCGTGTGGTTTTAGACTTGGAAGAATATTTCCCCAAAGAAATCAACTTTCAAATGGTGGAAGGTGATTTTAAGGGCTTCTCCGGTCGTTGGTGTCTAGAACCTTATATCCTTGATCAAGTTATAGGAACTCATCTGTGTTACACAATCCAAATCTGGCCTAAGCTAACTATGCCCGTGTCAATTATTGAACGTCGCTTAAGCCAGGATCTTAAATCTAATATGCTAGCGATTTACCAGCGATTACAGTCTTTCACTTAAAAAATAGTTCCTACAGCGTCACTAGCCGTAGGAAGTGACAATTAAGCACAATTGAACTCTCCTGGCTTTGAAAAACCAGGATTCCGAACTGATATTGCTACGTGAGCTAAAGCTACACTCCGCAATGTTTGTTCTGCTCCAAAGGGTCTTAGACTGGTTCAAACAGTCCTACTCGCCTCGACCAATTGCTTGGCTGTACGGATACTTTTGGTCAACTTATGATGCTTTTTGTTATGGGTTTTTCACCAGCATCATTAGTAAAAATTTACCATAAGTCTCGCATTAAAAAAACAGGTTAAAACCTGTTGAGTCGTGTTACCCCTGCGGGGAAGCAAGCTACATCCCCTCTCTAAAGAGCAGGGGTTCTCACACTCCCACTATGTTTTGATAAGTTTGTTTCTCTGTTTAGATTTATTTTAATACCCCCAGGGGAATTCGAATCCCCGTTACCTCCGTGAAAGGGAGGTGTCCTAGGCCTCTAGACGATGAGGGCATAAACTTCAGGAATTTAACAATTCCAAGAATTTTCTGTTAATGACTACGACAGATTGGTTATAGTTAATAACAGTTAGTTATTAGCTAAGTCTGTTTAACTCTTAGAATCGATTATTTAATACCCCCAGGGGAATTCGAATCCCCGTTACCTCCGTGAAAGGGAGGTGTCCTAGGCCTCTAGACGATGGGGGCATCAACCTCAGACATTTAATAACTTAACGGATTTTTGAGATAATGTCAATGGTTTGAGCAAAGAATTTTTTGGGCAGGTTGGGGACTGGGGACAAATCAATTCAACATACCCTACGGGAAGCAAGCTACAAAATTCAAAATTCAAAATTCAAAATTCAAGAGTTTCTGGGGAAAAATCTCCTCCGCTCCTCTGCCTCCTCTGTCCTACACAGAAAACATCTAACACTAGGCAGATTATGTACATCTATCAAATGTTGTATTTTTACCTATGTTGAATAATAAAACAATTAATGAATTGTTGGCTAATTGTCACACTCTGTCGCCAATTAGCCAGAAATAGAGTATTTTGAAAGACTAAGTAGGAAAAAAACTCTGAATTTAGCAAGGGATACAAGGTCTAATGTTGTAACCTGTAAAGGGAGTCTTGATTATTCTTTACAAAATATTTTGAAACACACCACTCAACATCGACAGCATGGAAGCATCTTTTGAAGTCACCCTACAGATGGTGATTACTGTCGTTGCAGGTATTAGCGCGCAGGTTTTGGCTGCCTACTTTCGTGTACCTAGCATCGTCCTGTTACTAATGTTGGGTATTTTGCTCGGTTCTGATGGTTTGGGGGTATTGCATCCCCAAATGCTCGGTACTGGACTGGAAGTAATTGTTGGTCTAGCAACGGCGATCATTCTCTTTGAAGGCGGACTAAACCTAGATTTGCGAGAGTTGGGTAGAGTCTCTCTCAGCTTGCAACTACTCGTAACCTTGGGAACTCTCGTCACGCTGATTGGTGGCAGTATGGCGGCTCACTGGTTGGGTGAGTTTCCTTGGAATATAGCTTTTCTCTACGCCTCTATAGTCGTGGTGACAGGGCCAACGGTGATTGGCCCCCTACTCAAACAAATCAATGTAGACCGCCAAGTAGCAACGCTGCTAGAAGGGGAAGGGGTTTTAATCGATCCGGTTGGTGCTATTCTCGCCTTCGTGGTGCTAGACACCATCATCAACGGTGATGCAGACCCGATTAATGCCATTATCGGTTTACTGATGCGCCTTGGTATTGGTGGCGCGATTGGTGGGGTAGGCGGTTATGTCATGAGCCTGATTTTCAAACGTGCCACGTTTCTCTCCTTTGAGGTGAAAAATTTGGTAGTTTTGGCGGTGCTATGGGGGTTGTTTATCCTAGCGCAGATGATCCGCAGTGAATCAGGGGTGATGACTACCGTAGTCGCCGGAGCAGTATTTGCTAACTCTTCTGTACCCGAAGAACGCCTATTGCGTAGCTTCAAAGGTCAACTGACAATTCTGAGTGTTTCTGTACTGTTTATTCTGCTAGCGGCTGATCTTTCCATCGCCAGTGTGTTGGCTTTGGGTTGGGGTAGTTTGTTGACGGTTTTGGTATTGATGTTTGTTGTGCGTCCAGTTAATATCCTGTTGTGTACTTGGAACAGTAATTTAAACTGGCGACAGAAAGTATTCTTAAGTTGGGTTGCACCTAGAGGGATTGTATCTGCTTCTGTTGCTTCTTTGTTTGCGATTTTGCTAACTCAGCACGGGATCAATGGTGGTGATGCCATCAAGGCTTTAGTATTCCTCACGATTATCATGACTGTGGTTTGTCAAGGACTGACTGCTGGCTGGGTGGCTCAATGCTTAGAAATTACTTCTCACGAAGCCACAGGGGCGGTAATTGTTGGTTGTAATCCTTTAAGTCTGTTAATTGCCCGATTCTTTCAAGAACGGGGAGAAAATGTTGTACTCATCGATACTGAGCCGGAATATTTAGAGCAAGCGGAAGCCCAAAATATTAGGGTGATTGCTAGTAGTGCTTTAGATGCTGAGGTGTTGGAAGAAGCGGGACTTAGCTCAATGGGTACTTTTTTAGCTATCACGAATAATGGTGAGGTGAATTTCGTGGTGGCGCAACGAGCAGCCGAGGAATTTAATCCGCCGCGTGTGTTAGCAGTTTTTCCCCGTGACCCCCAAACGAATAATTCTGCTAATAATAAAGTTCAGCAAGCTTTTGTTTCTGACTTAGCCGTGAAAACTTGGAACGAGTACCTGACGAATGGGCGGGTGAAGTTAGGAACAACTACACTGAATGAATCAGAGTTTGCTCATCAAAAGGAACGTATTCAAGAGAAAATGCGGACTGGGGTATTAGTGCCGTTGTTGGTAGAGAGGGATGAACGCCTACAGATTACCCCAGCTAATCAAGAATGGGAAGTAGGCGATCGCATTATCTATCTGCTGTACGACCCCAGACCGAATCTGTTAAAACGGTTATCTGGTGCTAGTCAGTCTACACCCTTGGCTTTAGAAAAGTTGCCAGAGTTGGAAGAATTACCTGTAGGGAAATTGGCTTAACCTTCCGCCAGTGATGCGCCAGAAAGTTGAATTGTTTTCTCTGTTGGTTGTGTATACATTTGCCGTTCTTGCCACATTAAAGCGGCAAAATGCACTACAGCCAAAACGATGGCAACAACAGAGATGATATCGCTATGCAGGGTATATAGATGTTGGACAGTAATGCTGCTGATGGCTCCACCACCTGTGAGGATATCTCGCAGTTGTGTACCGATGACAGGAATAGCTTCAATATTGCCTAACTCAATGTTAAACCGCCAGTAGCCTTCTTGAGTCCAATCGAGAATCATCGCTGTCCAATCTAATCCAATCGCGCTCAGGGTAAAGAAAATCCCACTTACCCAAGCTACCAGCCAACTGTTGCGAAATTGCCGCCCTAAGAACATAACGACAATTTGGATGAGGGCGATCGCAATCATCACATTACCTGATATATCATGCGCTCTATGGAATAACCAACCATAGGCGACTTCTGTATCAATCATTTTCAAGGAATTATAAGCCCCGCCTGCTGTCGGTTCGTAGTAAAAAGACAGTAAAACTCCTGTAGAGACATACATCAGGCACAGGGAAAGTATTACGACCGATAATATCGTTGCTATTCGCCGCAAAATCCGATCAAACTGGGTGCTTTGCATGGCTCGCCCCTCCTGTGATTGGTGTGAATATATATTTTTATTACAATTGTAACTAAGTTTTATTAAAAAACATGATTAAAAATAAATTTTTCTGAATCTGGCAAAGCAATTGAGGTATGATAAGATGTTTGGTTGAATTTTAACCCTAGCCCCTAACCCCTAGCCCCGGTTTTCAAGCTAAATACTGTACCCAAATGTTTAAAGGTTCTGGTGAACCATACCAAATCCCTCTACTTCTAGGCGAATGCCTCACACCTTCAATCACCAAATTTTCTGCTCCTGTTAAATGAGCAGCAGCAATGGGAGTAATCCCATCACCCCAGGTATTACCTTCGCCACAAGTTAATTGATAGCTGCTGTAAGCTAACCAACTGCCACGTTGTCGCTCCCCGAAAATAGTTTGACCAGCGACGCAAACGTAATGCACGTTTTGATAAAATGCACCGGGGTAATTATTATTGACAAAATCTAAATTCCAACGTGTCCAACGTTCTTGGCTAGTATGGGGAGTGCCTAGGGTAATGAGAGTTGCTACTAGAGGATGAGCATTCCAGACATTCATGGCATAAGGCTTTTCTCCTAGGAAAATTCGGGAAATCCAACCACCAGCCGAGTGACCAATCAAATTAACTTGAGTAGCGTTATATTTTTGTAATGCTTGTTGAACAGTGCGATCAAGCTGCTGCAAAATCGGTGTCACAGGTTTACCGCCGATAGTCGGTAGCCAGTCACGCCGCCGCAGTGGTACGGTGAGGGTTGGGAAACCTAAATTTTTGAGAGCGGCTTCAAGTTGACGATAAGCGATCGCGCTTTCTAAATATCCCGGTACAATAATTGTAGGTAATGGCATTTTGAACTGAGCTTTCTAAATTTTCAGATTTGAGGAACAACAAACCAAGAAAAATAGCAACCCTGGCAACATTCTCAGAATCAGCAGATATGCTAATATAGCTCGACTTGCTGATGTTCATCAAAACCACCGTAGTTTTTATCCTTCTACCTCTGCACCAGCGATTTAAGCTATACATTTAGAAAGATGCGATCGCTCTCACAGTTGATTACCCTATGTTTAAGCTGGTAACGACCCATACCGTGAAAAACTCAACGTTCTCAGTCAGGATTAGGGAAAACTTCGTCAGCCAGTGTCATATTTATATAAGTGTTATCAGGTCTTACATAAAAAACAAAAAATCATCCTGTTTTGAGTGCTAACATCGGCAGCTATGATTGATTGTGTAGGGGCGCATTGATTGCCATCAAGATAGAATTGCTTTGCTAGTCAACTGCCACCGAGCCGAGTGAACGATTAACAGCTATGTCTTACGTCTCCGTGTTTAAAAGTATACCTGAATTGTTGAGCCAGCCAACTGGAATAGCAGCAATAGCGTCTGTGGGAATTCATGGTGCTATTGCATTAATTGTGCCTTTAATGCCTGTAAATTCTAATCAACAACAAGACTCATCCTCTCAAAACACAGTCGGTGTTGTAGAAATCAATCCAGCTGATCAAATTCGGCTACCAGAAAATCCAGGTAGTAACCCAGTTGCCCTGCAAGCTCAATTACCTTTATTACAAAATCAATTTCCTCAACAGCCGCAACTACAATTACAAACTCCTCCGAGTTTGAATGCTGCAACGACTACCTTACCGCCTTTACCGCCACCTGTGGCAGCACCGCTATCACTGCCACCAATTCAGACCATACCAGAAAATTATCGCATAGCTGCCTTGCCCCAAAGACAGCCCTTGCGGATATCTCCTAGACGCAATTTCCAAATCGATAATTCTGGCTTCAATGCTGCCAGAAATAGATTTACACCTGTAACTCCTCGGAGTTTTGATGACAAGGCGGTAGTACCAACAACATCAACACCGCTACCTGTAGATAACTTGCCAGAATTGAGTGCAGCTAAGTTACCAGACAATTTGCCTGACAATCTACCGGCGACACCAGTAAATACTAATCCTAATCCAGCAACTACACAGCCTAGAGAAAATATAGCTAAGGTAGCTCCCATTGGCAAAACTCCGACAGTGGGAGATGAATTAGCCTTTGCTAATCAAAGCATCCCCAAATGGCAGCAAGGCTCTACTTTGAATCTACCTGATGTACCTTCTAAACAAACTGAACAGACTGAAGTTACACAGGTAAACTCATACGCAAGATTGAGAGCTGCACTTCAGCAGCAATACCCCAATTCGCAAGAAAAAACAGTCATTCGCAAGACTATCTCCACAGATAAACCTGGTTTGGAAGGTATAGTTTTAGGTGTATTGGTAGTAGATGCAGAAGGCAAAGTCTTAGATATCCAGTTCCAAGACAGAGCAGTTGCTCCCGAACTGCAACTAAAAACCAGAGAATATTTCACCCAAAACGCGCCTAAAGCAGAGAAGCAAATCAGTCGTTATCCATTTAGTTTACGTTTCCAAAATGACGGCAGTAATGCGGCTGAAGCTAGTCAAGACAAAACGCCGGCTGTAGTTCTGCCTAAAACAAGTGAGACTTCGGCAGAGAATGAGGCGCAACCACAACCCTCACCAGCTGTAACTATTAAACCTTTACCAGTACCGCAAGTCAACAAAAAT
>NZ_CAWMSA010000045.1:14720-19293 GCF_963870205.1 Anabaena sp. CA = ATCC 33047 | reverse complement strand
CCCGCACCCATCCCCACACCAGCCGCAACTGCTAAACCTCCAGCAGTACCGCAAGTCAATAAAAATCAACCCACACCCGCACCCACACCCACACCAGCCGCAACTGCTAAACCATCTTTAAGAACAACACCAACAACAACTGTTCAACCATCTGCAAAACCAACGCCAACAACCAGCGCAAAACCATCATCTGAATCTACAACCGACAAAGATCAGTTATCTTCTTCACTAGAATCTAGTCAAGAACTCATACGCAAACTACAAGATTTGCGTGAAAATAGACAGCAACCGCAAAGCTCTAATTCTCCAAACAACTAATCATCAAAATTAAAGATAAAATGATGATGGGATAGATGCCCGACTTCTTTGAGAAGTCGGGTATCTGGGTATGACGTTTTTTTAAGTTGAGCTACTGATCAGTTATATTAATTATCTGCCAATTCGGGGTTAGATACTAGGAAATTTGTCAGGATTCAGGAGTCAAAATTCAGGATTCAGAATAGTTCAAATGCTCATATTTGATGAATAAGATAATATTCCTAAACCCTGATTCATTCTGACTTCTGACTCCTGGGTGCTGAATTCTTACGGAAATTTCTCCAAATCCCACCCCAAATTTTTCTAACTTGTGAAAGTAATATACTCTAGCTTTGCTGCCGATAAAGTTCTGCTATCTTTGGCTCTAAACTTCTCGACGAATTTCTAACTTGATGTTTTACCTGTTGGCTAGAATTGTTGTGATGAGAATTAGCAGCTTGTGATGAGGATTTGAGATTCTCTGGATTGTCACTATTAGCAGATACAGTTACATTGGGAACTTGACGATTTTCTTTCATTAAACGGCTATAGGTTCTCTGGGGAATAAAATGAAGAGGATTGTAACCAACAAAACGTAAAATTAAGACACAAGCCCAAGAATATCTACCATCAGTAATGGCTGCAATTATCTGATTCAATTGCTCAATAGTAATTGCATTTTGAAAACTTTGCTGAGAAGAATGAAACTGGTGGTTCATAGTCATCTCGAATGTAATTTATCTAAATTGAGATTTAGTAACTAATTTCTTTGATCAAACTACAGCATCTACAGGCGCAATGGTAAACTGGCAATAGTGCGCCTTGTGCTATTAAAGCTTTCAGCCTTTGTCATCACTGCTTTTGAGCCGTAGCACCTGCTGTTAATTGTGAGCGCAGCGTTTGGCTGATATTAGCTCTTTCTTGACTTTGTGCGATCGCTACTTGATGAGTGTGAATTTTAGGGCAATTTTCCGCAATTATCCCCTCTAGAGGTTTGATATCTGCGTAATTGATTGCTAAACGGGTTTTAGCTTTCTCTGTATATGTACCCGGCTCGAAAATTGCAAAACTAGCAAAGCCAACCTCTATATTAGAGGCTATGTCTGAATAGTTTTGAAGATGCTGAAATAGAGTTTGAAATTGTAGTTTCATGGAAGCTGAAAATTTTGAATTCGCTGTTTACAATTAACCTGACAAGCGAGATATTCAGTTTTAGCTCCAATGATTTTGTTTTTTAAATCGATAACTAACTAACTTGCAATTGCCCAACTAGAAAAATCTTAAGTTTGTGAATCTTTTTTTAAGCAAACACTGCCTTGGTTTACAACAATTTATAACAGGTAATCCAGTTAATGCAGAGTTTAGTTAAATATATAATAATTCTGCAATATGAATTATTTTAATTTCGTGTTTTAATTGATTATTTACTTAATAGAAACTTTATGTTCTGACAGGAATAATTTTGAGGTTTAGCGTCTAAAATCTGGTATCTCATAAGCTTTTTTCAACTTGATATAAATTTTTGAAATAAGAAAATTCTTTATAAAACAGTTGCTTAAATTACAGAATACAATTTTTTGACAAAAATATCAGCCAAATTGGCATTTTTTGCATGAGGAAGCAGAAGCAGGAGAGGCAGAGGAGGCAAGGGAGTAGAGGAAGAAAATCCTATACCTAGCCCCCAATACCCAATACCCAATCCCCCATACCATCACTTCATCCCCAAGCTAGAAGTCAATGGAACAAAGATTATCTACCATACAGAGGTTAAAGGGAATGCACCTCTAAAGCAGCATTGCACAAATTAAATGAGTGAGGAGAGAACAATGAGGTCATGACCTGACTAAAGTTCTGAGATTCGCCATGCGGGAACTACATCAAACTATTTTGACTGACAACGAAGAGAAAACGGCTCTGCGTCAGTTTATGTTTGCATTAAAAGCTAATGGTAAATGTTACTTGCTCAGTAACGAGATTTTACAAGCTTTTTCTCAATATTGTCACCAAACGCAAAAACCTACATATTTTTATCACTCTTCGGCACTGAGTAAATTACTGCACCGCACCCACGAAATAATTCTGGAGGAGGAGAGTACATGGTTTGTAGTGCGTGCGAAAATTGCTAGCCAAGAAGTTTGGCGAGTGACATCAGAGTTTACCCAGTTTGAATTGATGTCACCTCAAGCGTTTTTGGATGTGAGCGATCGCCTAGTCAATGCCTATCAACCTAACATCCTAGAAATTGACTTAAGCCCATTTTACAAAGCATCCCCCAGTATCAGCGATCCCCGCAACATCGGTCAAGGGTTAGCCTTCCTCAACCATTTTCTATGCAATCAACTAGAGAATGATCCCCAATATTGGTTTGAGAGATTATATTTAGCCTTACAAGCACTACAACACGATGGAATGCGCCTACTACTAAATGATCGCATTTCTTCCGGTACTCAGTTAGCCAAACAAGTCCAGCAAGCAATCAAATTTCTGCATCAGCGTCACCCTGACGAACCTTACGCCAAATTTCGCTTTGACTTACAAGAACTCGGTTTTGAACCAGGTTGGGGTAACACCGCCCACCGCATCCTCGAAACTCTAGAACTTCTAGAACATCTGATTGATAGCCCCCAACCCGCCATCCTGGAAGCATTTGTCTCTCGTGTTCCCGCTATCTTTCGTGTCGTCTTGGTTTCTATTCACGGTTGGGTAGCACAAGAAGGTGTCTTGGGGCGTGATGAAACCCTAGGGCAAGTAATTTATGTCTTGGAACAAGCACGCAATTTAGAAAACAAATTACAGGAAGATATTAAACTAGCAGGGCTTGATTTACTTAATATTCAACCTCATGTCATTATCCTCACCCGCCTCATTCCTAACTGCGAAGGCACATTCTGTAACCTGCGTGTGGAAAAAGTAAATGGTACAGAAAACGCCTGGATTTTGCGTGTTCCCTTTGGTCAATTTAATCCAGAAATTACCGATAATTGGATATCTAAATTTGATATTTGGCCTTATCTAGAATCATTTGCCCTAGACGCAGAAACAGAATTACTAGCACAATTTCACGGCAAACCAAATTTAATTGTAGGTAACTACAGCGATGGTAACTTAGTCGCCTTTCTGCTTTCCCGTCGTCTCAAAGTTATCCATTGTAACATTGCCCACTCTTTAGAAAAACCAAAATATCTCTTTAGTAACTTGCATTGGCAAGAATTAGAGGAACAGTATCACTTTTCGGCACAATTTACCGCCGACTTGATTAGCATGAATGCGGCTGATTTTATTATCACCTCTTCCTATCAAGAAATTGTTGGTACACCCGAATCTATAGGACAATACGAATCTTACAAATGCTTTACCATGCCGAATTTATATCATGTGGTAGATGGCATTGATTTATTTAGTCCAAAATTTAACTTAGTACCGCCGGGAGTTAATGAAAGTATCTTCTTTTCCTGTAGACAAACCCAAGACAGAGACCCCAACCTACGTCAACAAGTCTACGACCTACTATTTAACCACGAAGATACTAACATTTTGGGTTATTTAGAAAATCCCAATAAAAGACCAATATTTGCAGTTGCTCCTATTACTTCCATTAAAAATCTTGCTGGTTTAGCGGAATGCTTTGCTAAAAGTCCAGCTTTACAAGAGCATTGCAATCTGATTTTATTAACCAGTAAGCTGCATATTTCTGAGCATACCAACCCAGAAGAAGCCGGAGAAATTCACAAACTGCATGACCTAATTAATCAGTATGGACTCCACAACAAAATACGTTGGTTAGGGATACGCCTAAACAACCGTGAAGTTGGCGAAGCTTACCGAGTAGTGGCAGATTGTCGCGGAATTTATGTCCATTTTGCTCGGTTTGAAGCCTTGGGACGCAGCATTTTAGAAGCGATGATTTCCGGTTTACCTACTTTTGCAACTAAATTTGGTGGCTCTTTAGAAGTTATTGAAGACCACGAAAATGGATTTAATATTAATCCGACAGATTTAGAAGGTACTGCCCATAAAATTGTGGCATTCCTAGAAAAATGTGATGCACATCCCGAACATTGGGATAAAGTTTCTGAATGGATGAATCAGCGAATTCATAATAAGTATAACTGGCATTCCCATACTAATAATTTATTGTCTCTTGCTAAAATTTTTAGTTTTTGGAATTTTGTCATGCCAGAAAATAATGAAGCTAGGGATCGCTATATGGAGGCTTTGTTTCATCTTCTTTATAAACCCAGAGCCGAAAAGATTTTAGCCAAACAGATGCAGAGAT
>NZ_CAWMSA010000045.1:0-14596 GCF_963870205.1 Anabaena sp. CA = ATCC 33047 | reverse complement strand
TCTCCCCCCACTCCCTCATCTGCCCCTACTCCCTCATCTGCCCCTGCTTCCTAGTCAACAGTCCCCATTCCCTAGTTATCGGCTATGAATACCACCAGTTCCTCTCGTGATTTTATCTATAAAGACTGGATGTTAATTGAAACTCAGTTTCATCCTGAGCAATTGCAGTCTAGAGAAACGGTGTTTACCATAGGTAACGGCTACTTAGGAACAAGGGGTAGTTTTGAAGAAGGTTATCCCAATGGCACACCGGGAACTTTTATTCATGGTGTTTATGATGATGTGCCTGTAGTGTACACCGAACTGGCTAACTGTCCTGATTGGCTACCGGTGATAGTAACAATTGATGGCGATCGCTTCCGTCTCAATCAAGGTGAAGTATTACAATATCAACGACAGCTAGATTTGCGTCAAGGTCTTTTATCTCGTTTCGTGCGTTGGCGCAGTCCTAGCGGCAAAACTATTGATATCTACTGGGAACGCTTCGCCAGTTTAGCAGATGAACACGTACTAGCACAACGCTGTCAGATCACACCCTACAATTGTCAGGCAGAGATTGAAATTCAGGCTAGCATCAACGGCTATGCGGAAAACCAAGGTTTCAATCATTGGGAAGGAATAGACCAAGGTAAAACTGATCAAGGTATTTGGCTACACAGCCGTACCCGTAGTTCCCGCATTGAAATTGGCATGGCGGCGAAAATGATCATATCGGGAACAGAAGCTTCCTTACAAGTTAACACTGTACCGGGTTATCCCACCTTAAGCACCTCCTTTGTAGCGACTTCTGGGCAAACCGTGATTATAGATAATTTAGTGACAGTGTTTACATCACGAGAGATAAATACACCAGTCAATGCCGCCAAAGAAAAACTCTCACAACTGCCAAACTACGATACCTTACTCACAGCTAACGCCCAAGCTTGGGAGCAAGTTTGGCAACAAAGCGACATAGTAATCGAAGGAGATAGTCAAGCGGCTTTTGGTGTGCGCTACAACCTGTTTCAGTTACTAATTGCCGCCTCACCCCACGATGAAAAGGTGAGTATTCCCGCTAAAACCCTTTCTGGGTTTGGTTATCGCGGTCATATCTTTTGGGATACAGAAATTTTTATCTTGCCTTTTTTCATTTTTAATCAACCAACCCTAGCCAGAAACTTACTCAGTTACCGCTATCACACATTAGATGGGGCGCGACGCAAAGCCGACCATTACGGGTTTAAAGGCGCGATGTATCCTTGGGAAAGTGCTGTAACAGGCGATGAAGTGACACCGCGTTGGTCACTACCCTATGATTATTATGGCCAAGATGTGCGGATTTGGTGCCGCGATCGCGAAATTCATAACAGTGCAGATATTGCTTACGCTGTTTGGCACTATTGGCAAGCCACCAATGATGACGAATGGATGCGTGATTATGGTGCAGAGATTGTCTTAGATACAGCGATTTTCTGGGCTAGCCGAGTTGAATATAATCCCCATGCTGACAGATATGAAATTCGTGATGTGATTGGAGCAGATGAGTATCACGAGTTAGTTCACAATAACACCTTTACTAATCGGCTGGTGCAATGGCATCTAGAAAAAGCCCTGAAAGTTTACCACTGGTTACATCAAACTTTCCCAGAAACAGCCGCCAAACTCGAAACTCAGCTACAACTTTCCCCCAAAATACAAACGCAATGGCAAGAAATTAGCGACAAAATTTGGATTCTCTACGATTCCACAACCGGACTAATTGAACAGTTTGAGGGCTTTTTTCAATTAAAAGACATTAACTTAGCAAGCTACGAACCACGGCGGCAATCAATACAAGGTATCTTGGGACATGAGGAAACTAACCACACTCAAGTTCTTAAGCAACCCGATGTCTTAATGCTGCTGTACCTGATGCAGCTATCAGCAGATTTTCCCTACAACCAAACAGCATTAGCCAGCAATTGGGACTACTACGCACCCCGCACCGATATTACCTATGGTTCATCCTTGGGGCCAGCCATTCACGCCATCATAGCCGCCGACTTAGGCAAACTAGACACAGCTTATGAGCGATTTATGCAAGCCTTGATGGTGGATTTAGAAGATAGTCGTGGTAACACCAGAGATGGTATTCACGGTGCTAGTGCAGGTGGTATCTGGCAAGCTGTCGTTTTTGGTTTTGGTGGTATCCAATTTACAGACAATGGCCCTGTAGCCCACCCACACCTACCCCCTGGTTGGTCACGCCTGAAGTTTCAGTTAAACTGGCGCGGTCAGTGGTATGAATTCGATTTGACGGGAGATGAGCAAGTAGTGGAACAATGGAACAGGGCAGAAGAACTATTACCTAATCGCCAGTCCCCAATCCCTAGTCCCCAATCCCTAGTCCCTCATCGCCAGTCACCCATCCAAGGATTTATCTTTGACTTAGATGGTGTATTAACAGATACAGCCGAGTACCATTATTTAGCATGGCAAAAACTGGCAGATGAGGAGGACATACCTTTTAGCCGAGAGGCAAACGAAGCCTTGCGGGGTATATCTCGCCGTGCTTCCCTGATGCTGATTCTGGGAGAAAGGGAATATTCAGAAGAGCAAATCTTAGAAATGATGGAGCGTAAAAATAACTACTACGTTGAAATGATTCAAAATATCACACCCCAGGATTTGTTGCCAGGAGCCGAGCCACTTTTAGATGAATTACGGCAAGCTGGGATTAAAATTGCCATCGGTTCAGCTAGTAAAAATGCTCACACAGTCATCGAAAAATTGGGTATTGCTGACAAAATAGATGCGATCGCAGATGGTTATAGCGTCAAAAAACCTAAACCAGCACCCGATTTATTTCTCTACGCCGCCAAGCAATTAGACTTAGAACCAGCCCAATGTGTAGTGGTAGAAGATGCCGCCGCAGGTGTGGAAGCTGCCTTAGCCGGTGGAATGTGGACAATAGGCATCGGCCCAGAGGAACGGGTGGGAGCAGCCCATATAGTTCTCCCCAACCTAGCAGGAGTCAGGTGGGCAGATTTACACACTCAACTCAATAGTCTTGCCAGTAGTCGGAAATAGTGATTCTTGACAACTTTTTGCCTTCTACCTTGTGTATTGAAGCTATTTCCGAGTTTCTAAGGGAGCTACTTCACTCCAATCAAATTCCGTATAATCCGCAAGTTCTGCTATATAACCGTACCACTGTTGACGCAGACAAATATACAAGTTAGCACCAGCCTCTAAATCTCTCCTCGTTTCTATGCCTTCTGCTCTCAGCTTTTCGATAGCACAATAGTAACGTTGTCGCCATACCTGCTCTAGCTCTGCGTTGATGTTGGAATACCTATGTGAGACAAATGATCGAGAAAGTTCTAACAGCATTTGCATTCCACCACCCCATAATTCTGCTACGGCGGTAGAATCTATCAGTGAACAATATTTATTGATATTCAATGCGCTTTTAATTAGCGTGGCTGTGTCTAACAACACAAATAAGATTCGTGGTAAAGCATAATAAGGTTGTAGAGAACGAAAATAAATTATTGCCGAATAAGAATGTTGTGATTCCAGCAGGTTGATCAAATTACTAGCCATTTGATTAACATCTGCCTGCACAGTGTCGGGGCTGACTGCCAACCTGATCAAAATTTCTGTAGCGTCTGCTGTTCCAGCAGTCCGATAATGCAAACTCAAAGCAAAAGTTTTGCGCCTAATTAGTGCGCTGTAAACTGATAACAGGTAGGTAATCGATAAAGTAAAAATAGAAAAGCCGATAGCAGCCTCTAGAATCATTAACAACCTTTGACTATTTGTTTTTGGTACCAAGTCGCCTGTACCCAAAGTAGTCAATGAATAGCCACTGTAGTAAATTGCCGTGATAAAATCAGTTGGAGTTTTACCGCTACTAGATTGAATACCTGAACCCAACTCAGTCCAATAAATTAAAGCAAAGCCGCATAACAATAAAGACAGCCATATTGCTATAGTTGCCACCATAAATGACGGGCCGCTATGAGATAGCACTTTTTCTTTTTTGCATGGAATTATTCGTGCAACTAAACGAAATAGATACCATATTGCTTTACTTAGTGACGAACCAAGAATACTACTTTCCATACTAGGAAATAATACGGTTAAATAGATGTCTGCGAGGTCTAAAATGATTATCCCAACGCCGATCAACTTTGCTAAGAAATCCATCTGTTCCGCGAGTTAACAACAGGCTACTAGGAAATATCCGCATTACTGAATCAAGGTATAAATAGGGTCAGCAGAATCAGACAAGAAGTTTAGTATTTTCAAACAGTCTTAATCGTATCTCAATCCAGCTATGCACAAGCAAATCTATTTTCCTCAATTCCCAGTCCCCATTTTCCATTCAGCAATACCAAAACATCTTCTGAATTGGGTATGTTGAGCATATCAGTCTCAGGATAGATATATATGTGCTGAGTCATAATTTTTTGACTGCTACCCGATTCTCAATGCAGATAATTTGGAATTAATCCCCAATTCCTCACAAAATCTTCAACTTACTTTTTTAAACTGAGAGCAGTTATATTCTTAATGGCAGAGGCAGGTCAATGGAACTTCAAACTGTTAACCTAGAAATACCTGAAAATTGTAACCTGATTTTAGGGCAAACCCACTTTATTAAAACAGTGGAAGACCTCTATGAGATTATGGTGGGGATATCCTCACAAGTCAAGTTTGGTATCGCTTTTTGTGAAGCTTCAGGAGATTGTCTAATTAGGTTGGCTGGGAATGATTTATCTTTACAAGAAATCGCCACAAAAAACGCTCAATCTGTCGGTGCTGGTCATAGTTTTGTGATTTTACTCCAACAAGCCTATCCTATCAACTTCCTCAATGCCATTAAGCAATGTCCAGAAGTCTGTACAATTTATTGTGCAACGGCTAATCCTGTCCAGGTAATTGTGGCGGAAACCGAGCAAGGTAGAGGTATTCTTGGTGTAATTGATGGTTTTTCACCCAAGGGAATTGAAGATACAGAAGATGTTAACGCACGCCATACTTTGCTGCGGCGGATTGGTTATAAGTTATAAATATTAACTTGCATTGGTCACTAAAAATCATACCAATTAGTACCAATGATGATTCAGGCGATCGCCACAGGAGTTATGCAAAGAATATGTCTAATAATTATCAGGAAAAAATCATTGCTCTCTGGATAGTATTTCTGTTAGGAACCCTGTTTCATACCCAATTGGCTTTGATGCCAATTTTCCACGGCTTGAGTGTAATTGAATCGGAAAAAGCTAACTCACTCGATGAAATATCAGGCATTATGTGGTTAATGTTGGGCTTTTTTGTCCTGCCGATGCTAGCAATAATTGCCACTGCTTTCACCGACGCGAGACGCTATCGAGTAATTCACTTTGCTCTGACGGTGTTTTATACAGTCCTGAACTTAAGTCATTTAGTTTTAGACTTGCTGCTGCCGCAGGTGATCTGGTATCAAATCACCTTAATGCTGCTATTGTTTTTGATTGGTTTATTATTAAATCTTGTCGCCTACCAATGGATGAAAGCACCCCGAAGAACTAACAACAGCTTCTCAGAACCATTAACAACTCAGCGTTAAAATCCTCACCTCTAACCTCTCTTTGCCAAAGCAGTTCACAAACTACTTAGTGCTTTGCTTTTTCTGCTGTGAAATCAAAATCGTATAGTTATACTGTTGTTCGGTCAAATTACCTACAGATACCGAGTATTTACCAGCCTGCCAATGTCCAGATAATTCTGGCAAACTATCAGGAGAACTATCAGATAACACACAAAAACGCCCTCCAGGGCCATCAATCAATAATGTTGGCTTTCCTGGGCTTTGTGCGGTGACACGTAGATATGGTATTGACTGAGTAACCTCAATGACTTGATTCGGTGCAGTCGGAACATTACCACAATTGCTAGGAACAGTTTTCTCAGATGTACCATTTAAGATGAGTGGATCTGAGGGTAAGTTGCGGCTAACCTGAATCACAGGTGTTTGAGCCACCACAGTTTCTGTCAGTACCAAACTAATTGCTAAAGCGGGAACATTTAGTCCTAAATTAAAAGTCTTCATATATACTCAACCACACACACCACCACGAGTAAATAGACGTAGCTCAATTAGCTTTGTTCCTTAATTTCTGGTATAAATTTTTCTCAAATGAGTGAATTATTATCAATATAAACAATCAAAATCAACACAAGGACTAAATTAAGAGTAGTCAGAGATAAATTAAATATATGGGCTTAAGTTAGATTAATTTTCTCATTTATTGAACTTGAGTTAGAAAAAGCTATGAGAAAATAGTTAATTATACTTACAGCAGGGAACAGGGAACAGGGAACAGGTTTGAAAGTCTCTTAGCATAAAGCTTTGTTCCTAAAATTTGTACCTCATTTACCCCAAATCTGCTGTAAAGGCTAAGAGATTGCACACCAAGCAATTGGTTAAAATCACAGACAAAAGCACCAACAACATGATGACTAATGCCGAGACACAATCGCATTATCCGGCATGAGTCCTGATGATATGTTGGTAGGCTTGTTATTTAACCAGTGTCTTTGCTGAAGTCACACAATTTATGAATCCTCAATCAGAAGAAGACTTACAACGTCGCCTCCAACAACTAGAGGCTGAGGTGAACTATCAATCAAAATCACCAGTATCAGAGTCAAAACAGACTTCTCTGTTGAGTTGGCTCAACTGGAAACGATGGCAACTTTGGTTTAATGGCTTGTCGGGGACGAATAAGCTAGTGTTTTTGGGCGTGGCGGCGTTATTGGGGTTGTCGATAGTGCAGATGGTATTAAAACTGCTTGTATCTGCTCTAAGTCTGGCACTGTTAGCTGGATTAGTGTATCTTGGATACAAATTTTTTGTATCTGGCAATTCGCACAATAAATAGCCATTATTAGGGTTTAGGGGCTAGGGCTAGGGGCTAGGGAATAAAAGAGAGTTTTTTGTTCATAACTCAGCACAGGCTGAAGCCCCGCTACGCTGATAGCACGCTGGCAAATCAGTCTATGTTAAACACGCCGACAACGGTACAAAAGTAAAGTCAAAGGAAAAATTATCTAATGGCCACCCCAATTGTTAAAAAAAATCATAATCCTTCCAGCCAACCAAAAAAGCCCAATACAGCCAGTTTACGGCAATTATCAACCAGGCGGTTTGCTGCTTGGGTGACAGAAATGGCACTGTTGGCTACCAGTGGGTTAGTTCCCCTCGGTCTGGGTATGTATGCTAATTCTAGAAGCGATCTCAATCGAGTACCACTCAATCCTATGCTGGTAGTCACAGAAAGAGCGATCGCTCGTCCTTTGGCTTTACCTACGAACTATGGTATTCGTAATGTGGCATGGCCGACCAATTTTTTATGGACATTAGCTTTATTCGCACCTACCGCCCTGTCTTGGTGGCAATTATATTTACTGGCAAAAACAGGTAGTACACTACCTAAGCGTTGGTTTGGGGTGCGGGTGGTGAATGAAGAAGGTACACCGCCAGGGTTAGCGGCTGTGGTTGTGCGTGAAGGTATTGGTCGCTTAACTGTGCCTATGTCTATCGCCTATATTCTCTGGCGGTATAGCTTCGCTTTTCCCAACTTAGGATTATTCACATCTTTAGCTGTGTTAATGATCATCGGTGAAGGTTTAGCTTTACCATCAAAGCGGGGGCGAAAAGCTTTACACGATTGGCTAGCTGGTACTTACGTAATTGATGCCCGTAGTCCGGTTGCGTCGGCTGAGGTGGTGGATAGTTTCCGGGCTGACTCTGCTATGGGTAATCAGACTTCTGCACCAGTGGGCAATCAAAACCTCGGCACAGCAACAATGGCTATGGGTTACACTCAACAAGGTGCGCCCATTGCCACCGACAACAATAATTTAACATCCCTGTGGCGGCGAATGCAGCAAAACCCCAGCCTGACGTTGTTTGGGGTAGCTCTAACTAGCATGACTGCGGTCTTAGCCACTTTAATTGGTACTCAGGTTTATATCCAGACGCAACAGAGTCAACGGGAATCTCAAAAAATCAATAGTCAACAGTTTTTGGCACTCGTCAAACAATTAAGCCCTAACTCTGGGGCGACCGTTGAAGAACGCCAAAGTATAATTTTAGCGATGGGCAGTCTGAATGATTCCCAGTCTATTCAGTTTTTAGCGGATTTGATGATCAATGAAACAAACCCCATCCTATTAAATACTATTCAACAGGCTCTTACAAGTGTTGGGACTTCAGCCCTGACCGAATTAAAAAATAAAAATCAGTTTTTAACTGCTGAGTTAGAAGCCGTTAGCAGCACATCACCAGAAATGCCAGTGCGACAACAACGGCTACACATCAACCAGCAGACAATTAACAAAATTCTCAGCGTTTATAGTGGTCAAACCCAAGGTTTGGATCTCAGTCGTACCCAATTAGGTCAAAGTGGGACTCCTGGTAGTTCCTTTTTCAACTTGGTACTGGAAAACGTTGATTTATCAGGAATTAGATTTAAATTAGCCAATCTCAATCAAGCCACTTTTAAAGGTAGTCGTTTCCGTAGTCCTGGGGAAGATGGACGCTGGGATACTTACGATGATGTCGTTGCTGACTTCACCCAAGCTCAAATGAAAAAAGCTAATTTCACTGATGCTAACCTCAGTCGGGTGCTGATGGTGCGTAGTGATTTAAGCGGGGCTACCCTGAACAGAGCTAGTTTAGCTAATGCCAGGTTAGTTGGTGCTAATCTCAGTAGCGCACAGTTAGTTGGTGCTGATTTGCGGGGCGCAGTTTTAGAAAATGCCAGCCTGACAGGGGCAGACTTAGGAGACGCTAAATTAAAAGATGCTAATTTATATGGTGCGCGTCTCGGTCGTGTAATTGCTATCGGTACTCAGTTATCTTTTGCTAACTTAACTAAAACCGATTGGCAAGCTTCCGACTTATCAGGAGCAGATTTAGAACGGGCGAATCTCAGTAATGCTAACTTGAGCGCGACTCGGCTTACAGGTGCAATTTTGCGCTCTGCCAAGTTAGAAAATGCTAACTTCCAGAATGCCGACTTGAGTCTGGTTGATTTACGAGGGGCGAATGTAGCCGGGGCAGATTTCCAAGGGGCTATTATCACTCCTAGCAGACAAGATCCATCCGATCAATTTGTGCAAACTCCAGACTTAGGTGCGGTATCTGCGGTTGTGAAAGGTGTTGATTTTTCTCAAGCCAAAAACTTAGACGCAAGACAACTGGCTTACATTTGCACTCAAGGCGGTATTCATCCCCGTTGTCCCTAAAAACATGGGGACTGGGGACTGGGGACAAATCAATTCAAAATTCAAAATTCAAAATACCCTACGGGAAGGCAAGCCTACAAAATTCAAAATTAAAGAGTTTTTGGAGAAAAATGTTCCTGATCGAATTGCGAATTGGTATAACTCCCTCTGCTCCCTCCGCTCCCCCCGCTTCCTCCACTTCCTCTTCTCCCCCTACAAAAGTTAACTTTGGGTTCTGATAGCTTGAGCAGCCAAATAAACTTTCGTCCATTCACCCATCACCTGATGGGGTTTGATTCCCAATTTTTCGGCTATTGCTTCTGTTGAGTTACCAGCTTTGCGTAAATCTAAGATTTGCTGTCCCTTGGGGGTTAATTTTTCATAAAGTTGCTGCCATTGGTTTGGTGTTAACCCCAAGTTATTTTCTTGCAAGGAAATTGACAGCCAATTATCTACGAGTTCTGGTTTATCTTTGAGGGCAAATACTCGCACTGCATGATAGCTGATTTTTTCTCGCAGTCGGTAAACTTCTTTAATTGGTTTATTTAATTTTTTAGCAATTTCATCTTGTGTTTTACCTTGCAGGTAAAGTTCTAACCATTCTACTGCTTCGCTTCCGAGATTTTCCTGTAAATAATTGGCGAACTCTTGCTGTACTGTTTGCCGTAGTAGCTGCTGTTCTTCTAATTGCTGTGCTTCTTGATATTCTGCGATCGCCTGATTATCTGCTAAGTTAACTCGATTATCGTTGTCATCGGTTAACACTTCTTCGGAAACTAACCGTACTAAGTCGCTGCTGGGTACTTGGGTTAATCCTCCACGTTGCGATCGCCGCAGGTAATTCACAAACCGATATGCTATCAATGGTTGATTACGGACTGGGCGCAAACAATACTCTTCTGTTGTCGCCAAGAGCAATGTATCTTTTAGTCTTGCTTCTTCTGTAATTTCCGCGATATAAGCCATTTGTTGCTGCATATAGTTATCAGTTTGCAGCAGTTCCTGCAATACCTCTTGCAACACATCCATCACACTACGCTGGCGATCGCGACTCAAAGAAATCCACGTTTGAATCTTATAGCGTAATGTGACTAAACTGCCTAAGCGAGTGATTAAGTGACGATAAGCCCTTTCTCGTCCTACTCCTAAGTAACGTTGAGTTAAAATTTTCCAACGATATTCCATCGCTTGTTTAGCGATCGCGAGTTCGTTGGGGTTGAGCAGATCAAACCTTTCTACATCACGACCCAAAAGCCAGAGAATAATACTTTCCCTGACTGCTACACTGTGTTCTGGACATTCCGCAGCTAGCCGGTTGCGCCAATATTGCCCTAGTTTTTCTGCTTCCGTTACCATAGCGAGATTGCGCTCCTCGAAACCCTGTCTTAAAGTTTGCATCACAACCCCCTTTTGTCGCACTCCAGTGATTAGCTAGCAGGTGTCCGTCAGTCCATCATTTTCATGAAGACTTCTCAGCGATTACATTGTTATTACGTCTTTATTGACTAACTTTATGCAAGAATTTACTCAGCAATTGATTAATTTCTCGGCTCTCACTACCGAAAATCACGGTATGTGGGAGATTTACCTATCCTGAAACCTAGTTAAATTTTTGTATACTAAACTTTTGCGAAAGACAAAAAAATTGATTACGGCTGTACCGCAAACAAGGCTGAGAAAAATGCCATTCTGCATTTATCGCTAGAAGATAATAGAATTTACCTTCATTAAGACGCTGTTTTTGTCCTGTAAGTTTCAACTTACCGACTTTAGTTTGAAAATGAGGTAATTTTATAATTTTGCTTGTTAGTACAGTATCAGGCTTAGTCTATCGGTGCAACCTTTTAGCTGTGAAATACAATAAAATATAAGGTTAATTTAAGAAACTATCATAAAAAGTTAAAAGTACCCATGAGGGTACTAATAAAAGCAATAAACGGGCGATCGCCTACCCTACCAAAAACTCAAGGCAGTAGCCATCAGTAATATTGACTACTTACCTTAAAATCTAGTTATCAATATTACCGTCCGTTAGATGACCGGACTATAGGATTTTCCACAGAATTACGATACTGCTCGACTGCTTCGGTGTAGCCAATTGGTAGTACAGCTTCGACGTTTTCGTGGGGACGGGGAATAATTACCCAAGATTCTAGAGTACCACCATGAACATTTTGCGCTGCTTCCACACCGGCTGCCATCGCAGTCTTAACTTCTGACACATCTCCACGAATATTCACTGTAAAACGCGCGCTACCTACCCTAATATAACCGACCAGGGTAACTCGACCAGCTTTAACCATTGCGTCTGCTGCGGCTAATACAGCAGGAAAACCCTTAGTTTCTAAAGCTCCAACTGCCTGTAATGACATTAGTAATCTCCTGTATGAATAAAAGTATGAGGTAAAGGGTATGCCAGTTAATTGTACGCAGCTTCGTTACAAATTTTGATGGCGAAATTGTTTAGAAGATACGGAAAGGCTCAGACTTTTGCGTAAAGTGGATTGGTAAGATATCTTCCACGTTTTCCGGGGGATTGGGAACTATGTAATGGGTGATGACTTCACCACCATGAGCTTGTTCACCAGCTTCTATACCAGCTGCAACTGCTGTTTTCACTTCTGCTACTTGTCCCCTGACAGCAACTAACAAGCGCGCGCTTTCCGCTTGACCATAATACACGAGTGTAACTGCGGCAGATTTTACCATTGCATCGGCTGCTGCCAACACAGCCGGAAAACCCAAAGTTTCAATTACGCCAACCGCCATTGGCATGGCATCAGCTCCTAAGTCAATAATAAGTAATATTAATTTTACGAGGGTTTGTCCCAATTTTGACAATGGGAAGACTTTTCTGTGTGGGAAATTTTAAACTTTAGCTGGCTGTTTGATTTCTGCTGTGCTGTACTAACCAATTTAGGACGCTACCACTGAACAAGGCATAAATTGGCGAAAAACTGACTATAAATCCGCCCATACCGGGCAAACCGCCGATATTATACCCCAGGATAAACACACCCAATGCTGCTAGTAGCATAATACAAGCATTGGCGGGAATCCACCAAAATGATTGTCGCACAGTTGCACGCAGAATGAGCCATTGAAATAATCCCATGAGCGCACCTGCTAATGTCACTTGGGCGATCGCTCCCCAAGCTGCGGGTAATCTTATCCAAAACGGTTGACCAAAATCCGGTGAACCAGGTGCAGAGGTGGCTGTGTAGAGCATAACAGTCAAAGTGAAGGCAATGCCACACCATCCTAAAGCCGATGCCAAAATCCACCATTGGGAACGGGGGACAATGCGCCGGAGAATGAACCACTGTGCAGTACCGACAGACAGTCCTAAACCTAATGCTGCGCCTAATGCTGCACCGATAATCATACAAGCGATCGCGCCTTGACCTTGACATCCTCTAACTACTATCGTTAGTAAGTAGCCGATGACTGGGAGTCCCACAAACCCCCCAATTACACCCAAAATCCCACCTACTAAAAAACCTGCCAAAGTGATGAAAGTCCACTCTCGCCACAAACGAGAACCAAATAATCGCGTCATAGCCTTAAACATAAGTATTTTAATTCCTGTGGATATATCCCCAAAATTGCCAAGACTTACGCACACCAGCAAGCGAGTGTATTGACTATGGACTATCGACTATGGACTAATGACTAATGACTAATGACTAATGACTAATGACCATGTTTCCCAGTTTTCTCCCCGCTACGGTTAACCAACTCACAGAACCTACTTCTATCGCTTTAGCTCAAAGGATTCAAACTCAGGCGATCGCTACTCCTTTAGATAATCAATCTATTACCACCAGCTATGTAAATCAAGGTAGTGGTGGTACACCAATCTTATTAATTCACGGCTTTGACAGTTCTGTGTTAGAATTCCGGCGGCTATTGCCATTGTTAGCGCAAGAAAACGAAACTTGGGCAGTAGATTTATTAGGTTTTGGATTTACAGATAGACTCTCAGGTATTGCATTTAGCCCCACAGCCATTAAAACCCATCTATATCATTTTTGGAAAACCCTAATTAATCAACCAGTGATTTTGGTGGGTGCATCAATGGGAGGTGCAGCAGCGATTGATTTTACCCTGACTTACCCAGAAGCCGTAGAAAAGCTGGTGTTAATTGATAGTGCAGGGTTAAAGGGTGGTTCACCGTTAACAAAATTCATGTTTCCACCGCTTGATACTTGGGCGACCGGATTTTTACGGAGTTTGAAAGTACGCGATCGCATTGCTCGCAGTGCTTACAAAGACCCCAGTTTCGCCTCTGTTGACGCTTTATACTGTGCTGCGTTACATCTAGAGATGGTAAATTGGTCACAAGCTTTAATTGCTTTTACCAAAAGTGGCGGTTACAGTGCTTTTAGATTTAAGAAACTGGCAGAAATTCAGCAACCTACTTTAATTTTATGGGGTGATGCTGACAAAATTTTAGGCACTGAAGACGGTAAAAGATTTAAACGTGCTATACCTCACAGTAAACTAATTTGGATTGCTAACTCTGGTCATGTTCCCCATTTAGAACAGCCCAAAATCACTGCTGAACATATCATCGAATTTGGTAGGGAATAGGTGGTTTTTAGGTAAGGACTAAAGTCCTTACTACAAACTTTAACGCTGCTTAGCCCATCCCGGTTGAGTTTTGCGTCTTCCTACTGGGGAAGGTGGAGTATGTAGCAACTTAATTTCAGAAGTAGTCAAGTTACGCCATTCACCCAAAGCTAAACCATCCAAACGTAAATGAGCAATACTGACTCTGATTAACCGCAAAGTTGGAAACCCGACAGCAGCAGTCATGCGTCGTACTTGGCGGTTCTTACCTTCTGTTAAAGTCATTTCTAACCAAGCTGTCGGGATATTTTTCCGAAATCGAATTGGTGGGTTGCGATCGCACACAGGCGGATCTTCCGGTAATAAACGCACCTGTGCAGGTCGCGTGCGATAATCTTGAATATCTACCCCAGTTTGTAACTTATGGATAGCCTCCGCATCAGGTATCCGTTCCACCTGTACCCAGTAAGTCCTCTCATGTCCAAAGCGCGGATCAGTCAAACGATGCTGCAATCTGCCATTATCAGTTAATAACAATAACCCCTCACTATCCCAATCCAAACGCCCCACAGCATAAACATCAGGGACATCAATATAATCCTTCAGCGTTTGATGCTTAGGAGTTTCCTGAGTAAATTGGCTCAGAACACCGTAAGGTTTATGAAAAATAATGTATCTATAGTCATTAGTCATTGGTCATTAGTCATTAGTCATTGGTCATTGGTCATTAGTCATTAGTCATTAGTCATTGGTCATTGGTCATTAGTCATTAGTCATTAGTCAT
>NZ_CAWMSA010000044.1:552199-578591 GCF_963870205.1 Anabaena sp. CA = ATCC 33047 | reverse complement strand
CTAATGACTAATGACTAATGACTAATGACTAATGACTAATGACTAATGACTAATGACTAATGACTAATAACTAATTCCTATTAATCCAAATACCTCTGAGTCCGGCGGCTTTAGCTCCTTGATAATCTTCTACGATGCTATCACCAATATGCCAAGCTGACTCAGGGGAACACTCATGCTTTTCTAAAGCTTCAGCAAAAATTTTCTGATCTGGTTTAGCTGCACCTACTTGGGTGGAAATTGTCACGGTTTTGAAAAATTCATTCAATCCTAAACTTTGCAAAACTGAGTAAATTCGAGAATCGAAATTAGATACTACACCTAATTCAATCCCTAAATGTTGCCAATTGCTGAGAGATTGCACAACATCGGGATAGATAAACCACGGTTCAGCCGTGCCGAAATGTATGTAAAGCTCACCAAAAAAGCTAGAAAAGTCAGAAAATTTTGATATTACGCCCGCTTTTTCAAAGGTATTCACAGCAATGCTGCGCCACCATTCAAATTCTAATTGAGCAATATCATGTAATTCCGCATCAGGAAATATCGGTGGAGGTGCGGCTTTAAAACTTTGGGTAAATGTTTGATCTAAAATTTCTGCGGAAACTTCTACACCAAACTCTAAGGCTATCTGACTATAAATTTTACCGACGCTGCCTTTGACACCAAATAGTGTACCCACAGCATCTAAAAAAATCACTTTGGGTCTTTCCATTCAACCTGCTGACGATGATGACTGTTAAATTTAGGATTTTGGCTAGTGAATATTGCAGTGGTTATTTACCATCTGCTAAGGAAGAAATTGTTTCTATCATAGGACGGACTAACCAGTTAAAACCAACTTTGAGTTGATGATCTAAAGTTGGCATTCTATACAGATAAGCCAGACGACGACCAATATAGGCTAAAGTACCATCTAGCTTAATTCCTAAACTTGTTAAGGTGGCGTTATCTGTGCCTAATGCCATCATTTCGCCTAGTGGCTGATAGCGGAAAGGTAACAGGGGACGATGAGTTAAGGAAGCCCAGATATTCCAAGCTGTGTAGTCGGCTTGTTGAAAAGCGGCTTGTGCAGTGGCGGGAATTTGTTGACCTTCTGCGTCTAGACAGTCGGCTAAGTCTCCTAAAGCAAAGATTTCGGGATGATCCAGAACTTGTAGGGTGGGTGTGGTTGTGATTTGATTGCGTTGATTTTGTTTTAAAGGTAGGCTTTTGACTACTGGTGCAACTCTTGTCCCTACAGTCCAGATGACTAAATCTACAGGAATCGTATCGACTTGATTTTTATATTCTAGGGAGATGGTATCTTGGGCGATGGATTCAACTTTGGTTTCTAAATCGAGGAATACACCCCGCGCTTCTAAGGCTTTTTTGGCGGCTTCGCGGTTAAATTCTGGGGAAGTCCGTAAAATTTGGTCGCTAATTTCGATTAGGCGAAAGCGTCCTTTGTCTCCTAGTCGGTCGGCTAACTTACAGGCTAATTCTACACCACTGTAGCCAGCCCCTACAATTGCGACTCGAATTTTATCGGTTGTTGATTCTTCTAGGACTCGTAGACGTTCTTCTAAACGATAGGCATCAGTAATTGTGCGGAAGGTGTAAGCATAGGATGTTGCGCCGGGAACTAAGTCTAGGGGGGTTTCTCCTCCTAATGCTAAGACTAGGCGATCGTAGGGGATTTCTGGGCCGTCTTGCAGGTGTACCCGTTGTTGGTCGATGTCGATACCAGAGACGACTGTTTGATAAAAACGGACACCAGTTCCTTGTAACAATTCTGCAAAGGGAGGGGCGATTTCCCAGGTTTGTAATTCTCCGGTGAGTAATTCGTAGAGTAGGGGGGAAAATAAGAAGCGATCGCTTTGGTCTACTAAAACAATTTCTGGTTTCTGTTGAGATTCCCAAGGTAGTTGACTTAAACGCAACGCTGTGTATAAGCCACCAAAGCCGCCACCAAGGATTACAATTCTCATATTTTGTTCAGTCATGGTTTGATCAATAGTCCATCCCAGCAAAGCCAATCACTTTCAGTTTAATGATTTATTGCGGTCTGTGACAGCATCATCCTGGAATTTCAACCCCGAATTTTCAGAGAAACCGGGGTTATGGACTTTGACAAACCGCTTTGATCTAATTACCACCAGATGTTACAGCTTTGTGGTGTATTGCTGTATCTTCTGGTTTTCTGTGCCATTGGCGATCGCTACCTTGTTCATATTCATTTCTTACACTACTCCAGGCCACATCACAAGCCCCCTGTTCACTCATACCATCCCTTTGGGCAGAGTTGAATGCAGCCATAAACATTTGCTGGGCGTGTTCTGGTAATTGTTCTTTGATATCTTGGGGTAATTCATCTATTTTGTTGTAAGGCATAAATTTATTCTCATGTTCTCTACTTGGATTTATGTTAAAAAATGAAAGTTTAATTTTCCTCTTTCTAGCAGTAGAGTTGTATTCATACTTGCGTTTGGATGAGAGGATTATTTAAAGGTTCGCGCCAAGACGCAAAGCGGCTTCTCGCAGAGTAGGCGCAAAGACGCAAAGGTGCTGCTTGCAGAATAGGCGCAAAGAAAACTGCTTATCTTGGTGAAACTGCGTCTACTTAAATAGGCTTATTCCCTATTACCTACTCTTTAATACCAAATTAATATGAAGCTGCATAGAATATATGTTGAGAATAATTGAACGCAGATACACGCAGATACACGCGGATAAATTAATGGAGTTTATATTATGTGCAACCTCATATAAAATTGGTATAATTACACCATGAATTTTAAAAAATTACACAATTTAAAACTCAATCCTACTTTCCCAGTTAGCTATCATTTTATTACTTATTCCTGGTATTTGTTCTAAGTCTTGTATTGAAGTAAATTTTCTTTGTTGTCGGGCGATGATTATCTTTTGGGCTAACTTTTTACCTACTCCTGGTAAGGTGGTTAATTCTTCTAAACTGGCTGTGTTGATATTAACGATTTGCGTGGTTTTATTTTCTGTAGAAGTGGGTGTGATGATTTGAGGACATTGTTTTTTTTCGGCTTGAATTTTGGTTTGTATTCTTTCTGGAATACCGACTTGAGCCTGAGTGTAAAGTCGTGCAAATTCCCGTGCATAATGTTGGGCGATGGTCGGATTTTCAATAATTATTAATGTTTCATCGTTAGCGTTATTAGCTGCAACTGACCAGTTATGTGAACCTGTAATTACAGTTCTATTATCTACAACTGAGTATTTATGATGTAATAAATCTCCTTTGGGTAATGTGGGTACGCCTACTGTGGTAAGCGGATTTTTCCAAGGCTTGTTATCTACTTCATATTTACATTTCTCACTCAAAGCTACACCCATCATATCTAAGGCTTCGCTATAGGAACGATAGGCAAATTGTCTGTCAATCAAAGCCCGAATTGATACATTTTCTTGATGACGTTTTTCCAGAATATTTGCTAGGCGTTGTTCTGAAAATACAAATAATGCCATATCAATGGATTGAGTAGATGAATTTAAGACTTCGCCTATTAAACCGTTACTTGTATTAGTCCAGGGTTGGGTGGGGGAAGTGGGCGAGAAATGAATAGTAATTTTGTTGTCGCCTAATGTAATTGTTTGGGGCGAACGGATAGGTTTTTGCAAACCAAATTTACTATCTAATTTTCCACCTGAACCATCTCCCCACATTAGGTTAAATTCTTCTGTGAATAATTGGGCTAGTTCGGGACTATCAATTTTTAATAAGTTGTTGGCATTTCCTAAACTTTTGAGATTAGTAAAATCCCCATGTACATCACTCAGGGTGAAATTGGCGGAAGTAATAACCACAATGCGATTATCAACTATTATAAATTTGTGGTGCATCAGGTTACTACCTGCTGAACCATCTGCTTGATCATCTATGTAAGGAATTTTGGCATTTTGCAAAATAATCAAAGCATCCCTTTGATTATTTTCCTCTGGGCTGAGTTGATTATCTTGATTTTGATCGATAAATTTAAAATATTCTTGATATCGTTCTTGTTCTCTGGGGGGTAATTTCTTGACTTGTTCAGGAGTTAAACTACTCCAAGGACGGGTATAGTTATTTTCCAAGATTACCCTAACTTTGATGCCCTGATTTTGTTTATCTTGTAAGGCTTGGGCAATTTTAGGTAAACGCAATTCTTGTACTGCCACATCTATGGTAGATTGAGCTTGAGCGATCGCCTCAATTATCTGTTGTTCTAAGTTATCCCCTAGTCGAGTTTGCTGACGATAGGGTTCTTGATATTCGGCAGACTGGGAATGATTAAAATAAACTTGGATAAATGGATCTTGTGGTAAAGGTGCTAGACGCTGATTTTGGGGTTGGACTTGTTGACAAGCAGTAATTGTCAATGCTAAAGAACATACCCAAAAGTTCTTGAGTGTGTGAAAAATCTGCACGATAATCTGCTAAAAGTAAATTGGGACTAAATAAATTTATAATTCCCCAAATCACCTAGACAAGATTAACTAAATGAATAGCGATATCAGCAGTATTATTCATTCTTTTTCATGATTCATCAATTGATGTATCTATGCTGAAAATATAAGCAGTCCGTTGTTATTGTATTTTGATTCGATTTAATGATATGCAAATATATCTAGATTACAGCGCAACTACTCCCACTCGTCCAGAGGCGATCGCAGCTATGCAAGCATCACTCACCCAACAATGGGGAAATCCTTCTAGTTTGCATGAGTGGGGACAACGGGCTGCTACTATTGTAGAACAGGCGAGACTGCAAGTAGCTGGTTTGATTAATGCTGCAACTCCAGAAGCGATGATTTTTACTTCTGGCGGTACAGAGTCAAATAACTTGGTAATCATGGGTATTGCGCGACTGTACGCCGTACCGCAACATATAATTATTTCCAGTGTGGAACATTCCGCCATTGCTGAACCAGCCAAGCTACTGGAAAATTGGGGATGGGAAGTTACCCGCTTAGGGGTAGATAGCAAAGGTAGAGTCAACCCCCAAGATTTACAAGCAGCACTTCGACATCACACTGTTTTAGTGTCGATTATTTACGGACAAAGTGAAATAGGCACAGTGCAACCCATCGCCGAATTAGGCGAGATAACCCGACAACATGGGGCTTTATTTCATACCGATGCAGTGCAAGCTGTAGGACGTTTACCTATAGATGTACAGCAAATACCTGTAGATTTACTGAGTTTATCTAGTCATAAATTATATGGGCCTCAAGGTGCGGGGGCTTTATATGTGCGTCCGGGAGTAGAGTTAATACCGTTATTGGGTGGTGGTGGACAAGAAAAAGGTTTACGTTCTGGTACACAAGCATTACCAGCGATCGCAGGTTTTGGAGTCGCCGCCGAATTAGCAGCGCAAGAATTAGCACAAGAAACACCGAGATTAATTCAGTTACGCGATCGCTTATTTTCATTATTAGCAGATGTCCCCGGTTTAATTCCCACAGGTGATTTACAACATCGCTTACCCCACCACGTCAGTTTTTGTTTAGAATACGCCGACGGCAAAAAACTCAGTGGTAAAACCTTAGTTCGCCAACTCAACCTAGCTGGGATTGGTATAAGTGCAGGTTCAGCTTGTCACAGTGGTAAACTTAGCCCCAGTCCGGTACTGTTAGCGATGGGTTATCCCGAAACAGCAGCATTAGGAGGAATTCGCCTCACCTTGGGACGCGATACCACCCAAGCTGATGTAGATTGGACAGCGATGGTATTAAAACAAGTTTTGCAGAGATTGACACCAGATTTATCTTTGTCTATCAATTAAATTGATCACCAAACTTAATTTGATCAACGAATCACAGTGATAGCAACTCCGACAGATAAACTGCTCCATATTTTATCTGCTGTTAATACAGGTAGATTTAAGCGTTTACCTAAAGCCAGACAAGTGCGATCGCCTAATGACAAACCTGCTCTTTTGGTAACAGGTCGCAATTGAGCTATGGTGATAGCATCTTCTTGATTACAATCAATATTTTCTAGGCTATTTTCTAATAGTCCTTCATTTCTTAATTGTTGAATAATTTCTTCAGGATTTTCTCCTAAATCAACAATTTTTGATAGTATCTCTACCCAATTAATAATACTGATATAGCACCCATTAATCAAGGCGGTTTCAACAATATCTGCACCTTGCTCATCTCTCAAATAAGCTAAAAAAGCAGAAGCATCTAAAACAAATTTACTCATTTAAAGCTTCAAGCCGACGTTCTTGAATAAGTTCATTAACTAAATTTATATCGGGTGACTTATCTTTTAACAAGCCTCGTAATTTTTTAACTTGTTGTTTGAGGCTGACTAACTGAAGTTTACCATTATCTTGAAGTGTTAAAATCAAGCGATCGCCTGATTCTAAATTCAGTTTTTGTTGTATTTCTTTGGGTAAAGTTAAACGTCCTTCGGCTTCAATATCAACTGTGTAGTGTTGAGGAAAGGATAAATTATTAAGTGTCATCAGATGATAATATACTGCTTTCGTTACTAATCCTAGTTTAGCAAAGACGCTAGACTAGAAAACCCCATACCTCTCATCAAACCCCTCCGCGCGACGGCAGTCGCTACAAGTCTGGCGACCGAACGCGCTGCCTCCCCTCCGCGTTAAAAAAAATAAAACCTTGAGAATACACCCACCACACCAGCCAGCAACAGAGTATCTTAGAAATAGAGGTTTGATAGTTGTTGAGTCGCGTCATGAATACAGAAGAATTCCAGCGATTAATCGAAAAACAACGCCCATGTCCTCAAACACTACCGAAAGCCCTACAGGCTTTGTGGCATGACAAAAAAGGTGATTGGAACCAAGCGCATGACATTGTACAAACTGCTAACGATGCTGACAGTGCATGGGTTCACGCCTACCTCCACCGCAAAGAAGGCGATTTAAATAACGCTCGTTACTGGTACACACGCAGTAATCAGCCAGAGTTTACCGGGGAACTCTACCAGGAATGGGAACAGATCACTTCTTTATTACTGAAAAAAGTCAATACAACTCATGGATGCTGAGGACATAAAACGCCGTTATGCTGCTGGTGAAAGATATTTCCCAGCAGCGAACTTAATTAAAGCCAGACTGATTAAAGCCTATCTCCCTGGTATCAATTTATGGGGTGCAGATTTGAGTGATGCTAACTTAGCTCAAGCTAAACTGTGGGGAGCAGACTTAAGCAGAACTAATCTAGCTAATGCCAATTTGACTAGAACAAATTTGTGTGGAGTTAAGCTCAATGAAGCAAATCTCCGAGGAGCTAAACTGAACTTTGCTAAGTTGTATGGAGCAGATTTAACCGGAGCTTGTTACGATGAAACTACCCGCTTTTCTAGAGGGTTTGACCCTGTGAGTAGAAATATGCGGAAGTTTGAGACTAAGAGCTAATAATATCAAGTTTCTTCTGGTGCGGGTAGGGGGAAGGTTTCACCAGCTAGGTAGGCTTGAAAGTGTTTTTGGAAGTATAACCAAGATGTCATATCTTCGCCGTCAATAAAAGCTTTTGGAGCTTGCTTATACAAAGGTACACGGTGATTAATTTCATCTTGGAGTAGTGGGGGTAATTCTGTTAAGCCATGAACTTTACTACCCGATGCACTATATATTAGATGACCAGGGCGATCGCTCATTTTCATCCACGGCAACCATTGACCAATTCTATCCCAACTGAGTCTCAGTTGCGACACCGAAGTTAGTTCTGAATTAAATAAATCTGCGGTTGGAACTGTGAGTTTAAATAATTCTGCTGCTTGATAAGTTTGATAAGGACTGTATTCGGCTAGTTGTGGATCTGTTGCCAAAGGGTTGGGGTATGTTGGGAAAATATCAAAGACAAAGGTTGTCGTTTCTCCCTCTACCTGTGCCGGGAATTTACCTTTAAAATGACCCTGTACCGGATTATTTGCAACGTGCATGACTGGTACTATTTCACCTGTCCAGGGGTTTTCCCATTTTCTTAAAATCTCGTTGTTTTCTGGGTCTAAATAGTAGGTAAGTTCCCTAGAGGTAAAATCCCAACTATCTGCATCGGTGGGAATGCACCTACTGACACTTACTCCCACCATTTTAAACAGTAGTTTTCGTTTTTCACCGGGAGTAAAGGCGTAAATTTTACCTGTCCAGGTGAGAAATGTTGATTGGCTGGAGTCAAGGGAAGAACGAGTTTTTACCCAATGCTGGGCTGCTAATTCTTGAATTTGGGCTACCATCTACAGCATCCTGAAACAATTCAAAATTCAAAATTCAAAATTCAAAATTAAGGAATTTATTCCCTGATAAATTTTTAAGCAGGTTTTGACATTTGTGCGTCTAGACGGCGAAAGAGAAATAACCATAGGGGTAAAGAACTGTTAATAGCGATGAGTCGGACTAAATGCCCTGTGGTGACTATTTCTACATTATGATCTAATGCTAGAGAAACCAAAATCATTTCTGCTGCACCTCCTGGTGCTGTGACTAACAAACAAGTTAACCAGTCCCATGAGGTTAATTGCATGGCTAAAATAGTAGCGATCGCACCAGCAATCAAGGTCATAACTACAGACATCAACGCATAAACTACCGTCCTTTTGCCAAAATTTGGTTTTTCTCCCCAATATTCACCAATGGTAATACCTAGCAGCATTTGACCGACTATATTCATCGCTGGTGGTGGATTGAAGTGAACACCACTAAACACAGGCAACCAATCTAAAATGGCATTAAACGCCAGTCCCATCAATAAAGCTGCAAAAAAATCACCCGCCGGAATTTTCAACTTTAGGGATAAATAAACGATCACGCTACTAATCAGCAAGGCTACCCCAAGTAATTGTAGTTGTACAGGCTCAAAATTTATCCCAGCATTAACCACTGATGGGGTTGAGGTATTCCAGTAATTACCAACTGCTGTTCTCGCAATCAAGGGAATCAGCAAAACTACAGAGGTAACACGTATCGCTTGCACTAAAGCGACTAAGGTAACATTACGATTATAATCGGCGGCAATTGATGACATGACTCCCACACCACCGGGAACTGTAGCCAGCATCGCTGTTAAAATGTTGGTCTTGCTCAACCGAGAGTAAATGTAACCGATAACACTACCACACAAAAGTAAGAATATAGTCAGCAATATAAATATAGGAATTCCTACCGCTAGGCTAGTTAAATCACTATTGCTATTGGAAACACCCACAGCCATACCCACCAACACCATCCCGAATTTTCTGGCTATGCGGTTGGGTTGAGGACTAAATTTATAAAAAACCCGACAGCATTGCAAAACTGTTGTACCAGAGGCGATACCGCCAAATATCCACACAATCCCGCCGATGTTTAATTGCGTTAACGCTAAACCCAGAGGTAAAGCCAGCAGCATTTCTAAACCAAGAATTATGATTTGCTTGACAATTTTACTCTTTTGTGATGTAAGATTATTTTCATTGGTGGGTGCTTTTGGAATGGGAGAAAGACTTACACTTTGATTCATTGAAAGGTGTTTGATCAATTAATTTAACTATGCACTTAAATTTACGCGATCGCCTAAAACTCGTCACTTCTCAGTTTATAGTATAAGTCTGTATTAAAAAACACATACAAAACCACTATAAAATTCCACGATAACATCAATTAATAAACGTTTATAGGTTCTTATACCAATTTTATGTGAGACTGCGCTAAATAAATGATGTAGAAACATTATATATAACGTCTCTACATCCATAAATCACGAGAAACGGTATTAATCTTCGTCTAAAGCCGGAAAAATCTCTTCAAACTTCCATAATTCATCACGATTGTTGACAAACCATAGCCGAGTTTCTGGAGTCAATTGTTGCCAAATAATATCACCAGGGATATCCGGTGAGGCATAGCGATATTTATAACCCAATGCTTTCAGGTTGTCGAGTACATGATCAGGAATACCGAATGTTTCCCAATCAACTTGGATGTATCTTCCTGAAACACCCCCAGCCGGATCAAAAATCAATTGTGCGGCGCGGATTAAATCAGCAAAGTGTGTTGGTTTAAGAACAGCTAGCTGTTGCATTTGCAGCGATGCGTCATGCTCTTGAGACATTTTTACTACAGTAATCCAAGATGTTTGTCTGTTGAACTTACTGCCAGAGATTCTTACACCAAGAGAAAATAATGATAGTCAAGGATAGAATTTACATCATTATTTTTAGTTTAGCGCAGAGTGGCTGTAGTGCTGAACGGAAGTGAAGACAAGACAAATATTGTTTGTAGTAAGGACTTTAGTCCTTACATTTGCTGAGATTGCTGGAAAGTTGATTTTTATTAAAAATGTGAATTCTTGGCAAGTTGGTAAGTAATAATCATGAAAGATGACTAACTCCATCCCTCAAGTCTTGAGTGAAATTAATTAACTTGTTGGTTTGATTAGATTTCACGCACAAATACAAATAATTTTAAGTTTTTTGCTCAAGGTGTTGAGACAAAAACTGAAATTTAGAGGTGATAGCAATGATGACAATGTTTTGGTTAACAGTAATTGGTTTTATTTGGCTGGTGGGTTTAAGCCTGTTAGCAGAAATTTGGTTCTACGAAGAAGAACAAGAATTATGAGCAACAAAAAAGCCTTTGGTGATATTTGCAATTCATCAAAGGCTGATTAATGTAAATCAACCGCAAAAATAGACTGTGCTAAGAACGTAACTGTGCAATCATTTGCGCGGGACTCCAATAAGCGCGGGTTGTTTGAATTTTACCGTCGGCGTTCATCTCAAAAATGGTAATTCCCTCAAATTGTACTGATTTACCACTCTTGCTGATGCCTGTCATTGTCCATTTAACGGCTGCTTCATTACTGGCAATAAATATATGCTCAGTTGTGGCTTCTAATTTCTCAAATACTGCTTGCAACTGTCCAATAAATTGGCGATATCCTTCATGAACTTTTGCGGGTGGTTCTCCCACTGGATCATGACTGACAGCATCTACGGCAAAATTATCTAGCCATCCTTCTGGATTCATAGCTGCAATGTTGGTATAGTAAGCAGCAATCACCTTTTCAATGGTATCGTTTGACATGATTGAGTTTTGTTGATGGTTGGCAAAAGATGCACTGTTTGAATACGGTTGATAATTCTACCGTCGAATGTTTATTTATGGGTTTCGATCAGGACTGTAACAGCTGCGATCGCCACTAGCATCTCATCATTTTTATCATTCAGGGAAGGTATAGCCCGTCCTTGTACTACCATCCCCCCAGATTCTACAGTTAAGCTTTTGCGCCCGAAAGGTAAAACAGCTAAAACTTCTTCTTCTCTAACTTGTTCGGGATAGGGTACAGCTACCTGAACTTCTACAATCATCTCATTGGGATCACTTAAAAGAGCGACTTCCCAAACTCCAGGTAAAGCATTGTGAGCGATCGCATTTCGTACTGCTCTAGCTGCTGCTACTGTCGGTTCTTGTCCATGCTGATCTACTCCCATCCCCATCTCAATAATCAAGCGTTTCCGCAGTGTTTGCTCGTTTTGGGATGTTTCGCTAGATTCCCCTTGAGAAAAATTCATATCTCTAAATTGTGTCATATTACCTCTGCAAAAATGCCTCTAGGCTCTCATCCTCAATCGTGTGAGGGATGTCAAGCAATGGTTGTACTGCTTATGATTATTTCACTAGCAGTGAAATAAAGTCTCAATTCCTAAGAGGTAGATGTGATGAATGTAGATGAATTTCTCAGACGATATGCTGCTGGCGAGCGTGATTTTTCTCAGGTTGATTTAAGTAGAGCAAATCTCGGTGAAGCCATCCTCCATCAAGTGAACCTGAGTGGTGCAAATTTGAGTCAAGCCAATTTAAATAAAGCTCACCTAGAACAAGCAAATCTCAGTAATGCTGATTTAAGTACAGCTTATCTCACCGCCGCCCATTTACAACAAGCTAACTTGCAAGGAGCTAATCTGCATAAAGCTGATTTGGATCGTGCTGACCTCACATCAGCTAACTTGTATAATGCCAATCTAGAAGGAGCTAATTTTCGTAATGCCACCCTCCCAGATGGTACAGTCTCAGATTAGAGAGAATTAAGTCGCTTTGGGTTGATGCCATAACGTGAGATGCAACGCAGAACAGTAGTAAACCCGTCAACTATCCAATCGTAGATTTGCGCTGCTTGTGCTAAAGCTACCTTTTCTGAACGATAAAGCCGAGGCGTAGGAAAAAAGGCTTGACCATTGATGTGTATGGCTGCAATCTGCCAATAGTCGCTTTCTTCAACCTCCGGTAAAACTTCTAAAAACCCGCCATTGTAAGGTTCAATTCTTCCTATATTCATGAATGGAACTCAACTACTTTTTTATATTGGTTTGATTGTGGTATCTACGGCTGTGGTTTGGAAAGGTAGCTTGATTCTCGAATCTGCTGCTGATAAATTAGCTACATATTATCAGCTACCGCCGATTGTTCAAGGGGCTGTAATTGAAGCTGTTGGCTCAAGTTTCCCGGAACTTTCTACTACTGTTGTGGCTACACTCATTCATGGTGAGTTTGATTTGGGTGTATCAAGTATCGTCGGTTCAGCTATCTTTAATATTTTAGTCATCCCTGGACTTTCGGGTTTGATGGGGAAACGCCTGACTTTTGATCGGGTTTTGGTTTACAAAGATGCTCAGTTCTACATTACTAGCGTGACTGTACTGTTATTGGCGTTTGCTTTTTCACTGATTTACAATCCCGTAGCTAACACCAGATGGCAAGGTACACTAAATCGCCCAATTGCTTTGATGCCAATCGCTCTTTATGGAGTTTACCTATTTTTACAGCAGCAAGACACCGTAGAACAACAGCACAATCAGAAACATGAACAGTTATCTCCAGACATACAAGTGGGAAAAGAGTGGCTACGCTTATTGTTCAGTCTGGCTTTGATTGTAGCTGCTGTAGAGGGATTGGTGCGTTCAGCCATTGGGTTAGGTAATGTCTTAAATACGCCTAATTTTCTGTGGGGTTTGACTATCATTGCTGCGGGTACTAGCTTACCAGATGCCTTTGTAAGTATCAGAGCCGCAAGGAAAGGACAGGGTGACGTTAGCTTGGCTAATGTTTTGGGTAGTAATATTTTTGACTTACTTGTGGCGATTCCCGTCGGTGTGCTGATTGCAGGTGCATCAACCGTTAATTTTGCTGTCACAGCACCACTCATGGGAGTTCTGACTTTAGCCACGATTATTCTGTTTACAATGCTACGTACAAATTTGGTACTGAGCAAGAAAGAATGTATACTTCTTTTGGGATGTTATATAGTCTTCATTGGGTGGATGGGTTTGGAAACTTTTGGCATCACAAACTGGGTTTTGTAGTGGTTGCAGAAAGGGAAATTTTTTGATGATTGTGCGATGGTTAGGGTGTGTGGTGTATTTCAATAGTAGATTATGGGCGATCGCACTCCAACTTTAAATCAACTGTCTAGGGAATTACAACAAGTCACCGCCGATTTACAGCAAGTTAATCCTGGCGCGGGACTACTGCGCTTTAGTATCTTGGGTTTAATATTTCTCAGTCTGGTAACGTTAGCTTGGTCGGTACACAACAATATTGTATTTGTGGTTGCAACCATATTAGCAGGAATGTTTTATGCTTTTTGGCTAGTTTGCACCCATGATATGACTCATCATACTTTCACAGGCTGGGTGTGGTTTGATACTGTCATCCCGCGCTTGATTAGCTGGCCGATGTTGTGGCCTTATAGTCTTTATGCCGAACTACACAGCTTACATCATGGCTGGAATGGTATTGATTTTCGCGATCCCGAAAGAGTACAATGGACTGGGCAAGAATACCAACAAGCACACCCGATTTTAAAATGGTATGTGCGTCATCAGTGGAGTTGTGATATTTTCCTCCTCGGTGGAATTGGGTTGATTATTAAAACTTTTGTGATGGCTGTACGCTTGCAGCAGTTAGTCTCGCGGATGCGTCGCCAAATATTTCTGGATGTTGCAGCGATATTAATTATACAAGCTGTGCTGTTGACTGTTGTAATTCTGCATGGTGAATTACTCCGCTATCTCTTATTTTGGTTAATTTTGGAACGGGTAGCGGGAATGATTATGCAAACACGCGATCATTTAGAACACTACGGACTTTGGGGTAAGTTTAGCAATCATCAATTAACACAGCTTTATACTGGGCGCAATCTCAATACTAGCGGCTTGCTGGGCTGGCTGATGGGTGGATTAAACTATCATGGGGTGCATCATGCTTTTCCGGGAATTCCTTTCAACAAACTCCCAGAAGCATTTGAACGCATTCAGGGAGTGTTACAAAAATATCATCTTCCCCCAATACAGTTAGATGCTGGTTATCTCAAGTCTAGTTATCAGTTAAGTGAACATCCGTCATTAATTAGTGAATCTGCAAATGCCTTAGTTCTCTTAGGAAATCGGCTCAAAAACCATCTGGGGAATTAATACACCGTCTTGTAATTCGCCTATTCCTAAGAAACGGGTTTCGGCTTGGTAAACTCGCACTTTTCCAGCTATTTCGGGGGTGAGAGTTATACGTTGTCCTTGACACCATTTTTGGGCTGATATGTCTGGTAAATTCACTGATGGTAAATGTTGTAAGGCGACATCGGGGGGTGTGGGTTGAAATGTGCCAGCTTGTAGTTGTGTTTCTAACTCGCTGAGGGTGAGACTAGCGGTTAAGTTAAAGCCACTGCTTTGAGTGCGAGTTAAAGCAGCGAGAGTGCCACAAGTATTGAGAACAGTACCTAAATCACGAGCGATCGCTCTAATATATGTACCACTGCCACAGGCGATCGCTACATCTAATTCTGGAAACTCCCCCCTGCGCCAATCTAAAACTTCTATACTGAAAATTTCGACTGTTCTGGCGGGAACTTCCACCGTTTCCCCCTGACGCGCCAAATCATACAGGCGTTTCCCTTCGACTTGAATCGCGCTGTAAATTGGTGGTATTTGTTCAATCTTGCCTAAAAATTGACTTAATGCAGTTTTCACCTCTGCTAAGTTCAATTCTGGGCTAGGTTGGGAAGTAATAATTTCACCTTGTAAATCATCCGTTGTAGTTCGCACCCCTAGCCGGATAGTTGCTTTATAGGCTTTCTCTCCGGGAAGATACTGTAACAATCTGGTAGCTTTTCCCACAGCAATTGGTAACACACCTGTAGCCGCAGGATCTAAAGTCCCGGCGTGTCCTATACGTTTGAGGCGTAACAGTTTCCGCACCTTAGCAACGCAATCATGAGAAGTCCAGCCAAAGGGCTTGTTTAAATTAATAAAACCTTGCACAGTTTAACAATTCAAAATTCAAAATTCAAAATGCAAAATTAGTCTGAGAACAATAATTAATTATTTTCTCGTCGTCTTGGTACATCATAAGTCATGAAATCATAAGCCATTTCTGTACGAGGAAAGATTGCACGGGCTTCTTTGAGTAAATCTTTTAAATCCACAGTATTACCAGGAGCATAACGCGGGCTAAAATGAGTCATAATTAACTTATGCGCTGCTGCCGCTAAAGCTGTTTGTGCTGCCATTGTAGTTGTCGAGTGCAACCGTTGAAAAGCCATGTCTGCATCTTGATGAGCAAAAGTAGCTTCGTGAATGAGTATGTCCACATCTTGCGCTAATTCCACAGCACCCTCACAATAAATGGTGTCTGTACAATAAGCAATTTTACGCCCGATTTCTGTAGGGCCGCATAATTCTTGACCATTGATAACTCGCCCATCAGCGAGGGTGACAGTTTCACCGCGCTTAAGTTGACCGTAAATCGGGCCGGAAGGAATTTGTAAAGCTTGGGCTTTTTCCACATCAAAGCGTCCGGCGCGGTCTTTTTCTGCGACGCGATAACCAAAAGCTGTAATGCGGTGATGCAGTAAACCACAGCTGACGGTAAATTCCTTATCCTCGTAAATTACCCCCGGTCGCACGGTATGAACTTTAATAGGATAGGAAAAATGTGTATGGGAGTAACGTGAGGCTGCATGAATATAATCATTTAATCCCGGAGGGCCATAGATATCTACTTTTTCTACATTACCAGCCAAACCACAACTAGCTAAAAGCCCCATTAAGCCAAAAATGTGGTCGCCGTGTAGATGAGTGATAAAAATTCGGGATAGTTGACTCATTTTGAGTTCACTCCGCAACAGTTGATGCTGAGTGCCTTCACCGCAGTCAAACAACCACAGTTCAGCCCTTTGGGGTAATCTGAGGGCGACACTGGAAACATTACGCGATCGCGTGGGTACACCCGAACTTGTCCCTAAAAATGTGATCTGCACAGAGTTTTCTAGCCTTTGTTTTGCTAAATTTTCAGCTCTGTTTTATCTTATCGCCGACCAGACCCTTCTCCCAATTTCTTGTAAAAACGTGATTAATCGCGTCTCTAGTTCCTCTTCCTGAAAGCATCACCCATCCATCACCCTCACACCTGATGAGTCTGAAGATTCTTTGGGGGGTTTTTGGTCATCGGGTGGCTCGTATCCGGCTAATGCAACTTGAGATATGATCACGGTGGTACTCAAAACACAGCTGATCACAAGTTGGTGCAAGAGCCATTGGTTTTGAGTCATGGTTTTTCCTACTCTAATATTTTATTACAATTTATATTTATTTTCTTGGGGAAAAATCCATCTATAATTGCTGTAAATCATGCTAATTTTTATCAGTTCGTAGTGAGGACTTTAGTCCGCTATTTGAGAACCTGAAAAAATCAGGGCTAAAGTCCTGACTACAAACAGTTAGTAGTGAGGACTTTAGTCCTCTATTTGAGAACCAAACAGTTAGTAGTGAGGACTTTAGTCCGCTATTTGAGAACCTGAAAAAATCAGGACTTTATTCCTGATTACAAACTATAATTTTTTGCTAGTGTTACCTTAACCATAATTTGGTGACTGGCCAGGATAATTCACAAATAGTACCATGAGGAAATAGGGGCGATCGCCTAAATTTTCCTTGCAATTGTTGGGCTATATTCACTAATTGTTGTGTACCTCGTCCTGCTTGATGCTCACTCTCACCTAAGCCATTATCTTTAATGCTTAAGCTGTACCAACCATCAGATAAAGAACAAGTTACTTGCAGACGAGTTGCACCTGTCGCGTGTTTACCCACGTTACACAAAGCTTCTTCTAAAAATCTACAAATGCTGCGCTTTTGTTCAATACTTAAACAGCGTTCATCTATCGGTGCAAAGTTACGAATTTTGACTCGAATAGTTTTAAAGCAGGGTAATTCACGCTCTAATGTATAGGTATAAACTTGATAAAGAATATCATGCAAAGGGTCTTGTAAATTTAACACCAAATTGTTGCCCAAATACAAACTTGTATCTTCGGCTGGTGATTCTTTTTGTAAAAATTCGTAAATTCCTCTTAATTCGTAGTTTAATTGCTCTAATTCTTTTTCTATTTGTGGTAATAATTCCGGTGTTGATGTGTTGTGACCACGCAACATTTTTAAAACTTTGGCTAGACTTTGCAACGGGCCATTATGAATTGTTTCAAATGTACTTTCTATGACAGCTTGGCGGGCTTTCTTCCCTGATTTTAAAGCGTAGTCATATTGATATAAAGCTGTGAGTTCCATCCCATTTAACAGCAAAACTAAAATTGCTGGGATGACTGGCACCCACCAACCCCACAGTATGAATAAATAACTAATAATGACTAAACCACAACTAACAACCGCAA
Source organism: Anabaena sp. CA = ATCC 33047 (assembly GCF_963870205.1). Classification (NCBI taxonomy): domain Bacteria; kingdom Bacillati; phylum Cyanobacteriota; class Cyanophyceae; order Nostocales; family Nostocaceae; genus Anabaena; species Anabaena sp. CA = ATCC 33047. The sequence goes on along the minus strand of NZ_CAWMSA010000044.1, from coordinate 560,915 downwards.
CTATTATCAGATTCGTTAACGGGTATTTAGTCAATCTAGCAATCGCAATTCCTAAAAAACCCCAGACAAAAATCCATGTATATTCCCATTGTTCATTCCAGGTGTTTAATAGGGGTCTACCATCAAGCACTGCGCTAATAATTTGACTAACGGCGTGGGCTTGAATTTCTACGCCATATACTCGCCCTTTAGCGGGTTTAATCGATTGAGTGGCAGCAGTGGTGATAAAGTCTTTACGGCTAGGTGCGGTGATGCCAATAATCACGATGCGATCGCGTAACCACTCGCCTTTGATTTTACCATTTTTGATATCGCTCCAAGATACCATTCTGAATCTTTCTCGACCACTGCGAAAATTTAGCAATACCTGCACCCCACCCGCATCTGTGCGGATATATCCGCCAGAGTTGGGTAAAAACCTCGGTAGTTCGGTTTTACCAAACCTCATAGCGGCGCGATCGCGTATCCCATTTTCTAACTGTATATTGTGACGGGCTAAATAAGCGGCTGCTAATCTCACCGACAAAGATAATTTATAACCATCAGATGTTGGTGTACCTAACAAACTCCTTCTTAATTTACCGTCAATATCTGTAATTTGGTCAGCAAAACCAATGCGTTCTGGCGGAAAATTTGGCGGCGGAGTAATTCTTTCTGGTAATACCTTTTCTATGGCAATTATATGAGGATGATTTTGTAGAACTTTGACTAATTCATTATGACCGGGATTGACTGGTAAATCTCGATAAATATCAACACCTATGACTCTAGGTTGATATTTTTGTAATTGTAATAACAAAGCGGCTAAATCACGATCAGAGACAGAAGAATGTATTGCATCATGACCACGATTGCGGATATCATCTTCATTAATTCCTACTATGACAATTCTTTCATCAATAGGTTCTTCTGGACGTAAACGCAGAAAATTATCAAAAGCTAACCACTCCAAAGACTGCATTAAACCAATGGAACGAGCAAATACTACCAGCCCAATAACGGCAAATCCAGGTAAAACACCTACTCGCCAAATAGTAATTTCTGCTTTAATTTTTGTCCAAAGTCCAGGAGGCATAAGCGAATTCCCCAGTCTTTAGTGGTAGGTAGTGAATGAGATGAATTCAGAATTATTTAGGGAACAGGGAGGAACAGGAAGGAACAGGAAGGAACAGGAAGGATTAGGGAACAGGGCAAGTTTTTTACTTAGAAATTCCTTAACTAATCAATTAAGCCTTCTAGCCTTGCCCGCATTTCGGTTTGAATGCGAATATTTTTACCCTCTTCAGGATATATATCTAAAGCATCTTGCAGCTTACTCCAATAATGGCGTACCATTCTTTCTGATATACACATTCTTTCGGCAATTGTTTTGTCTTGTAAGCCTTCATCAAACGCTAAATTTAACACTTTCAACCATTCGGGTTTAATTTCTAATCCTGCATGAATGCCTTTGATATCTTTTGTATGGGTTAAGCCTTGTAAAGCCCAATCTACTCTAGTCAACATTTCCTGAGTAGAAAGACTTTTGTCAGCAACTGTCAAACCTCCTTGATGATTATCAATATCTGGTTTAATTCTGACTAATGTTCTGACATGAGCAGTCTGCACAACGATGTTTAAGTGGGGATAATTTTTCATGATATTTCTTAAAAGTTGAATACCCGTATCTGGTCGCGCTGTCACATTGGTATTATTGGGTATAGACAAATCCATAACCACCAGATCGGGTTGTGAAATATTAATTTGCTCAAGTGCATCATGAGCATTGACAGCAGTAATAAACTCAGCGTCAGCATACTGTTTTTTGAGAACGTTTAATGTTCCACTTAAAACTGATTCATGGTCATCAATTACTAAAATTTTCAAGATTGTCTGTTCAGATAATGTTTGTTTCATAATTAACACTCAGTCAATTTATTACACAACTATCAACTGTTTACATCGTTAAAGAGCAATATTTTAACTTAATGAGATTATTTTACCTATAAATTGGTTGAGCAACAGCTATCTTAGTTGAGATTCCCAAGTTTTTAGGACAATATTTACCAACAAAAATACAAAATTACCTGGCGATTATTAATACGATAAAAACATCTACCTGAAGTTAAGATTTGAAAGCTTTCGCAAAGATAATCTAATTCTGGTAAACTGGGATGGCAGATAAATGTAGTAACATCAGGATAATGAATCTGGATGTTTAATTGTCCGAAATTTTTCTGTTGCTTTAAGCTAATATAAATTGTGATTCGCATGAGAATATGCGGCAAAGAAATTGTCAGTAATTCATCTAAAGCTGATAAGACTATTAAACTATGTGCTGCTGACTCATGTCGCCAATTTACAGGCAAATCAAGATGAAAATGTAGATGCGGATTCGCCACTAACCAAGGTTCTAATAAGCACTCAATCGCCAAGGGAAAGTTATCTTGAAGGGATTCTGGAAACAAGCGGTTGCTCAATTGTACTAAAGAGCAATGGAATTGATCAATCTGTTTAAGGTAATCCTGAGTTTGGTCGCGTGATAAATTCAAATTATCTACTACCATTAAATCTAAATTGCGTCGAATGCTGAAGGCTTCTTGTAATAAATCATCACGAATTTTCTCAGCTTCCAGAAAAAGCTTCATGGATTGTCTAGAATACCACCATTGTAATGCTTGTTGAATTCTATGATAAGCTGGCAAAAATCGCACAAGAGTCATGGCGTAGACATTTGAAAGTATAATTTGCGGCTTAGGGTTAGAAGAGGCAAGGGAGGCAAGGAAGATAAGGAAGACAAGGAAGAATCTTTTACCCAGTCCTGATTTCCTACTTATAAGTCTGTAATTAATCTTGCTTTTCTCAAGATGAATTGCAATGCTGTTTCTTGTTGAGAAATAATGTTGGCATCGGCATTCATCCCTGATAGAATCTGACAAGATTTGTTACCATGACCAAATGTGGAATTTTCGGGTTTAATTGTCGCTTCAAAATAACTACCAGTGGGAGTCATAGCACTTGCTGTAGTTGTATTGGTATCATGGCGTTGGGGTGCGATCGCATCTGGAGAAATGGCACTCACCACAGCCTGGAGTGTTCCATAATCAGGGTAGGGACAAGCAGCTACTCGCAATTGCACTTTCTGCCCAATGGCAACTTTTTTAATGTCTGCGGTGGGGATCATGGCTTTAACTACTAAAGGTGTGTTTTGGGGTACAATCTCTGCAATGGGTTCGCTAGCGCGTACAACTTGGCCTGGATTGCGTAAATTTAACTTGAGAATCACACCGTCGCTAGTGGCGCGAATCACACTACTTTGTAATTGCTTGTCTACTTGTTGTAGTTCTTTTTGATATTGGTTGAGTTGGGATTGCATTTCGACTTTGCGCTGCTGAAGAATTTGTTTTTCTTTGTTTAGCGTGGCGATGCTAGCCTCACCTTTAGCCCGTTCTTGGGCGATGCGTTCAGTGGCGATCGCCACTGTTGCCATGCTAGGATTAATCGCAGCTTGGGCTGATTGTAATTGGGCTTGGGCAATTTCTACCGCTTGTTTTTCCCCAGCTAGGAATGATTTAGCTTGTTCGACAACCAGTTTCTTTTGTTCGTATTCTCGTCTACCAATCGCACCAATTTCTGCTAATTGTTGATAGCGATCGCGATCAGCTTTCGCAAACTCTAAATCAGCTTGGGCTTTTTGCAAGTTGGCTAACGCTTTTTGTACGTTAGCTTCAGCCGCTAGGTATTCACTTTCAGTAGTAATTTTTCTTTCTTGGTAATCTCGTTGATTTCTACTTAAATCTGCTTGTGCTGATGCTATTGTACGTTCAATTAATCTAGTTTCGGCGAGAATTTGAGTATCTAAAGTGCTGATTTGGGCATCCATTTGAATCAGTTGTAATTTACCCTGTTGGATATTGCCTTGTAGTAGACTTTGTTTAATTTGTAATTCATCTGTATCCAACTGGGCGATAGGATCACCCCGTTTCACCACTTGATTTTCTGTGACTAAGACACTTTCAACAGTACCTGCCATTTCTGGTTGCACTAACCGCACATCACCAACAGGGCGAACAGTAGCAGCAGCCTTGACTACAACATCATATTTTATCCACCAAGAGAGAGCGATCGCACTGCCAACAGTCGCCATCAGCAATATTCCTAATAAAGAAGTCCAAGGACTAATAGGGGGTAAAAACTCCTCGTTTGCGTCTGCTGGCAGAATTTTTTGATTTTGAACGTACAGCATATTTCACCACCTAATTATCAATATTTTCGACAAATTATTTAAAATGAATTCCCCCCACCTAATACCGTTTCTTCATGTAGCTTGCGTGGCGTAGCCATAGATGCACTTTATTCTGTACTGTAGAGACGTTGCATGCAACGTCTCTACATTATTTATTTGATGCAACTTCATAGACACTGATTGAGAATCGTCAAAGACATAACTTTTCTTCTTCCCACCGCTACCCACATTTATTAAGGCAATAAAAAATCTATATGTTCGCCTGTCTTCGCCCGCAATTCATCTAAAGAACCTTGCATTTGTAACTTACCTTGCTCTAGCAAAACAACCCAATCAGCCCGATTAATTACTTTTGGACGATGACTAATTAAAATTGTGGTTTTGCCTTGACGATGTTGCAATAATTTATCTAAAACCTGGGTTTCACTAACTGGATCAAGTCCACCAGTTGACTCATCTAAAATCAAAACAGGTGGTTCTGTAATTATCGCTCTAGCTATAGCTAAACGTTGACGTTGCCCACCGGAGATGTTAGCCCCAAATTCACCTAAAATAGTTTGATATTTCTCAGGCATTTTACTAATAAACTCATCAGCCCCAGTAATTTGGCAAGCTGTAACAATTTGTTCAAAGGTAACGAAAGGACTGCCTAAACGAAAGTTTTCGACAATGGAACGACTCCAAAAATGAGCATCTTGAGGAACTAATACAACCTGCTGACGTAAACATTCTAAAGATAAATCATCTAGATTATATAAACCAATCCGAATGTTACCTGATTGCAGAGGATATAAACCAGTAATTAGTTTAGCTAGAGTGCTTTTACCACAGCCAGATTTACCAATCAACGCCGTAACTTTACCCCCAGGAATTGTGACAGTAAAGTTATCTAATAAATCAACTCTGCCAGCATAGTGGAAGTTAACACCTGTAAAAACAATATCAGCATCTCCCGCTAATTTGGCGAAAGGCTTTTTACTATCGCCTTCATTTTCTGGTGTAGTGTCTATAACTTCCGTCAGGCGTTGCACAGCAGTTTTAGCAGTAGTAAATTCATCAACAAAACTAATGAGAGTAGCAATTAAAGCGATAAAATTAGCATTCATTGAGTTAAAGGCGAGTAATTGCCCAATACTCAACTTTTCCGCCGGATTAATTACTAAATTACCACCATACCAAAGTAATAAAATCGTACCTACGCCAGAGATAAAATTAGAAAATGTCCCATTAATAACTCCTATTTGTATTGTACGTAATGTCAAGTTTGCTAGATGACTAAAGCGGCTTTGCAGTTCATCTAAAAATTGTGAGCCGGAGGAGGTAGTTTTAAGTGTGAGTGCGCCTTTAAAAGTTTCTACTAAAACGCCTTGAGCTTCCGCATCTTTCACTAAAAGCTCGCGGGTTTTTTGCTGTAAAGTTGGTTGAAATACTATTGTAGATATGGTCATAAAGGCAGATAGAACCAAAGCTACAGCAGTTAATTTCCAGCTATAAAAAGTCATTATAGCCAAAGAAATTACAGCTATAAAAGTTTTGCTAGGTAGGCTGATAACAACTTGAGAAACTAACTGATTAATTTGGTTAATATCTCGGAGACGACTAACAATTTCTCCACTGCGGCGTGCTTCGTAATAAGAGAGAGGTAAGCGGAGAATTTGGCGGCAGAAATCTAAAACAAGTCCTAATTGTAAGCGTTGGGCAAAGTGAGCGATTAAGTTAGACTGTACCCATGATAAACTACTAGAAATAATATTCATTACTACCACAGCGATCGCCATAGTAGTTAGTAGCTTCATATCACCCCTAACTAAAACATCATCGGTAAGAATTTGTATCAGAAAAGGAGACGCTAAAGATAAGACACCTAATAGTAGGTTTAGGGGTAAAGCCTGGGCTAAAATACTGCGAAAATTCCATATCCGCCTAAAGAAACGCCAAAAACCAGCAATCTTATCATCTTCTCCTTGAAAAAACAATTCTGGATTTGGCTCTAATAACAACATTAACCAATCATTCCACCCTTCAACTAAATCCTTTGGCGACAGATAACGAATCCCTACAGCCGGATCAGAGATTACACATTTTTTACCTTTCTTACCATATAAAACTACCCAATGATTACCTTGCCAGTGAATAATTGCTGGTAGAGGTGCTTTGTCAATTTGGTTTAAAATCTCTGGAGAAGTTTTAACAGTGCTAGCCTTAAAACCCAGCGTTTCCGCGCCTCTTTTAAGTCCTAATAAAGTTGTACCAAATTGTCCTGTACCGACAGCTTCACGAATGCGGCTGATTGTAAAATTACGTCCATAATGTTTAGCTATTGCTGCTAGACAAGCAGCCCCACAATCTTCTTCACTATGTTGTAAAACGTGAGCATATTTCATAATTTAATAAACTTGTATTTGTTTACATGCTTTAAATAAATATTCCTAAGAACTTAATTTATAGCTTAAGTTAAGAACATCTATTATTCATTAATTATTTATGTGTTTTCAATTTCCTAAATAAGAAATAAAACCTATATAGCAGTCATACATATCAATAAAAAAACACACAAGTTAAGACTAACTTATGTGTATAAAAACTCAATGTTCTCTAAATTTAGAATACCGAAACAGAGTTCCTAGAAGTGAATATACTAGCTAAGATAGCATTGTCACCAAAAATAGGCCGAATAATTCGGGAATAATTGTTTTCTTTCTCTTGCAGAAAAGGTAAAATTGGTTGTGGACTTTCATTAACAAATCCTCCGCCAATATGGGCAGATTCTTCAGCAGTAACTTCTGTAAAAAAAGGTAATATTTTAATCATATTCATACGTCCTCCATTGATAATTTTCTTGGTATATTAAATCTATAACCAAGGTTCTACATTGTATAATAATTGTGTTAAGAAAAGTGATGAGCCGCTACTGGTGCGATGAGACCGAAATGGTGTAAGTTCTCTTCCCAAGGAAGGGACAAAACTATCGCTTAAGAACCCAGGAACCGGTAGAGCATTGATTAAAAACAGAACTGCTGTAGTTTGTAATATATCAGGAGGAATGTTAAAAGCGTTTGCAACTGCAATATAAGATGCAGCAGTCATCAGCCCACCACCACTAGCATTAGCAGCTTCTTGATCAGATATTTCTGTAAACAAACTGTTATTTTTCATAAATTTTATGCTGCTATCGTCAAATCAAATTTACTTTTTTAGTAGAATTAAAACTACTCAATAATACTGAATAAAGAACCTGGTACTGACAGCGCACCCATTAATAAAAGTAAGCCTATATTGCGTTCTAGATCACCGGCTGGATTACCAGTCAAAGCTTGAATTACATTGAAATATGCAGAAGCTATCAGTAGTCCTCTGAGTCCTCCACCATAAACTTCAGCAGCATCTTCAGCAGATATTTCAGTAAACAGGTTATTTTTTGCTATCGCCTGCATAGTTTGTTACTCCATTTGGATACTTTTTTATTTCATAATCTTGAAAATTAGAATTTTCATACAGTATGTAAATTCGTACTTAGCTTGTTGTAGGTTCATAAAAGATTAATTTAAATGCGCTCAATTCGTTCATATTAAGTGGTAATTGCCAAGCTTATATGAGACGGTGAGCGCATTAATTTCCTCAAATTATCAGAGGAAGAGATTTAGTAATTTGGTGCTATACACTGTTCTTTATCGTTAGTAAAAGGCTGTGATTTTCCTTATTAACTATCAGATATTTACTGGGGTCTAACACCAATTTTATCAAGATGATGAAACTGAAGAAGGAGACAGTTTAACTATCTCATGCTATTATTAGCCAAATATGCCGGCAAGGACACCGATGATGGTAATTTGTCCTTCGTTTGTTTCATCCAGGTCAAATGCGTCTAAAACTGAAGCAAGAGCACCGGCAAGTAAAAGATTCATTCCAGCACTATTGCCACCACCGTTAACATTAGCAGATTGTTCAGCAGAGATTTGAGTGAAAATATTTTTTTCGATAACTTGCATGATCATTTACTCCATTAATAGGATAGTTTTGAGTCGTTATAGCTAGTAGTTGTTTGCCTCTTGTTGGCTCCTCAACTGCTTGCTTGATTACTACAATAGCTGGGAGTAACTAGATGGGTCATTTACAATATCTGTAAACTTAATTGCAGATTTTTTGAGACTCAATTACTCAATTAAGTTGATGGCACTACATAAAAATACACGCTGAAATTAGTGTTTATATAGTTGGGTTATTCCATTTTTCAAATTGTTTGCCAGCAATGAAGCGAATATAGTAATTGAGATTTTTATGTATCTATCTCAGAGGATATTTTAAAAATATTTTGATGAATATCAAAGTCAAGACCTAACCCCCCTACCCCCCTTAGTAGGGAAGGGGGGAATATGTAGAGATATTTCATGAAATGTCTCTACGTCTGTTCTTACTCCCCTCTCCGTGTCGGAGAGGGGTGGGGGGAGAGGTCAAAAAAATACTGTGGCTTCTCGTAGTGTTAATGTTGGG
>NZ_CAWMSA010000044.1:548936-552113 GCF_963870205.1 Anabaena sp. CA = ATCC 33047 | reverse complement strand
GGGGGAGAGGTCAAAAAAATACTGTGGCTTCTCGTAGTGAAACCACAGTCAATTAATGCAGATTGATCAGTTAATAATTAGCTGAAGTAAGATTTCCTAAAAGTCGATTGCGGATATTTTTTAATTGTTCTTCGTTGTTAATTGGACATCGTGGTGCTGGTAAATCAGTATTCGGCCAGCCTGGTAAATCATTGCATGGACAAAATGCGGCAGGCATACCAACATTTTTCATGGGTACTGGCATCGAACAACGGCTACAAGGCCACATTTCCCATGCTGGCGTTAGTAATTCAGCAATAGTTTCGTCAGTTCCTTCTAGATAACAATCACCTGCCGATAAGAGAATTTTTTGCCAACATTCTTCAAAGTCTTTGCTGTAGCGATCGCCTTGGAATATAGGTTGAGGTAACATTTTTGTTCCCTCGTTACCGATCACTACTTTCTTACCTAACTGAAACCAGTGGGCAAGATATTTTTTAACTTCTTCTTTGTTTGCCATACCTTAATTTTACATTCGGTATGAGGAAAATTTGGATACCAACTGTTTAATTTTCTATTAAGAATCTGACAAAAATTGCTCAAATGAATAATAATCTATTTCTCTTAAAATATCTTAAATTTTGCTTCATCATTCATAATGTAGAGATTTTGCTAATGGTGTACCAAGTATGCTGAGATTAAGAACATGACCACCAGTGACTAAATAAACAGCTTGGCAAATTGAGCCTAAATGACGTACTACAGCACCCAGGCGATCGCGAAATGTCCGCCCTAAAGGATATGCTGGAACTACTCCCCAACCCGTCTCTTCCGCCACAAACACCAAATCAGCAGTTACTAACTGTACCGTTTCTAAAAATTCCCTCAAGGTATTTTCCCAAGTTAAATCATCTTGTTCCAAAAGATTCGCTACCCAAGTGCCTAAAGAATCGACTAACACACAACTATCTGGCTGAATATCAGCCAGGGTTGCAGATAGCATGATTGGTACTTCTAGCGTTACCCAATCGGCAGGACGGCGTTTTTGGTGTTTTTGAATACGTTGATGCCATTCTTGATCATCTAGGTTAACGGTAGCCGTAGCCACATAAACCACCGTTTTTCCTGACTGAATTGCCAAATTTTCCGCCCATTCACTTTTACCAGACCTAGCCGGCCCCGTGACTAAAATAACGTTACGCAAATTTATATCCTAAGTATGTTTGCTTTATTGATAACATTGGTGAAACTAGATCAGTTTGATAAAGATAAAATTAGCACCAAGATTGTTTATGTCAAAATGGGCAAAAGATATAAATTTTAATCAACCCATTTTTAAATATTAAACACTCAGACAGTAGATTTTAGGATATGACTATGAAAGCAGGTGTAAAACGCATTGAAGCAACTCTACACGATTTGGGAACTCGCGATACTGTCACCGTTGAAGCTAGCGATAACACCAAGCGTCCGGTATCCTTCAGGATTAGCGTGGCTGCTAAAGAAGGGAAAAACACAGAAAGCACCACTCAAGCAGCAATTCCAGACTTAGTGACAGACTCCCAGGTGGAACAGACTACTGAGGAAAATTTGTTTTCTCAAGATAGTTCTGTAAAAACCTTTGCTGTACAAGACAATGAAGGTAAAACGCCCAGCCTACCAAAATTTAAAACTCCTACCTTCAGTAACCACCGTCATGGTGCTAATCCTGCCTTAGCCATGAACATTCTGCAAGAGATTCAGGAAGAAGTAGCTCTTTGGCAAACAGAATTACAGTTAATTGTGCAGCAAATTCAGGATATATACTTAGAAGGGCCGATTGTGAATGGTTGGTTAGAATCCAATCCTTGGGATGTAGAACAAGGAGGTACGGCAACACTCCGCCATGCAGAAGTTGAACGACTGATAGATTATGTCCAAGAAATTTGTGACCCTAATGGTACACCTCCTAACCCATCTCTACGTACTGGTTATCGCCTCTGTGGTGTAGATGAGTCTGGTAAACTTTGGTCACGCCCATGTCCACCGAATCAGCTAGCTACAGTCAGTTTAGCGATCGCTCGTTATCAAAAGTTACGCCAACTCTTGGGACGCAAGCAATACCTAGAAACTCGCCTCAGCCAACTAGCCGAAAGTCTGGTAGTTTTACACAGTCACATCCAGCAAGTATGAGGTAGGAGGTGATCACTAACAGTAGATATTTCCACTGTATTCTCTACTCCGGTGAGGGTTTAGCAATGCTAAACCCCTACATTCTAATTTCTATTCCCTAAATTAATATGTCAGAAATTAAAATATCTGCTATAATATGCACTCACAATCGGGATAATTATTTAGGTGCAGCGATAGATAGCCTGTTGGCGCAAGAATTTGCTGGTGAGTTTGAAGTTGTAGTAGTGGATAATGGGTCAAGCGATCGCACCCGTGAAGTAGCAGAACAAAGAGCTAGTAATTCCCGCTTCAAGTATGTATTTGAATCTACGCTGGGATTATCCGTAGCCCGGAACACAGGCGCAAGAGTGGCTCAAGCGGAAATCTTGGCATATTTAGATGATGATGCCGTGGCGACTCCCCACTGGCTACAAGTATTGTATGACACTTATCAAACTAATTCCCAGCTAGCGATCGCCGGTGGTAAAGTTACCCTCTTATGGCCAGCTGGTGTTGAACCTCCTCAATGGCTATCTCCTGCCTTAGCCGGGAATTTGGGAGCCTATGATTTAGGCGACAGCCTGACATACATCCAACAACCAGGCTTAACCCCCAGAGGCTTGAACTACTCCATCCGCCGCAGTTTTTTGGAAGACATAGGAGGTTTTGATCCTGCACTGGGTAGAGTCGGCAAAAACCTCCTGTCTAATGAAGAACTACAAATGACAGAATTAGCACTCAATCGTGGTTGGCAAGTTGCGTATATTCCCCAAGCCTTAGTAGCTCACAACGTCGCCCCAGAACGCATCAACCGCTCTTGGTTTTTCAACCGCAGTTGGTGGCAAGGTATCAGCGAATGCTACCGTGAGCAACTCGCAGGTAAAGCAGGGATTGGTCAATTTAAAATCGGTGGTGAGAGATTTATACGGGGCTTATATAAAGCAATGAAGTATTATAATAATCCAGCCCAAAGCTTTGATAACCTTGTTTATGCCTATGGTCAAGTAGGTTATTTAAACGCCGTTATTCAAAATCTCCTATTCACCA
>NZ_CAWMSA010000044.1:439637-548842 GCF_963870205.1 Anabaena sp. CA = ATCC 33047 | reverse complement strand
ATGACTAATAACTAATAACTAATGACTAATAACTAATGACTAATAACTAATGACTAATGACCAATCCTTTGTAGATTTACGCAAATATGACCAATCTGGGTTTGATAGGGGGCGGCCTGGTTGGTATGTTTTACTATGGTGGTTTGTACAGGCGATCGCTTTTCCTTTGACTCTCCACCCGTTTAATAGTCTGCGTTGCTCGATATTACGATTATTTGGGGCGCGTATCGGCAAAGGCGTAGTCATTCGACCGACTGCACGTTTTACCTACCCCTGGAAAGTCACCATCGGCGATTATTGCTGGATTGGTGACGATGTAGTTTTCTACAGCTTAGATGAGATTTATATCGGTGAACACAGCGTAGTTTCTCAAAAAAGTTATTTATGCACTGGTAGCCATGATATTTATGATCCTGCCTTTGGCTTGAAAATAGCCAGCATCACCATTGGTAACGGCGTATGGTTAGCCACAGATTGCTTTGTCGGGCCTGGAGTGCAGATTGGTTCTAATGCCGTCATTGGCGCGCGTAGTAGTGTCTTTTCTGATCTACCTGCCGGACAAGTCTGTTGGGGTACTCCTTGCCGTCCCCAATATCCCAGGTTTAAATAATAGGGGACTGGGGATTGGGTACTGGGTACTGGGTACTGGGTACTAGGGATATATGTAGAGACGTTGCATGCAACGTCTCTACAAAACAATAGTTAGTTATCCCCATTTCCCAAGGATTCTTGAATTTTGAATTTTGAATTTTGTAGGCGTAAGCCTTCCCGTAGGGTATTTTGAATTTTGAATTGATTTGTCCCCCTCATTCCCCTAATTAACTACCTGACTCCCATGACTACGGGGATCATCTTGGCTAGATGTGGGTGACACTGGTGCTGAGAATTGAGAAACTTTACCACTGGCTTGAGCATAGGGCAAAGATGAACCAGTCACCAAAGCTTCTAAATTACTGCCCATAATTGTATGAGGTTGATCACCTATAGCTTGAGCCACAGTTTCCCCTTCTTGATCTAAAAATACAAAGTGGGGAATACCATCAACTCGATATTTCAGCATCTCAGGCAACCACTTGGTATTATCTACGTTCAGCATGACAAAATTCACCTTGTCAGCATACTGTTGTTCTAATTCGGCAATATCAGGGGCCATTTTTTGACAGACAGTACACCAATTAGCGTAAAACTCTACAAGTGAGGGTTTACCGTTGGTAGTCGCTACTTCTAAGGGTGTGGATGTTTCTTCTAAACTGGCAAGGGAAACAGAAGTTTTTTCAGCCCGCAGTCCTAAGAATAAGGCAACGCTGAGAGCGATCGCTACTATCACTATCAAAAAATTTCTCAATCTAGTCCCAACAGTAGTTTCCGGCTTCGCTGGTGAATTTGTAGTCATAACATTTTATTAAATGATATTAAGTAATTTCTCTTTTAGTTTAACTGAGGTGAGCCGAGGAAGCGGAATCACAACTAACTATTGACTTGTAGAGACTAAGCATGCTTAGTCTCTACATATATCCCCAATCCCCAGTCCCCAATCCCCAGTCCCCACCCTTGACTATCATTGAGATGAAAGTCTCTGCTGAAATCTGTGAAAAAACGAGTTACTCTCACCTTTCCCAAACGTGCAATCCAGATGCCAGTGACTTATGTGCTGGCTAAAGATTTCAATGTTGCTGCGAATATTATTCGCGCTCAAGTTGCGCCTAATCAAATTGGTAAGCTGGTCGTAGAATTATCAGGAGATATTGATCAGTTGGATGCAGCGATTGAGTGGATGCGATCGCGACATATCAACGTTTCCTTCAGCTTGGGGGAAATTGTCATTGATGAAGATTTGTGTGTTCACTGTGGCTTATGTACTGGGGTTTGTCCTACAGAAGCCCTGACTCTCCACCCAGAAACCTATAAACTGACATTCACGCGATCGCGTTGCATTGTCTGTGAGCAGTGTATTCCTACCTGTCCAGTACAAGCAATCTCAACTAACCTCTAACCCAACTGAAAAACATCAGCAATCACGCTGTCGTCACCCACTAGCCGATTCGGGGCGGGAGAGTCATAAACTACCAGTAGTGACGGTACTCCAGAGATATCCTCAAATAAAGTAATTCCTTCCGCCCGATCATTGCGATCGCCATGCGGAATTTCTTGCACCAACTCTGGAGTATTGAGAATATTTTCTTGCAACTTCACCCCATCTTTTAAACGATAAACTTGCACTACCCCATCTAAATCCATAGTTGGGCCAGCCAAAATTAACAAGTCTTCCCCATCACAACATAAATCTCTAATACCCAAACCATTCAACCAAACAAAATGCTTTTTATACTCTTTTTTCCCCTCTCCTATTTCTTTTAGTTTCAATAAATCAGGCTGATAATTTTTTAATTCCAGTTCCAAAATTATCGCCCAACCCCGCAATACTGGGCCACGCAAACCTAAAAAAACTCGTCCTTGATAAACGGCTAAACCTTCGATATCTAAACCATTATCTTTTCCAGGAATCCCAGCTTTTATAAAACTTCCTAAATGTGGGTCATCTGCTAAAGCCGCCATCAGGATATTACTATCTTTAGTTAACTTTAATTTGGCTGCGCTTAACTGCTCTTTTGGTTTCTCAGGATGTGGACAAGACTTAATTAATTCTCCATCGACTAAGGGAATTTTGGCTAAAACATAGCGGTTGTGTTCTGATTCAATTTTAGCTAACCTCGCAATATTTTTGGCATCACTTTTATCAGGCTTAGGTTTTTTACGCTTGTAGCTATGAGAACCAACTAACCATAAATAATAATCGTCATAAGCTAAACCTTCAATATCAATTTCCTCATCCTCTGACGCAGGTAAATCAATAAATTCAGTTACACGAAATTGTTTATGGTTGGTAAATTGCTCACCATCAGCCACAGATAACCGCTCAATTGTTGCCGTCTCATCCGAACCCAACCATAAATACTGACTTTGAGTTAGTCTGACTGCGGAAAGGTCTTGTCTGTGTTCTTGAAAACTCGCGCTAAATCTCAGGACACATTGCTTGATTAAATTTGAGATTGCCATGTTGACTACTCTCTTTAATTCACAAATATTAATCCTACTATTTTAATTAGTTCATCACTATACAAAAAAGACTTAATCATATCTTAAATAACTAATAGTTCATAGCTATCACAGCAATTGCATATTTTTCTCAGCTACATAACTGTCCAGATTGATATCACTTCTTAATTGCGAGCATAATATAAAAAATAACTCTCAAAGGATAGATGGATTTTTCAACTAATGTTATTATGCAATAAACTAAGTAAATAATGACTAATATCTATGAATTTAGATACAAATCCTACAGTAAAAACTCTAGGAGAATACGCCTATCAGGCTATGAAAAAACACTTTAGTAAAATTATCAAATGGGAAAAACCTGTTAAGAAAGATGAAGACCCAGAAGCATTACACCAAATGCGGGTAGGAATGCGTCGTTTACGCACAGCTATTAGTAGATTTGAGATTGTACTAAACTTACCTAAGCCAGCCAGTGATAAAAATATAGGTAAAATTGCTCGTCGCCTCGGTAATCTGCGTGATTTAGACGTATTAAAGCAAAATTTAGAAACCCTTTATCAACCAAATTTACCTCCTAAAGAACAGAAATCTCTGCAAAAAGCTTTTAGTGCTTTAGCTAAACAGCGTGAAGATGCACTAACTAAAACCCTGACAACACTCAAGGATGATGCTTATAAGTCTTTCAAACAAACTTTAGAAGATTGGTTAGAAACACCAACTTATAAACCTTTAGCATCTATCCCTATTCAGCAGGTACTACCAGACTTACTTTTACCTGAAGTCAGTAGTTTCTTGCTGCATCCAGGATTATTAGTAGGTACTCATCTCCTTGATTCTCAAGTGAAAATCTATACCGACTCCACACCAGAAGATATAGAAAAACAATTGACAACTCACGGCGAAATCATCCACGATTTACGAAAACAAGCCAAGCGGATGCGCTACCAAATGGAACTATTTACCGAGTTATATGGTGAGTCTTACTCAGCTTACATTGCAGATATCAAAAGTATTCAAGACATTTTGGGCAATATTCAAGATAGTGTAGTGATGGATGAGTGGCTGAGGGATGTATTCAAGTCAGAAATTCAAACTAAATTACCGACATTTGCGAGTTTGTTAGCCGCCAATCGTGTTCAGTGGTGGCAACAATGGCAACCCTTACAGCAACAGTATTTGCAAGCAGAAAATAGGCAGAATTTTCATTTAACAATCCTGCATCCTCTGGAATGTGAAATACTTAACCCAGTAGAGTAAGAGGCTATTTCTCAAAACCCCTATCAGATAGACACCTGACAGTGTGATATCAATTTACAAAGAAATTAACTATTAATTGTAAATTAGAATCACAGGGCGGTGGCAAGTCTTTGATTGTAATCTCAGCATCTTGTCTACTGTCAGCATCTTGTCTAGAGATATGATTTTTTTGTTTAGTAGATAGTCCCATTTGTTTGAGTAGACGACTGATGTGGCGTTCAGTAATTGCAATCCCCATTTCTTTGGCTAAATGTTTACTTAACCATTGTGCAGTCCAGTTTTGAAAGGGATAGCCATACTCACGGGGACTATGGTTTACCAAATCTTTCAAGCATTGGAGATATTCCTCATTAACACTTTTTGGTCTACCTATAGGTTGCTCCTGCCATTGGTGGGCTAAACCAGCTTTTGCTACACTAATCCAGTATCGTGCCATGTGGTAAGAACAACCCAATATTTTACAAATTTGGGTTTGAGATTTTCCCTGATCTGCCAACAACATAATTTCGATACGTCGGCGATATTTTGGTTGTAAATCAGTTTGTAATTTCTTCAGCAGTGATTTTCGTTGAAAAGGCGTTAACAATTTACCACTAGCAGATTCTGCATTTTCAGAATTGGGGAATTGATCAGTAGTGTGTGACATAACTCCTGTAATTTTTACTTAGTTGGTAAATCTTGATATATAATTGTTATGAAATACATCGCTTTCAATTTACCTAATATATTTTTGTCTCAGACATTAATACTTAGTAAATTAATTCTATATGATTTTATTTTGATTCTGTCTGGAGTTAGATTTATAATTTCAAGTAGGTTGGGAATTTATTCCTAATGGGTTACATCAAAAGATGGGCGTAGTAAAATTATCAAAGTTTGTTGAATTAAAAGCCTAAATTTTCTCAGGTAATCTGAAAAATCATTAATTTAATATATTCAAAATACAAAGTCTGAATAGAATGAATGCTTCACTTCATTCATCCTATCATTGGCAGGACTTACGCAAGTGTCACATTACAGATGTCTTGTAGGGTGCGTCAGACTGTTTAAATGCTGTCAATAAAAGTATTTTTGATATCTGACGCACCCTACTAATATGCCAGTTGCGTAAGTCCTGATGGGGTGAAATGTAATAGGATTCAGCGTTTAGTTGCTAAATCCTATTAAGCAACGAATTACAATCTATTACTCAGCACCACCATTACCGCCGGGAGCAGGAGCACCGCCATTACCGTTAGGAGCAGGAGCACCGCCATTACCGTTAGGAGCAGCTCCCATACCAACGGCACCAGTATATGTCTTGACGATAGATACAATATTATTGATTGCAAATCCGTTCAAGCCATACTCTAGAAACTTCTGACCGTAGTTAAGATATTGAGGGAATCCATCACCTTGTCCTCCTTGCACAGCCATAGCATTTTCATCATTTAGGTCTTGCAAAAAGTTTTCTGAATCGATAAACAGTTCAGAACCAACATTATGGGATTCAAAAACATTAATGTTCGCCATTGTTTTTTCCTCGAAAATACTTGAGTGAAAACATTACCATCTGTATGGATTAAGCTTGTATTGCTTAACTCATACTGCAATTATTAGCTAAAAAAAATTGTGGTTCAATAGTTTTAACCCAGTAACTTCGACTTAAACTGACTAATTATGTCTTTGAAGAAATACTTAGATTTAATATAAGAAATTAGGTGATTTATTGAAAGAATTTTTTTGCGGCTTGAATAACAATCCCAATGAAATCCTATGATTTTATACTGATTTCACACTCAAGTTAAAACATCTGCATTAGGAAAACTCAAACAGCTAAGGCGGTGAGAATAATTATGCAACCCTACCTATCATGAGATTGCACAATCTATCATCTGAGGCTGTATCTGAATTCTTCCCAAGCTGGCTTTTCTTATTCAGCTAGGGTGAGTTTGAGAGACAAAATTAGACTAATTTTGTCGGAAGTTTATCACCTGTTGATTAACCCTAACAGCAAGACACAAGACAGTCATGAGCCTGTGACAACCCAAAGGGTAGGGAAAGAAGATGTTGAACAAAGCTTGTAAACGCCTGTCTCCTGTCACTAACGAAGAGATAAAGTGATAGGAGCTTCTAGCGACAAAACATAAACGCTACTTTGGGGAATCTGCACAACACGGGTGTTTTCTGCGGAACGCAAACCTGAGAGCAAACCAACAGCACTACCTAACATCGCTCCCCGGTCAAACTGATCTGGATCACCGTTGCTGAAGAAACCCAAGGTACTACCGCCAATTCTACCCCAAATAGAACCATTTTCTACGGCTTTGTCATTAGCTCGCTTGTGGGTAATGGTAGTACCGGGGATGATTTGGCTAGATGCTTTAATGGCAACGATGCGGCCATTGATGACTATAGATTGAGCAACAATTTTGGCACCGCCTTCACTGGGTTTTAAGACAATGGTGACAGGAGTGTTTTCTGGTGCAATGGTATTTCCTTCAGCATCTTGAATGGCACTAGCTAAAGGAACAGTCAGAGGATAGTCTTTTTTCTGCCCGACATCTACAGTCACAGGTGCGGGGAATGAGACAATCAGGGCTGTATCTTGGGGAATGCTAATTTCTGGGCTGACTACCTGGGGTTGAGTTGGTTCGGTGGCAACTGGTTGAGCTGTAACGGGTAGTGTTAAAGAACCTAAAACAGAAAGAGAACAGGCGAGACTTAACAAGGTTTGGGTTTTCATGATCACATCTTCCTTTGATTGCAGTGTTTTGGGTGTTCACCCCTTCACTTAATCAATAGGTTGATGATTTTGGGTTTATGCAGCCTGTTGCTGGAAAAAATCAAAAATAGTTCACCTGAGTTTAACGTTGATGTCTCAACAGCCAGTCCCATCCTGAACCTTGGCGGGTTAACCAATCATCTTCAAAATCCGGGTTAGCTGGATAATGAGAATAGTCTAAGTAGTCTTGTGAGCGAATTCTGACATGACGACAGCTACCTTCTATTTCAATGGTGACAGTATCATTGCCTTGGCCGTTTGGTCTTAATAGACTATCCCTGATGATACTGCGCTTTCTGTCTTGTTCTTGTCGGAATTTGGAAACACAACGTACCCTCACCAATGAGCGATCGCGGGGATTCTCTAATAGATAGGGTAAAATTTGTGAGTCACGAATTGAGCGCGCAGGAGTTTCAGCACTGACTAAGGGTGTGATAGTCAATAATAAGGTTGTAGAGACGGCAATTATTCCACCTCCTATTCTGGTATTCATACTTTTCCTCAGCTAAATAAAGCAATTGCCAGGGTACTAACCCCGGCGGCGTAACAATTCAAAATCCAAAATTTAACACTCTTAATTAATGGTTTCAGACTGGGAGGAATGGGAAATGAGACTTTACCCATTACCCCTAATTATTATTTATTTTCCAGTAATTGGTTAACCTGTTGTCCACGACGACCTGTTTTAATTTCATAGCGGCGGGTGAGGTTATCTTGATAGTTCATATCTCTGGCGGCGGCGGCGTTCACGAAAGCATCGCAATTTTTACCCTGCACTACTGTAGAAGAACTGCTACTAGCTTCTTCTGTGCTGTTGCGGCGGCTATTTCTAGATTCGCTGCGATTTCGGCTACCTTGACTACTACCATTACCACTAACGCCAATACCAAAGATGCTGACACCACCGCCACCGCCATCGTTATGACTGCGAGATGAACTAGAACGGCTGCTGGTAGAGGTAGCTAAGGCAATTTTGCTGGTGCTGGTGCGGGTGTTGTTTCCTAAACCAACATCGCTACACAATGCACGGGGGTCTTTTGCTAGGGTATCGGGAGATACCCATGATTGATGGTCGCCTAAACCTTGAATTTCACTGTTACCAACTGGGTTGCTTGTGGATGCTGGTGTCGCAGGTTTGACGTTACCAATTGCACCGGGGTTAACTTTCACGGGTTGGAAAATACCACTAGCTTTTACATCGAAAGGCCCTGCAAAAGCGGGAACTGTGCTGGTTAATAGTGCGGTAGCGGTGAGTAAAGAACCTGTTAAGTTACGGAATTTCATGGTCATGCTTCTCAAGTGTTAGTGTTGGTTTGTTTGTTGGGTTTCAACCCCTTCACTCACTCAATAGGTTGACCTTGATTTATTTATGCACCCTCTCACCAATTTGAGGAAAAGTTTTTTTCGTGAAGCTGTCAAAGCTTGATGACACAACTGAATTAGTTACTTATATCATGTCCGTTTGAATAGTTATCATATCTGTTGGGGTAGGGAACTCTTAACAGGGAATAGGGAACAGGGAATAGGGAACAGGGAACAAGAAAAGATCAGCATCGAAAACTTATCATAAGTAATTAGCCGGACATGATATTACGCAAGTGTCACATTACAAATGTCTTGTAGGGTACGTCAGACTGTTTAAATGCTTTAAGAGGGAACTTTTAACGGGCAACTCTTAACAGGGAAATCCCCATAATTAAAATTAGCTCCTATCTTGCACCTTTCTCAATAAGCGTCAGGTGATGCACACCCAATGACGTAAAACTAAGGCTTTCAGCAAGTTGCAAGCAATGCCCACCCTACAAAAATTATCATTGAGGAACAGGTGCAAGATGTGTGTTAACCGATCAATTTTCTCCAAGTCATTGGCCCAACAATTGCATCAGCAATTAAACCATTCTGTCTTTGAAATCTCTTAATTGCTGCTTCTGTTTGCGGCCCAAAAATCCCATCAACATCAGCACCTACTCGGTATTGTATATATCGGACTACTGGCCCACCGCCATGATTTCGTCTGATAATGCGTTTGGCTAAAATTAGATTAATAGCATTCCAGGTAGTTTCACCTGCTATACCAGTTTTTTCTACTCCTACTATACCTTGAAATTTTTCAATGGCAAATTTGGTTTCGGCATTGATTTGATTATTCTCCGCGAGAGCTTTACCATTTCTATCAGTAATTTTTAATCTATTTAAAGCTTTTTGCAGCCTTAATATACTGGTATCTATATTCTGTTCTTCATCTGGAATTACATTTACAGGTGTCGTAGGCAATTTACCTGTTAAACCTTTCACAATTGCATTAGCTGTTGCTTCTGCATCGAAAATATTCATATCTTTTTGAGAATCTATGAAGCAACATTCTACTAGAATTGCTGGCATATTTGTATTTCGGAGAACAAACAAGTGGGAACCACTCTTGACTCCACGATTAAAAAATCCTAATTTGACAATTTCATTTAAAACAGGTTGAGCAATTCTTCTGCCGGCTTCACTAGCGGCAAATACTTCTGTGCCATTAGCTCTTCCGTTAAAAGCATTAAAATGTATTGAAACAAAAACTTCTACTCTGGCTGCATTGGCTTTGTTACATCTTTGTGACAGAGAATCTCTGACTGAACTTGCTCTTTCTGGGTTACATGATATGACTTCATGTCCTAAAGCTCTTAATTTCGAGATAACTCTATTTCCTACATCTATGGTTAAAATGTCCTCAACTTTGATACCTCTTGCTCCGGTGTCTGGTGGGCAATTATGACCCATGTCAATGCCATACTTCATTATGTTATTCCTCAATTCAGTTTTTCAAGTTTGCTGGATACTGCTACTTGTTGATGTCAAGTTTGTTCAATTGCTATTGCAGCAAAATTGAACAATATATGGGTGTGAGATAATTTTATTTACTAAATTGCTATTGTAACAAAAAAAGTAATTATCAGGAAAAATATCCCAATAAACTTAACTATCTAAATACATTAACTTTTCGGGTGCGTTAACCTACTAATAACGCACCGTCAATTTAATCAACAAAATTAGGTCTTGCTTGTTGGGTTGACTGCAACTTTGCTGTTAAATCTGTCCAATTTTCTTGCTCAATTAAGTTGATGATTTCATCAAGCTGGTGGCGATATTGTTGTAATGAACTTAGCAGTGCTTGGCGGTTATACTGCGCCATCATTACGCCTAATTCTGGATTACCTCCACCAACTCGGCTAGTATCTCTAAACCCAGAACTAGCTAAGTTTTGCGCTAATTGTAATACTTCTGGGTCAGTTTCACTCAGACAAGTTGCTATTAGTGAGGCACTCACCATGACGGGTAAATGAGAAATCCAACTCACAGCGCGGTCATGTTGTTCTGGCTGACAATAATAGATATTAGCACCTAGCGATCGCACTATTTCCTCTACAACTGTGATCGCTCTTTTTGGTGTGGTATCATCTGGTGTTAACACATAAGGTCTATCCACAAATAAGTTCTTTTGCGCTGCTTCTATTCCACTGTCTGCTGTTCCCGCCATCGGATGCCCACCAATAAAATTTTCCCACGTCGGCGCAATGGCTTTGACTATCGGTGCTTTGACTGAACCGACATCAGTAACTATGGTATTGCTGGATAGGTGTTTAATTAATTGTGCCATTTGTGGGACGATGAGGCCGATGGGTGTACAAATAAATACAACTTCTGTGTCGGCTAACAGGCTAAGATTGATATTGGCTTCATCGACGCTACCCAATGTTACTGCTGTTTTACAGGTGGTTTGTTTGCGGCTGACTCCGACTACATGATGTCCTTGCGATCGCAAATCATAACCTAATGAGCCGCCAATTAGTCCTAGTCCTAAGATTCCTATTTTCATTTTTTTGTTATTTGTATTTTCCGCCTACTTTACCAGAGGGATGAGGTTTTTAAACGCGGAGGGGAGGCAGCGCGTTCGATCGCCGGACTTGTAGCGACTGCCGTCGCGCAGAGGTAACGCAGAGGTACGCTGAGGTTTTGTTGTTTTATTCTTTGCGTCTTTGCACGCCAGTTGCTACAAGTCGGCGGAGCCGCCCAACGCACTGGCTCGCCTTTGCGCGAGGCTTATTCTTATTTTCGCTTACTTGTGTATTTTCCTCTGACTTTACCAGAGGGATGGGGTTTTTAAAGGCGGAGGGGCGCGAAGTAAGGTAAATCCATACCAATTAATAATAGGTAATAGGCTTGTACCTATTACCTATTCACTATTACCTATTGGCTAAATATTGATACATCTGCCAACGTGCATCAACTTCAGCCTGCGCTTGTTCTAGCAGTTGTTGAGCTAGTTCTGGATGACTCTTGGTGAGCATTTTGAAGCGATTTTCTTGGTACATGGATGGCTCTACTGATTGGGTAGGCGATCGCATATCCAATTGTAAGGGATTCTTACCCTGTTGTTGCAACAATGGATTATAACGATACAACAACCATCTCCCTGAGTCTACCAGGGCTTTTTGCTGGTTCATCCCGGTAGTCATGTTAATCCCGTGGGCGATGCAATGACTGTATGCTATAATTAGGGATGGCCCGTCAAAGGCTTCTGCTTCTAAAAAGGCTTTGAGTGTTTGGTCGTCTTTCGCGCCTAACGCTACACTCGCTACGTATACGTTACCGTAGTTCATCGCCATTAAGCCTAAGTCTTTTTTCGGCGCAGGTTTACCACTAGCGGCGAACTTCGCAACTGCGGCTCTTGGGGTGGCTTTGGATGATTGACCGCCTGTGTTAGAATAAACCTCTGTATCCATGACTAAGATATTGACGTTGCGACCACTGGCTAATACATGGTCTATCCCATGAAAGTCAATATCATAAGCCCAACCATCACCGCCAATAATCCAGACGCTTTTCTTCACTAGATAGTCAGCGAGAGATTTTAGGGTTTCAATGGCTAGTTTACGCTGGGTGTCTTTTTCCTTAATCAGCAGTTTATCTAATTTCTGCCGTACCTGTTTCACCCTTTCCCGTTGTTCCCAGATATCAGCTTCGGTTTTCTGTTCTGCCTTGAGGATGGAGTCAACGAGTTTATCTCCTAGTTCGCTGCTAAACTGTCTTAAGAGTTCTGCTGCGAATTCCGTTTGTTTATCGACTGAGAGACGATAGCCATAACCAAACTCGGCGTTGTCTTCAAATAAACTATTTGACCAAGCGGGGCCTCTTCCTTCGGCGTTTTTCGTCCACGGGGTAGTAGGGAGGTTTCCGCCGTAAATGGATGAGCAACCTGTGGCATTAGCTATGACGGCGCGATCGCCAAATAGTTGTGTCAATAGTTTAACATAAGGTGTCTCACCACAACCAGCACAAGCTCCAGAAAATTCAAATAATGGTTCTTGCAGTTGTTGTTGGCGAATTTGGTGGAGTTTTAGCTGTCTGCGGTCAGGATTGGGTAAATTTAAGAAGAAATCCCAATTTTCTCGCTCCTGTTCTCGCAAAGGTAGCTGTTCCGCCATGTTAATGGCTTTGCGTGAGGGTTCAGCTTTGTTTTTGGCTGGACATACATTCACACAAATAGCGCAACCTGTACAGTCTTCCGGTGCTACCTGAATAGTAAACTTTTGGTTAGCAAAGTCTTTGTCTTTGGCATTGGTTGACTTGAAGCTAGTCGGCGCATTCGCTAATTCACTCGGTTGATAAACCTTAGCGCGAATTGCACTGTGGGGACAAACCATCACACACTTACTGCACTGAACGCAGATATTCTCATCCCACACGGGAATTTCTAGAGCAACGTTGCGTTTTTCCCATTTCGCTGTGCCGGTGGGGAATGTTCCATCTGCTGGTAAAGCACTCACAGGTAAATCATCACCTTCCCACACCATGATTTTACCTAAAACTTTCTCGACAAATGCCGGGACGTTGTGAGGAAAGGGATTTTGGTTAGCTGCGTCTAGCCATTTACCTTTTTCATCGGGGACTTTGACTTGATGTAAATTATCTAGGGTTTGGTCTACGGCTTGCAAGTTCATGCGGACAACTTCCGCGCCTTTTTTACCGTAAGTTTTTTCAATCGCTTGTTTAATTTTAGCGATCGCCTCATCCTGTGGCAATACCCCAGCTAAAGCAAAGAAACACACTTGCATAATGGTATTGATTCTTCCACCCATACCACTATTGCGCGCCACCTGGTTGGCATTGATGACGTAAAGTTGCAGTTGCTTATCTAAAATTTGCTGTTTTACCGGCGGGGGTAGATTTTCCCAAACTTCATCCGCATTGTATGGACTGTTGACTAAAAGAGTCGCACCCGTCGCCGCCGATTTTAACACATCGATGCGTTCTAAAAATCCCCAGTGGTGACAACCAATAAAGTTAGCTTGGTTAATGAGATAGGTAGAACGTATTGGTTGAGAACCGAAGCGCAGATGTGAAACCGTCATTGAACCTGATTTTTTGGAGTCGTAGACAAAATAGCCTTGAGCGTAGTTGTCTGTTCCTTCTCCAATAATCTTAATCGAGTTTTTGTTAGCTCCTACTGTACCATCAGAACCCAACCCGTAAAACATCGCCCGTACAACGTTATCCGCTTCGGTGGAGAAAGTCGGGTCATAGTCTAGGGATGTGTGGGTAACATCGTCATGAATCCCAATGGTAAAATGATTTTTAGGTGTAGTTTGGGCTAAGTTATCAAAGACAGCTTTGATCATCGCTGGGGTGAATTCTTTTGAGGATAACCCGTAACGCCCGGCGACAAGTTTGGGCTGCTTTTTCTTTCCCCAACCTTCATGAATAGCGGTGACTACATCTAAATATAAAGGTTCTCCGGCACTTCCTGGTTCTTTGCTGCGGTCGAGAACTGCGATCGCCTTGACATTCTTAGGTATAGCTTGGATAAATCTGCTAATATCAAAGGGGCGATACAGTCTTACTTTCAGAACCCCAACTTTTTCACCTTGGGCGTTCAGATAATCTACTGTTTCATGGACGGTTTCACAACCAGAACCCATGAGAATAATCACGCGCTCGGCATTCTTTGCGCCGTGATATTCATAAAGTTGGTAAAATCTGCCTGTGCGTTCCCCGAATTTATCCATGATTGCCTGTACAATCTCAGGACAGGCGTTGTAGTAAGGGTTAGCACCTTCACGGGCTTGGAAGAAAACATCAGGGTTTTGGGCTGTACCCCGTAATAATGGTTTGTCTGGGGAAAGGGCGCGGGCGCGGTGTGCAAAGATTTGGTCTTCGTTAATCAGCGATCGCAAATCATTATCTGATAATAACTCAATTTTCTGCACTTCATGGGAGGTGCGGAAGCCATCAAAGAAGTGTAAGAAGGAAACCCGTGTTTCTAGAGTAGCCGCGTTAGCTATGACAGCAAAATCATAAGTTTCCTGCACCGAACCCGAACACAGCATAGCAAACCCAGTACCACGGGCTGCCATTACGTCACTATGATCACCGAAAATAGATAGTGCATGGGTAGCTAAAGCCCTAGCCGCAACGTGAACGACAGTGCTGGTTAATTCTCCCCCAATTTTGTAGAGGTTGGGAATCATTAACAAGAGTCCCTGAGAGGAGGTGAAAGTGGTACTTAAAGCACCTGTTTGTAATGCACCATGCACCGCCGCCGCCGCGCCGCCTTCACTTTGCATCTGTACTACACTGGGGATAGTTCCCCACAAATTCGGACGACTTTCCGCCGCCCAAGCATCCGTCCATTCTCCCATCGGTGATGAGGGGGTGATAGGATAAATGGCGATGACTTCGTTTAATTTGTACGCCACACGCGCGACAGCTTCATTGCCGTCAATAATAGCAAAGTTTTTACTCATTAATTTGTTTCCCTGTCTCAACTTCTATGGGTGGTTTATTGGATGCAGAGAACCCGGAAATAAAAACCTGATAAATAGCCAGAGCCAGGAAGTTTATTGTTATATTTATGCTGGGAATTATGCTGAGTTATAGCAATACCCATTCAAGTGAGGTAAAATCAGTCAGAATTGAACGCAGATAAACGCAGATAAACGCAGATAAGTTTTTACCTCGTTAGGTGAGAAAACGATATATATAGATATTGAATGTGGCTAATGGCTAGTACAATATTTCGCCTACTATTATCTCATCTGCCAATATATATTTCTTAACAAATATTAGGAATGTACTCAATATCTAGA
The DNA here is from genome assembly GCF_963870205.1 of Anabaena sp. CA = ATCC 33047. Classification (NCBI taxonomy): domain Bacteria; kingdom Bacillati; phylum Cyanobacteriota; class Cyanophyceae; order Nostocales; family Nostocaceae; genus Anabaena; species Anabaena sp. CA = ATCC 33047. Next base: position 533,632 of record NZ_CAWMSA010000044.1, on the reverse strand, counting down.
AATACATATTCATCAGACTTTCAGCGTTGCAATGATTGAGTCTGGGGTAGAGGTGCGGGAGGAGTTACTACAGTGTATTTATCGTAACTTTTTCAGGTGTTGCGGGATTTATTAAATACTTTAGGTTCTAAATCTAAATACTTGTAGTGGACTGACACGACTAAAATGATGCACAAATATAATACAAGATTTCTTGTGGTGCAGGCATCTTGCCTGCACAGGACGGTCAAGATGACCATCCCACAAGAGTTTCCTAATGCACTAAATTAGCTGTGTCAATCCAGTAGGGTGCGTTAGCATTTAGCGTAATGCACCAAACCATGAATACTGGTGCGTTACGCTGTCGCTGTTTCGTAAAAGCAGAATCTTAGGTATGAAAGCGAAAAAATGCAGAGCTTGTCAGATTTTGTAGAATCGGAAAATTACAGCGATCGCTAGTTTGCGAAAATTGAGATTGAGATAATGTAGTTACTTAAGTAGAAATTTGAGCATCAAAGCAAAATGATGGCAATGAATAAATTTATACGCGGTTTTATTACCATCGAAAAATCTCTTCAAGTTCTGGCTTTGCTAGGATTAATATTGTTTTTGGGATATCTAGGTTTTGAGCAATATCGCAGTGATTCTACACCTTCTGTTCCCATAAATTCACCCACAATACAAAAGTAAGAATTATTGCTAGTCATTAGTGATGTGTAGGGTGGGCATTGCTGGGAATTTGCTCAAAAATTTAGCTTCAAGTTGTTGGGTGTGCATCGCCTTATGCTAATTAGAAATAGTGCAAAATCTGAGCCTCTAACTAGCACAGTGACGCACTAGCGAAAACTAAAAGAAACAAGTTTAAAGTCATTAGTTATTAGTTATTAATTTCTTACTTTTCCTCATCCCCCTATACCCTTATACCCCTACACCACTACACCCTTACACCCCAAAGTAAGCTACAATTCAAGCAGATTAAGCATTTCTTGCCCAACTAATACCCCATGCTGGAGAATCTGCAAACCCGACTATATCAACTAGAACAATTTGCCAACACCCTTGTCTCTCAACAACTAACACACTTGAGTTTGCTGAGTATTGGCATCATTTTTACAGCCGGTTTACTTACTAGCCTGACTCCTTGTATGCTTTCTATGCTGCCCATCACCATCGGTTACATTGGCGGTTATGAAGCTAAAAGCCGTCTGCAAGCAGCTGCTCAATCAACTTGGTTTGCTCTAGGGTTAGCCACGACATTGGCAGGTTTAGGTATTATAGCTGCTTTGGTCGGCAAAGTCTACGGTCAAATAGGGCTGGGTTTGCCGATTATTGTGAGCATTATCGCCATTATCATGGGGTTGAATTTACTGGAAGCGTTACCTCTGCAACTCCCCTCTTTTGGTGATACTAATTGGATTTCTTCAGATTTACCGCCTGGGGTGCGTTCCTATGCTATTGGCTTAACTTTTGGTTTAGTCGCTTCCCCCTGTAGCACACCTGTTTTAGCCAGTCTGTTGGGTTGGGTGGCGAATACCCAAGACTTAGTTTTAGGTGCTGTGTTGTTAATTTCCTATACAGCCGGATATGTTGCACCTTTAATTGTAGCAGGTACTTTTACAGCTGCAATTAAAAGATTACTAGAATTGCGTCGCTGGTCTGGTTGGATAAATCCAGTTAGCGGCGCGCTTTTGGTCGGATTTGGCGTATTTTCTCTAATTTCTCGGATTCCCCTTGGCAGTTTGTAAGCAATGACTATAGATAATTCCGTGTCCACCCCTTCCCCTTGGTGGTCAGTACCAGGGCGATTTTTGCGGCGAGAGTTTTTACCTGTACTGACAGATTTACGACTGGCGATCGCTCTATTATTAATCATCGCCCTCTTTAGCATCACTGGTACTGTCATCGAGCAAGGTCAATCACCCGCATTCTATCAAGCTAACTACCCAGAACACCCGGCTTTATTCGGTTTCCTGACTTGGAAAGTGATTCAAGTCGTAGGCTTAGATCATGTTTACCGCACTTGGTGGTTTTTAGCTTTACTGGTTTTATTCGGGACTAGCTTAACTGCTTGTACTTTCACCCGTCAGTTACCAGCCTTAAAAGCAGCCCGTCGCTGGAAATATTACGAAGAACCACGACAATTTCAAAAACTCGCTTTAAGTGCAGAACTAGATACTGGTTCTTTAAATTCTTTAAGCCAAATTTTACAAAACCGTCGTTATAAAATCTTTCAAGAAAAGGATGATATTCTTTACGCCCGTAAAGGGATAATCGGACGCATCGGCCCAATTATTGTTCATATTGGTATTGTCGCCATTTTATTAGGGGCAATTTGGGGAGCAATGACCGGGTTTATTGCCCAAGAAATGATTCCCAGTGGTGAAACTTTTCAAGTTAAAAATATTATTGATGCTGGCCCTTTAGCATCTGCCCAAATCCCCAAAGATTGGTCTATAAAAGTGAATCGTTTTTGGATTGATTACACTCCTAAAGGTGGCATTGACCAATTTTATTCTGATATGTCAGTCTTGAATAGTCAGGGAGAGGAAGTTGACCACAAAAAGATTTTTGTTAATCAACCTTTGCGTTATCATGGCGTAACTTTCTATCAAACTGATTGGGGAATTTCATCTGTAAGAATTCGGATTAACAAAAGTCCGATTTTTCAGCTACCAATGGCATTATTAAACACCAATGGTAAGGGACGAATTTGGGGGACTTGGATTCCTACCAAACCAGATATGAGTACAGGAGTCTCCCTATTAGCTAAAGACTTGCAGGGGATGGTGTTAATTTACGATGCTGAAGGTAAATTAGTTGATACTGTCCGCGCGGGAATGTCTACCCAAGTTAATGGTGTGACACTGAAAGTTTTAGATGTAGTTGGTAGCACTGGCTTACAAATTAAAGCTGACCCTGGTATTCCCATTGTTTATACAGGGTTTGCTGTGTTAATGTTGGGTACAGTGATGAGTTATTTTTCCCACTCCCAAATTTGGGCATTAAAAACAGGCGATCGCTTGTATATTGGTGGTAAAACTAATCGCGCTCAAGTAGCTTTTGAACAAGAAGTTTTAGAAATTTTAGACAGCTTAAGTTCCCAGTCTACTACAGTATAGGGACTGGGGACTGGGGACTGGGGACTGGGGACTGGGTAAAAAATTCTCCCTCATCTCCCTCATCTCCCACCCTGCGGGTTCGCGTTAGCGTCTCTGAAAGAGAAGCTAAAGCTACATCTCCCTCATCCCCTACCTAATTTACTTAATGTGACGCACTTCTACAAAAGTGTGAACATTACCACGAGGCGCAAAATCTGCTTTCACTGTCACTTCTAAAGGTTCACAAGCAGCGACAAAATCATCGAGAATTTGGTTAGCTGTTTCTTCGTGAGAAATATAGCGATCGCGGTAACTGTTAATATAAAGTTTTAAAGCCTTTAATTCTACAACTTGCTCATCAGGCACGTAGGTAATATGAATTGTCGCAAAATCAGGATAGCCGGAAAATGGACACTTACAAGTAAATTCCGGCAAACTAATATTAATGTCATAACGTCTACCCACACGCGGGTTAGGAAAGGTAATTAATTCTCCTTCCGCAATGTTACGCTCGCCATACTTCATTTCTTGGCTAGACTGAGATACTGTTTCAGGTGAGGAATTACTCATAAGTTACTGCGGTAGCTGTGTTAGCAATATAGAGAAACCAAACATTACTAACTTAACATTCCGCAATCACCACTCAACACTACTCTTTCTCCCAGTCTGGACAATTCCCATCATCCCAGCCATGTGGATGGATACCACAAACTAATAAATTACCACCATACACATGACCATGATAATTCTGACAGCCAATGCAAGCCGGATTTTGTTCGGCTGAGGGTTCAACTGAATAGGGAAAACCCGGATCAGCATCAATTATAATGTCTTCCAGTTCCTCATAAACGTCTAAAAACGGTTCAGTTATCTCCTGTAGATACTGGTCAACTTCAGTTGCAATGGAGTTCTGAACTTCCTCGACAATTTCTTCTGATAACTCAAAAAAAGCATCTACCATTTCACTCATTCCTAGGAAAAGACGCTCTACTTCATCAGCCACGGTTTCGACAATTTCCATTAAATCTTTTTGCCACTGTTCCATAAATTTAACGCCCATACTGACGGTCAACAGGACGCTTAGTGCTACTTGGCTTGAAGCACTAGAGTACACCCTAGGTATTATCTATTATAGATTCTTGTGGATGTGATTCAATACCGTTGCACGGTGCTAACTGCTGATGCAACAGCTAAAAAGTTGCTAATGACTAATCTTTTTGCAATCTCTTTAACTCTTCTTGCAGTTCTAGCACTTGTTCGCGGAGTTGATCCACATTTTCTGTTGATGCTTGTTTGACCGTCGGTTCTTCGTTGTCCTCTAAAATTTCGATGCGACGAGGCTCGGAAGCTGGCGGTTTTTCAGGAGTCTCAGCCGATGTTGGTGCTTGTTGGGCTTGCTTCATCATATCGTCCACAAACCGCCGGGCTTCTTCTGTGGTCATTTCGCCCTTAGCCACCATTTCATCCGCCAGTTTTTGGGCTTGCGATCGCAGTTCAGTTAGTTTTTCCCCGGCCTTCTCACCTGCGTAAGAAGCTAACCCGACACCAAGGTAAAAAGCTTTTTGAACCAAATTTCCAAAACCGGCCATTGCTGGTGATTGCTCCTAACAAATAGGGCGACCCGGAGACTACGCCTACCACAAGCATCCTGTGTTGCTGCTACCTTCCGGTCCTGACAAGGTTTAGGCGTTGCAGTCGCATAGATCCAGGTCTAAACATAATATAACACTAATTTCGGTAATTGTGTATTATTCAACAACAATTTTCCATTCATAAAGTTTGTAGTTGACACAGCCGTTTTTCACCAAGGGGTCATTAGCGACTATGGACTCGGCTTCCTCCATCGAGCCAGCCTCAAACAGCAACATCCCACCGCCATATCTTGCCCAATAACCTGATTTGGCTTGATGACCTTGGGCAATTAACTCTTGAACATAGGCTTTATGAGCAGGTATGTATTGGTCAAAGATGGATTTATCCACTTTCCCCTCCTCAATCTTGACGAACCACGGCATTTTCCTAGCAACCTTGATCACGAATATGTTCTAATATCTGTAAAGATTATCTGCTTTTATCTTGTTGTATTTTGAATTCCTCCAAAAGCCGATTTTTCATTGCGCTGCTACCACCCCAGCATATTCAAGATTACGCCAACGAAATCAAGCAGCACTTTGCTGATAACTATGCTAGTAAGCACGCGCAAAAGTCACCACCACACATTACTTTACAACCGCCCTTTGAATGGGTGAATGATGATTTATCAAGGATGGAAGCATCTTTGTTGGAGTTCGCCCAACAGCAGCAGCCATTATCTATGACTCTCAGTGGGTTTGCCGCCTTTGTGCCTCGCGTCATATATATAAATGTAGTCAGAAGTGCAGAACTGCTGAGTTTACAATGTGACTTGATGCTGCATCTAGAAGCCAACTTAGAAATTATTGACAAAGTTGGCAAAAACCGCCCGTTTGCGCCGCATCTAACGGTAGCGTTTCGAGATTTAACCAAACAAAACTTTAAAGCTGCATGGCCAGAATTTGAACATCGTCAGCTACACTTTGAGTTTACAGCAGACAAGTTAACGCTGTTGATTCACGACGGTAGACGCTGGAATATTCAATCAGAATTTGCTTTTCTGTCTGGTAAGTAGCTCAAGATCACAGATAGATACCCGACTTATTTGAGAAGTCGGGTATCTGGGTATAACCTTCGCCAGTGTGACAAAAAAGACTAATTTTTTGTTTGTAGTAAGCGGCTCTAGCCCTTATCTTGAGGACTAAAGTCCTCAAGATAAGGGCTAGGGTATGATACCAGTTACGTCAGTCCTCCTAATTTGTCCCATTCGGACGCTGAATAATCGTCTCCACAACCCGTCGCTTGGCTTTCGGATCAATCCCTACCAAGCGCACATACTCACCCCTATACTCTGCTAAACAAGATTCTAAAGTCGAGATGGCATCAGACTCAGCATCGACGTGAATTGTACCGCAGCTTTGCCAAGAACCTGTACGAAAACGGCGATTATCAACGTGTTCAAAGGTAATTTTATGACCTTGAGCCAAGATTTGCCGGATTTGTTCTTGTGTCTCTAGGCTGATATGGGGACTCGCACTCTGGGGTTGATTAACTCCATTCGGTGACGGCTGACTCGTTGCTATTTCGGCAACAGGTGATGCAGGTTGATAACTTCTACCTCGATTCAGACGATTGTATTCATCCACCAATTGAGAAGTTTCGATGCGTTTTTGTTCAGCCACCATGAAGTTAGCAGACTCAATCAAATGAGACAAGGTAAAATCAGGTTTTTTAAATGCTGGTGGCCCTTCTAAACTATTCACCACGCGCAACGAGACATTCTCATAACCCACTTGATGAATGAAGTCGCGGATTTGTTCGTCGTAAATTCGGGAACGTAAAGCACTAAAAAAGTCAATTGATTGATTGGGGAAACTGTCAACTAACTTTTCTACGTCACGTTGTGACAGTCCATCTTCTGCAAAAATTCCACCGACAATTCCCACCTTTTCATCGCGGTGAGGTTCCCAATAAAATTTTTCCATCCGCCCATCTCGAATTAACGGCGCGTAGAGGGTAGAAAAATCATTACCTGTGACAATAATTGGTACACGCCTTAGAGGTGTTGAATCGTAACTTCCCGGTAATTGTACATCTGTGGGATTATCAGCAATATTCATCAGTGTGGCATTCACCAACTGAGTGTTGACAGTATATTGAGTGCCTTCATCAAAGCGACCCGCACCTGCATCTAAATCATTAATCATCAGTACGCACATTTTACCACGTACTTTAATCAGTTCTGCGGTTTCCCGATAGCGCAACCGAATCAACCTGGCTGGATCTCCTGCATCGGGACTTTCCAATTCACCGCCAGAGATGAGTGTAACTTCCACACCCATTTTCTCGAAAGCTAACTCACATTGAAAAGTTTTTCCTTCACCTTTGCGTCCGTGAATACCCAAAATCAAGGGAACGCGCACACCAGGAAGATTTAAAAAGTTTTTAGTGATGTGAACAGCTAGTTTATCCAAAAATCGCGGAGCAATGTAATAACTCATAAAATTATCACTGATAATGTTGTATTCAATTAATGTTAAATTTTTTTGGTATCTTATGTTTACTAATCTTTTGGTAAAAATTCCTGGTTGCTCAGTAGCTCAACTAAAAAAAACTTAATACCCAGATAAAGTGGCACTTCTGATCAGAAGGGATATCTAGGATCATCAGGAGCTAATTCTCCCTCGTCAACCATAGCTGCATAATATCCAAAATTTACCCACTCTCTTGCCTCTAGTTGCATATATTCCTTTCTTTCCTGCTCCCGTTCCTTCTTTCTTGCTGCTGCTTCTTTGCGACGACGTTCCTTTTCTGCTTCTACATCTTCAGGATAGAAATAACGGTAACTACTTTCGTCATCATTCAAAAGGATAACTTCCTTAAGATCAGACAATTTATTTATGTTTGTGTCTTCTAAATAGTCTTTTGATGTAATGTGGGGGAAATTCGTAGAAGAGATAGGCAAAAATCTTGTTCTTTTAACTATATTTAATGCTTTGAAAGAGTTCCATATATTTTCAAGCGCAGACAGAAGATTAAATAAAGTAGCAATAGCTCTGGTATGCAAAATACCACCAGATACTAATCTATAGCTACTTGTATGGGTATCTTCTGTATCTATAATCCTGCGATAACATATTTCTATTTCTTGAACAAAGCTATCATTGAGAATAGACCAATATTTTTTTTCATCTAAAAGGTCTCCATCTTGAGGTCGGCTACTATTATCCTCATCTAGCTTTGGTAAAAAACGGTAACATTTTTCTTTTAAGTTATGTGCTTTAGTATTGTCAAAATAATTTCGTTCAATAATTATAAAATGATCAATAAAACATCCATATTCAATAAGAATAACAAAGTTTTTGAAATATTGTAGAAATAAAGTTTTGTAACAATCCCTATCACTGTCAGTCTTTGGCCGATAGATTGTATAATAAGTTCCTTTTTTAATAATTTCTAGCTTATCGAATGCTGGGTGTGCTTTAAGAAAATCTAAGTTATTAAACATGGTAATAAAAAGTTAGTAATTTTACAATATTCATTTACTTACATCTTGCACCAATTACTGTATTGCAATTACAGTCAGGTGGGCAATACTAAAAAAAGTCATCAGCTATTGTAATTAAGCCTTTGGCACTTCCAGGTTGGCGGCGGCGTTTAACTGGCTCTACAGGAGTTAACTTTACAACAGGTTGATTATCTCGCATGATGATAATTTCCTCACCGCCCAGTGCTGCTTCAATTAATTCTGGTAAATGTTGAGACGCTTCATCTAAAGCAATTGCTGTCATAATTTCACCTTGAATAACCTGTCAATATTCTTATTTTATGCCTTAAGACTATTTGGATAAGTGTTGTATAAATGTCTGATATTCGGTAGAGTTTAAACCTTGTTGTCACACTGCTAAAACTTGCCTCATGTCATGATGTCATTGGCAGATTCTTCACAGGAGTGTTGCTACATCTAGTATAAGCAATTCTTATCTAAACCAATTAACCCAAGCATCACTAATAGTGTGTGGCTAAAAAAAGAGAGATAGAAAACTCTACCTCTCTTTGATGGATAAATTATTTAAACCAAATCAGCTTTTAGTATCTGCTGGGTTTGTGTACGATGAAGCTGAGGATTTGGCACTGCTTGATGTTGTCGAAACCTACAACACGGATGTAGTGGGTAGGATATTGAGAACGGCAAGCTTGAACTTCGCCCAATACTTCGCGGGTGCTTTGAGCATTGAACAAAGGCAGCTTCCACATTGTCCAGTAAAATTCGGTGGGTTCAGAGGTTTCGTTGAACTCAATTGCTGGAATGTAGCCTTGATTCAGAATGTACTGAACTTGCTTCTCAATTTGAGCGTCGGTGAGGGGGGGTAGGTAAGAAAGGGTTTCGTAGCGACGCTCTTTTGGTAGGGTTTGCATAGCTAATAATAACGGTTTGCTATTGTGTGACGACTTGGAATTTTCCTAACTGGCTAAATTATCCCAGTCAGGATCGGAAAATTGCTGTTGTTCTGACTCAGGACTGGGATGGGATAAACTCACCTGCGTCATGCGTTCTAAATGCTGGCGGCGTTTTTCCATGTTGGCTTGCTGAATACCAGTCACAACCATTTCTGGTAGGAATTCAGCGATTTCTTCAGCTATATGTTCTCTGACTGTCATTATTCGCAATGCTAAGTCAGGCTTTTCGAGAAAGAGTTCTTCGATGTATTTTTCGCCATCCTGGACTTTCCCGGCAGAAAAGTTATGCAGCCAAAGTGCCAACGGTGGATTTGTTTCGCCTAGCTGTGCCAGCACAGTCCTTAGTGCCTGATAAGTCAGGTAGCTTTGGAGTGTTTTGGCTGTATCTTTCGCAATTTGCTTGAGGTTCATGCTTGACCCAGCCCTTCTAAAGGATGAAGTGTATCGTGTTTCAGGATGAAGTAATTTTTATTTAACCTTCATCCTTACACCTTCAGCCTTTATCAGACGGTATCAACAGTCTCAAACTCGAACTTAATTTCTTTCCACAGTTCGCAAGCAGCAGCCAATTCTGGAGACCACTTAGCAGCTTCGCGGATAATATCGTTACCTTCACGAGCTAGGCTACGACCTTCGTTACGAGCTTGGATACAAGCTTCCAGTGCAACACGGTTAGCGGTTGCACCAGGAGCGTTACCCCAGGGGTGTCCGAGTGTACCACCACCGAATTGTAGTACGGAGTCGTCACCGAAGATTTCTACCAGGGCGGGCATGTGCCATACGTGGATACCACCGGAAGCAACTGCCATTACACCAGGCATGGAAGCCCAATCTTGGGTAAAGTAGATACCACGAGATTTGTCTTGCTCAACGTAGTTTTCACGCAACAGGTCAACGAAGCCCATTGTGATGGCGCGATCGCCTTCCAATTTACCTACTACTGTACCGGTGTGGATGTGGTCACCACCAGACATCCGCAGAGCTTTCGCCAATACACGGAAGTGGATACCGTGGTTCTTTTGACGGTCGATTACAGCGTGCATCGCGCGGTGGATGTGCAGCAATAAACCGTTATCACGACACCAACGTGCCAAGGTGGTGTTAGCGGTGAAACCTGCGGTTAGGTAGTCGTGCATGATGATGGGCATGCCGAGTTCTTTAGCGTACTCAGCGCGCTTGAGCATTTCTTCGCAGGTAGGAGCGGTGACGTTCAGGTAGTGACCTTTGATTTCACCTGTTTCTGCTTGAGATTTGTGGATAGCATCAGCCACGAACAAGAAGCGATCGCGCCACCGTTGGAAAGGTGCAGAGTTGATGTTTTCGTCGTCTTTGGTGAAGTCCAAACCACCGCGCAAACATTCGTATACAGCACGACCGTAGTTTTTAGCAGACAGACCCAACTTGGGTTTAATGGTACATCCCAACAGAGGACGACCGTATTTGTTTAATTTGTCACGCTCAACTTGAATACCGTGGGGAGGGCCTTGGAATGTCTTGAGGTAAGCTACAGGAATCCGCAAGTCTTCCAAACGCAGGGCTTTCAAAGCTTTGAAACCGAATACGTTACCTACGATGGAGGTAAACATATTGGTAACAGAACCTTCTTCAAACAGATCCAGGGGATAAGCAACGTAGCAGATAAATTGGTTGTCTTCGCCTGGAACTGGTTCGATGTCGTAGCAACGACCTTTGTAACGATCTAGGTCGGTTAACAAGTCTGTCCACACAGTTGTCCAAGTACCGGTGGAAGACTCAGCCGCTACAGCCGCACCTGCTTCTTCGGGAGGTACTCCAGGCTGGGGTGTAACACGGAATGCCGCCAGAATATCTGTATCTTTTGGTGTGTAATCTGGTGTGTAATAAGTTAATCTGTAATCTTTAACCCCGGCTTGATACCCAGCTTTTGACTGAGTCTTCGTTTGAGCGTAAGACATATCTATCCTTCCAAGATGTCACTCTTTTTATTAATCAAATCACGTTCTGTGCAATTTTTCTCACAACCGCCCTATCTCCCCATCAGCAAGGAGAAAAACAGCAATAACTTTTTTTCGAGTTTTTTTTGGTAGAGGGTGGCGATTTTCTGCTTTTGACACTTAGTCTAAGTTGTTAGCTTCTTTACCAGTGTCTTTCCCATCTAGGATTGCATAACTTAACGCTTTTGCATTATCCCCCATGCCATCATTTAAAAATTCTCTTTTATCTGTTTTTCTCACTCCACTAAATTCCTCTATCCCCTCACTACCTTGGCTTTATGCCGAAAGTGTGATTATATTCCATAATCCCAGTGTAATTAGGGAATTGGTTTTCTTTTCATCAGTTTCCGCCTATACTTTCCTGATATCTTCCTGATTATCCAGAAACATTCAACAGGAGAGAGTTTACTTGGCGGAACACTTATGAGAGTGATCAGGGCCAGATCAAAAGTTGCACACCACGTAATTTGTAGCTTGTCTCACAATATATCAATAAATGGCATAAGTTAATCTTTGAAAGTTCTTAACTTATATATTTAATTTTTTTATTACATAAATATTGCAACATTTTGTAAAAAACACTTTACAAAAAAGCATGGTAATTGTAATGAGGACTGAGGCTGTTGATTGGGGACTGGGTACTGGGGATTGGATTTTTCCCCTCTGCTCACGGCAGTCCGCTCAAGTCGGGAAACCCGCCCACGCGGCTGCCTCCCCTACTCCCTCATCTTCCTCATCTTCCTCATCTTCCTCATCTCCCCTTTTGCCTGTTGATAAAATCCCAACTGGGGGAAAACTGAAGTTAACCTTTAGCTAATTTAGGCAATAGTTCTAGGTACTGTCTTTAAAGGAAATTTTGCTATGGTATTACTTCGCCAGCGTCTTAACTTACTAATTACTTCTATTTCTATATTGTTGGGCTTAATTGTGATGCCGAGCATTGCAGTCAAAGCCCAAAACCAAGATAGTAATCCGCCATCACCCAAAACTCCTGACATTAAACCATCCGAGTTAACTCCTTCTTATCCTGCATCTGCACCACCACCACGAGTAGACCCTTTACCTGATGAACGGGGGTTGCAAGAGCGAGCGATAGAAACTGATTATCGTGTAAGTAACTTGCTGGGAGATTATGCGGGTAATCTCTGGGTAGGTTCTTGGCGGGGTTTATCGCGGATTGACCCGAAAACAGGTAAAATTTTGGCGCGTGTTAGTCTACCCAATACGGCTATTGGGGCTTTAGCCCAAGATAAAGTAGGGCGTTTGTGGGTGGGAAGTTATGAAGGACTAATTCGGGTAGAACCCCGCACGAATGAAATCACAGCCCAAAATTTATTTTTGCCTTCCAAAAGGGTGTTGTCATTGCTGGTTGACAAGCGGGGCTATTTGTGGGCTGGGACTGATAGTGGTTTAGCTTTAATTAGTCCAGACCAAGGCTTAATTATGACCACACTCAAAAATTTGCCGGGTGTGAGTGCCAATACTATGACTTTAGATGCTGAGGGTCAATTGTGGGTTGGTACTTTGGATGGTATAGTCCGAGTAAATACCGCCAGTGCGTTGATTATGAAACGCATTAACGATTTACCCGGTACGACCGTACAAGCTTTAGCTATTAGTCCAGAAGGGTTAATTTGGGCAGGAATGCCGAATAATTTATTGGTGATTAACCCTAAAACTGGAATAGTATTGCGGTCTGTGACTCGTTTACGTGGCAGGAATGTCACAGCAGTTAGTTTTTCTGAAGATGGTAGTGTTTGGGTAGGGACTAACAATGGTTTGTTACGATTAAATCCAAACACAGGTGCTGTCTTAGATGAAGTAGCTGGGCTTCCTTCCAGTCGAGTGCTAACACTTGTACCCGACCTTGCTAATAAATTATGGGTGGGTACGAGTGAAGGTCTGGCTTGGTTAATGCCTAAAATGGATCGTGCAAAACCTCATCTAGCTTTCAGTCGTGCTGTGAAATGAGGGGCTGGGGACTGGGGACAAATCAATTCAAAATTCAAAATTCAAAATTCAAAATTCAAAATTCAAAATTCAAAATTCAAGAATTTTGAGAAATTAATCTCCTCTACTTCCTCTGCTCCCCTGTTCCCTCTGCTCCCCTACTCCCTACTCCCGATTTAAAAATGGCAGTTACTACCCAGCAATTAATTCAATGGAAACAACAGGGACGCGCAATAGTGGCGTTGACCGCATGGGATTATGCGATCGCTCACATTCTCGATGCGGCTGGTGTAGACTTAATCTTAGTCGGGGACTCGATGGCTGTAGTTTTGGGTTATCAAACCACGCTGCCCATTACCCTAGAAGAAATGCTACACCATGCTAAGGCTGTACGTCGGGGTGTAAAACGTGCCTTAGTTGTGGTAGACCTACCGTTTCTCACCTATCAAGAAAGCATCTCTCAAGCAATACATTCGGCTGGGCGAGTATTAAAGGAAACTGGAGCGCAAGCCGTGAAGTTAGAAGGTGGTTATCCGGCAATGGTGGAAACTGTAGCACGGTTGGTACAGGCGGGTATTCCGGTGATGGGTCATGTGGGTTTAACACCCCAGTCAATTCATCAATTGGGTTTGCGACAACAGGGAAAAACTGAGGAAACAGCCCAAAGAATTTTAAACGAAGCGATCGCCCTCGAACAAGCTGGTGTTTTTTCCATTGTCTTAGAGCATATTCCCGCCGATTTGGCAATGGAGATTACACAAAAACTCAGCATTCCCACCATTGGTATCGGTGCAGGTTCTCACTGTGATGGTCAGGTCTTAGTTACCTCTGATGTACTGGGCATATCAGAAAAACAGCCCCCATTCGCCAAAGTTTATACTAACCTGCGAGAAACAATTACCAAAGCTGTACAAGATTACGCTGTAGATGTGCGAGAGCGAAAATTTCCCTAATTTAAGGGTGTAGGGGAGAATAACTAATGACCAATGACCAATGACCAATGACTAATGACTAATGACTAATGACTATTCATGAACCGTACCATCAGGCATGATTGCCCCTTCTAATTCTACATTTGTGAGGATTGCTCCTGTTAAATCTGCCCCTTGCAGATTTGCTTGGCGAAGAATGGCACTATCTAAATTAGCGTAACTCAGGTCTGCACCTTGCAAACTAGCTCCAGTTAAATCCGCCGCTAAATTTCCCCATTGAATTGTTTTACCCAGATTTGCCCGACACAATTTTGCTTTATCTAAGTTGGCGTGATGTAGAGTAGCTGCTCTCAAGTCAGCGTAACTCAAATCTGCCCCAGTCAAAATGGCATATCCCAAATCTGTGCGCTGGTTGGAACTAGGACGCAAATCTGCTTGAAATAGCAAAGAACCAGAGAGATTTGCACCAGTTAAATTTGCCCCACATAAACTAGCTTTAATTAAGTTTACGGATTCCAAACGAGTTTGAATTAACTTTGCACCTGTCAAATCAGCTTCCCTGAGAATGGCATGATATAAGTCTGCCGCACTCAAATCTATTCCCCAAAGAATCGATTCACTCAAGTCGGCTGACTGTAGACAAGCATGGCTGAGGTTAGTTTTTCCCAAGCGCGTCTGACGCAAATCAGCATAACTAAAATCTGCACCTGTCAAGTTGACATTTGTTAATTCAGCTTCTTGTAAATTGACTCGCTGAAAATTCCGTTCTCCAGCAGCATACTGTTTGAGAATATTATCCAAATCCATCATTAAATTCAAAAAGATTAAAAGTTTAAGAACAGAAATTATAGCGGATTACAAACGAATAGAACACAGATTCATCTGCGTTCATCTGCGTTCATCTGCGTTTAATTATTTTCACAAAAATCTACACAAAGCAGAACCAAGAAAATCGTTTTTCCCTATTCCCCATTCCCTAATAACGACTAACGCAACGTTGAAAAGCCGGAAGATGGTTATTTTGAGAAACATGACGGAGTTGGGTGAAAGCATTTCGTAAATCTGCTTCTTGAACAAATTCTAAAAAGCGGTCATACATCTGAACATTGGCTATTTCTGATTCTACTCCCGCTTGACACGCAGTTTGTAGAGTATCAGGTGCTGGGACATTGCCCATAAATGTATCAGGAGGAATGGGCAGCCCGTATTTAGTAAATAGGTGATTCCACAAAGAAACGTGTCTATCTTCAGCGTGAACAATGTTACTAAACGGACGCACTGCACCAAATTTGTTAATTACTGCTGTGTAAAAAGCACGGGCGTAATATTCATCGTTGATAGCATCAATCATTGCCTGTTGGGTTTTGGCATTCAACTCCGTACTTGGATTATAAGCGGTAGTTGGGCTAGTAGTGCTAGAGGCGATCGCCACAGCACACAAACCACTTATTTGATGATATCTGCGGCGGTTTCTTTGACAATTCATAATTTCTGCCTCATTGTTTAATCAGAGAAAATTTCATGCTGTATTTTTCTTCAAGAAATTTCTTGGCTGATGTTTCCACTACTCTGTACTTGAATAGGTTTCACTAACGATAATCCCAAGAATTTCAACCCTATCCTTTCAAACCAAGGTACAGCAGTCCCAAAACGCATTTTGGCTAAAAAATACTTCTCAAACGCACTTTTTGCCCAACTTACCCAAGCCCCACTCAAGGCTACAGCCCGCCGACGTTTGCCTGTGACTACATCAGGTAACACCGGGTTAGCAAGAAATAAAATTCCTGTGTTGCCAAAGTCAGCAAAGCAAATAGCATCAAGTGTTGGAGTTACTGGTTGGGCAGAAATTACCCCTAGTTCAATGGCAATATTATGTGCCACTGCCATGCCCATTGCTTCCGTCATCTGTCCAGTTTTTGGTACTCCTAATGGTATAGGTGTTTCCTCTGGCGGTTTTAGCTGTACAACTACACCTACCGCGTAAATTGAAGGATATTCAGGATGTCTGTATGTGGGCAATACGGGAATGAAACCATCCTGATTACCTAATCCTGGGACTTGGCGCACAAAATGCGGCCCCCGGAAGGGTGGTAATAGCATGGAGTAAGCAAAGGGCAAGACTCTGCCATTTCCTAAATGAATCTGATTGGCTGCAATTGCCTTAATTTGGGCATTTTCAATAACTTCTACATCTCGTTCTGCCATGATTTTTTTCACCACCTCGGCAGAATTAGCCATACCACCAATACCCAAGTGTCCCGCATAGGGTTCTGGAGTCACAAAAGTAATTGATACCTGTTTTCGTAAACCCTGCTGGCGTAGAACGTAGTCTATTAACAGCGCAAATTCGTAGGCAGGGCCTAAACAACTCGTTTTCGGTAACGCCCCTACTACTATCGGCCCTGGTGCTTGCAGAAATTTCTGCCACGCCTTAAGTGCCATCAAAGCATGATGAGGATTACAAACTGATTGCGTATATCCATCGGGGCCAAGTCCAGGTAACGCATCCAGTGCTAGTTCTCCACCTGTGGCAATAATCAGATAATCGTAGACAATGGTTTGCTCACCACAGCATATCTGTTGTGTATCAGGATTTAATTGATCTACTCGCCCCTGTATCCAGTTAATACCCCTTTGTCTCAATCGGTGTTCCAGACTAATCTGAACAGAGTCCAGAGAAGTTAAACCCAGTGCTACCCAAGGCAATGAAGGAATAAATGTAAAGTTTGGTGACTCTGAAATTACAGTAAGTTGATGTTGCCTTGGAAGAATATGCCGTAATTCATAAGCGGTGGGTAAACCACCCAACCCTGCACCGATGATGACAATGTGAGCCATTGCAGGAAATCTCCAAATATTTGATTGTTTAACTGGTGAAAATAGGGGTGCTTAGGCTAGAGGCTAAGGAAGTGAACAGAAGATTTTTCATAGGGGATTTGGGTGTGCCGTATCATAGATTTATCTCTATTATTATCATTCGTCATTTCTCAGAAGTGATGTATTACTTTTAATTAAGATACTGACTTCAACAGAAAGTCATCAGTTGGTACTCGGTGCTGGTGACTGGGAAAAAGAAATTGTTTGAGTTGAGAAACTCCTTGAGAATTTATATAACTATATAGTAGTATAATAGTTGAAGATTAGTAAAGAGTGAAATAGTTTATGGACGATAGCTTAAGTCTACCCAATCCTTCTATGTCCAGGCGGCAACTGCTTAACTTCTTTACTGGAGCGATGGTTGCTGCTACAGCTAGTGCTGCCTTATATCCAGCGACTAAGTTTTTTATCCCTCCAGCCGAAAGCACTGATGCAGAGGGTAGCATCCTCGCTAAAGACAAAATGGGTCGTCCTATC
The DNA here is from genome assembly GCF_963870205.1 of Anabaena sp. CA = ATCC 33047. Lineage (NCBI taxonomy): Bacteria > Bacillati > Cyanobacteriota > Cyanophyceae > Nostocales > Nostocaceae > Anabaena > Anabaena sp. CA = ATCC 33047. Next base: position 516,313 of record NZ_CAWMSA010000044.1, on the reverse strand, counting down.
CCAGCCAGCCAAATTTTAGCGGAAGCACCAGGAACAAGGGCTTTAATTGCTGGGCTGGCTGGTGAGCCTACTTATTTAACTCTGAAAGAGGATGGCACTCTTGATGAGGTGGGTATTGTTAATAACTGTACCCATTTGGGTTGTACTTTTCCTTGGAATTCTGTTGATGAACAGTTCCAATGTCCTTGTCATGGTTCACGCTATGATGCCCAAGGTTCTGTACAACGTGGCCCTGCTAATCGTCCTCTGAAGTTGGTTCATGTTGAGGTTAAGGAGAATTACATTTGGGTTTCGCCTTGGCGTGAGATTGACCCCCGCACTGGTGAAAAGCCTTGGTGGGTTTAAACGCTCCAGGTAGGCAAAGTAAGCGCAAAGAGAAGTCTGAGCGGCGGCTACCCTGCGGGAACGCCTTACGACGAACCGCCGTAGACGCGCAAGCGGCTTGTCGTAGACATCAGAACTTCTCCTAACGGAGACGCTGCGCGTAGCTTGCTTCCCCGTAGGGGTACGGTGGGTACGCGGAGAAGTTTTTACTGATTCCATAGGAAAGAAGTGAGGATATGCGATTATCAAAGGCTAATCTTTCGGAACGTGTTGACCATGTTTATGATGCCATTATCGTTGGTGGTGGTGCTGGGGGGCTTTCTGCGGGAATCTATCTACAAAGATATTTGCTTTCTAGTCTAGTTATTGACAAGGGAAAAGCGCGTTCTTTCTGGATGCAAGAGTTACATAACTATCTGGGGTTGCCTCCAGATACTCCTGGTCGTGTGTTGTTGCAACAGGGTAAAAAGCATTATGAATCTTTGGATGGAGATTTTTTAAATGCTTATGTTGACGAGGTGGTGGACGAGGGCGATACTTTTGCTGTGCGGGTAAAAGTCGGTCGTCAAAACAGTGTTTATTCTGTGTTGCGTTCTAAGTATCTGATTGCTGCTAGTGGTATTATTGACCATCTGCCTCCTTTGGAAAATATGCAGAATGTGTTTGAATACGCTGGCTATAATTTGCACGTTTGCATGGTTTGCGATGGCTATGAAATGGCTGATAAACTATGCGGGTTTTTTGCGGGGAGTGAAGCCAGTATTGAGGAAATGGTGTTTAATCTCAGTTGGTTTACTCCCTACATTACTATCTTCACTCATGGATTATTTACGGTGAGCGCAGAATTACGTTCTCAATTACAGCAGCATGGTTATCGTTTGGTGGAAACTCCAATTAAGCAATTTTTGGGGAAAAACCATCAGATGACGGGTGTGGAATTGCTGGATGGTACTGTGGTTGAGTTGGAAACTGGTTTAATCTCTATGGGTTCGCGCTACCACAATACCTATTTAGAAGGTTTCAATTTGGAGAAAAAAGGCGGATATTTGGTAACAGATAAGATGGGTCAAACTTCTCACCCGCGCATTTTTGCAATTGGTGACTTGAAGGTAGGCTTAAATCAAGTGGTGGTTGCTGCGGGTGATGGCGCATTGGCGGCAACGCAGATTTGGCGAAATATTCGCCGTGCTGTCGGTGCTAAACCTTGGCGGTCAAATCTGCCATCAGTTCAGCTACAGACATGATACGCTGATTTTGACTCACATTCGCACCAGAGAAAATTAAACCATTTTCTACGTCGCCACGGGCAGCTTGAGCTAGGGCGTTGAGTAGGCAATAGGTTTTACCTTTGTCTCTAAATAGACAGGTTTCTAAACAGTTGGCAATACATCGCCGTTCCGGTGATAATTCTGCCATGATTTGCTCTGCAAAGGTGTTGCGTAAAGCTCTGCTGGGTTTTCCTACAGGACTGGGTACGGTGACGATATCTTCTGCTAGGGAATGTAGATGACGTTGTTTATAATTGTGATGGGCATCACATTCGATGGTGGTGATGAAGCGTGTACCCATCTGCACGCCGTCTGCTCCCATTGCTAATATTTGATCAATGTCGGTGCGATCGCTAATTCCTCCTGTGACAATCAAGGGTATTCTCACACCCATTGTCTCGGTTAAATAATCTCGTACTTGCGAAATTACCCAGCCAATAGAAAACCCTGGAACGTTTATCTGTTCACATTGGGTAAAATGTCCCCCGACTTTCTGGCAATTTTCCAAAATTAAGGCATCGGGTAGGCGGTTATATCGACTTTTCCAGGTTTGACAGATAAATTGCGCTGAGTCTACATTGGCTACAGTCGGGACAAGGGCAACATCGGGATTATCGCCGGTGTACTCTGGTAAAGCTAACGGTAATGCTCCCCCGGTAATAATCAGATTTGCTCCCTCGGCTGCTGCGGTTTTAGCTAATACGGGGTAATCTTTTGTACCTACGAGAATATTGACACCAATCACCCCATCTGGACTAATACTGCGGGCTTTGGACAATTCATCTATTAATGCCAGTCGATTGGCTGTAAAAAAACTACTCCGTTGACGTGGATTATAGTAGGGAGAATCTAACCCGATTCCCAGAGAGGCAATCATCCCCACTCCTCCAGCATTGGCGACTGCTCCAGCCAATTTCGCGCCAGATACCCGCACCGCCATTGCCGCTTGCACGATGGGATAACGGGCTATATGTTTACCAATCTGCAAGGGATGGAGGATCGGGGACATGACAGATTTGCTCATTTATTAACTAAATAACTGAGGAGTAATTTTATCATCTCGGTGTGATTTTTCATGCAGCCAGGATTAGGGTGCGTCAGAAAAGATCATTTCGCCCAAATGAACATATTTTCAACATCTGACGCACCCTACAAGGCTCTATACCAGCCAACTCAAAAAAAATTTTAATTTACTACTTGACAATTGTATTGCTATACAGTTATATAGTTTATATACGACGGATTCAACCAATTCCCTGACAGAAAGCTACAGATGCTTTCCTTGAAAACTCAGATTGCATCTGACTTTCTTACGTCAACGCTAGCCTTCCCGTACCTGAACGGGAAAGCCAGCTACTTAATTACGAATTGGTTTTATTTCCTATAAAAATTTCACCATTCTATTCGCACTCATCACCAAATATGACAACACTTTTAGAACAGCGCAGTAGCGCGAACTTATGGGAGAGATTCTGTAATTGGATCACCAGTACGCAAAATCGGATGTATATTGGCTGGTTTGGCGTAATCCTGATTCCTACTGCTTTAACTGCGGCGATTGTCTTTATTCTGGCGTTTATTGCTGCGCCTCCCGTGGATGTAGACGGTATCCGTGAACCTGTTTCCGGTTCATTGCTTTACGGGAATAACCTGATTAGTGCTACTGTAGTCCCGACTTCGGCGGCTATTGGCTTGCACTTTTATCCGATCTGGGAAGCGGCTTCTTTGGATGAATGGCTGTACAATGGCGGCCCTTATCAAATGATTGTGTTCCACTTCCTGCTAGCTATCTATTCTTACATGGGTCGGCAATGGGAATTAAGCTACCGTTTAGGAATGCGTCCTTGGATTCCTGTGGCTTTTTCTGCTCCCGTTGCGGCTGCAACTGCTGTGTTGTTGATTTACCCGATTGGACAAGGTAGTTTTTCCGATGGCATGATGTTGGGTATTTCCGGCACATTCAACTTTATGATTGTGTTTTCACCAGAACACAATATCCTCATGCACCCGTTTCACATGATTGGTGTGGCTGGGGTGTTTGGTGGGGCTTTGTTCTCGGCAATGCACGGTTCTTTGGTGACTTCTACGCTGGTTAAGGAAACATCAGAAGTAGAATCAGCTAATGCTGGTTATAAGTTTGGTCAAGAAGAAGAAACCTACAATATCGTAGCGGCTCATGGTTACTTTGGACGGTTAATCTTTCAATATGCCAGCTTTAATAATTCTCGTTCTTTACACTTCTTTTTAGCTGCTTGGCCTGTAATTGGTATTTGGTTTGCAGCTTTGGGTGTCAGCACCATGTCCTTTAACTTGAATGGTTTCAACTTTAATAACTCGATTTTGGATCACCAAGGACGCACAATTGATACTTGGGCAGACTTGCTTAATCGAGCCAACCTGGGGATTGAAGTTATGCACGAGCGTAATGCTCACAACTTCCCTCTAGATTTAGCTTCTGGTGAAGTTCAACCTATTGCTTTGGCTGCTCCTGCCATTGCTAGCTAGTTGCTCTGTTCTTACTGCTTCATAGATTAGCACCCTAGAATTAGGGTGCTTTTTTTATGGGGTTAAAATATTGTTTTTGTGTTCTGCAAGGCTTTGAGATGTTCGGCTTGTTGTAGTATTCTTTCACTAATGCGATCGCACACCAGTTCACAAAGTTCAAAAATCATCGGATCAGAAATCTCATAAAAAGCACTCGTTCCTTTTGGCTGACGAGTGACTATTCCCGCTTGAGTTAAGGCTTTGAGATGCTTGGACAGATTTGCTTGTCCTAAACCAGTAGCTTCCGTTAGTTCCATCACATTCATCGGCCCTGATTTAAGACAAGCCAAAATTTGCAGCCGACTCGCCTCTGATAGCATTTTAAAATAGTCAGCAATTGCGGCAAATCTATCTGAATCAGCCTGAGATGGCTTATTTTTAGGCATAGGCAGATTCAAGAGTGAATAATAAGATAGTTTCATAACTCATTAGTATTATAAGCAATACATGACAAGAAGCAGAGGATCTGAGGAGCTGAGGAGCAGAGGAGCAGGGTAAGCAGAAGTTATTTAATTTTGAATTTTGAATTTTGAATTTTGAATTCCCCGCAGGGGGCGACTAATGACTAAATTACACAAAAAGTTACTAATCTTATTGAGTGCAGGGTTAATTATTTTGGGGTTGATGGGTTGTGAACGCTTGTTTGGTGTCTCTGGCGAGTTGGTTGAGCGGGTTAGTGATGGTGATACTTTATTAATTAAGGATGGTGAGGGTAATAAATTTAGTGTGCGCTTTGCTTGTATGGATGCGCCGGAAATACCCCATACTCGGAAGGAGAAAGCTAGTAACAGAGTAAGCGATCGCAATCAATTTAATTGGGGTGCGAAAGCACAGCAAAGATTAGAGCAATTGGTACAACAAAGTGGCGATCGCGTTATCTTGAGTATTACAGATAGCGATCGCTATGGGCGGAAAGTGGCTGAGGTACGGTTAAGAGATGGGACTTTTGTTCAACAAGTTTTGTTACAGGAAGGATTAGCTAAAGTTTATCGTCCTTATTTAAATAAGTGTCCTAGTAAAGATTTAGTACAGCAAGCAGAAGCTTTAGCACAACAACAAAAAATCGGAATTTGGGGTGATGCTAAATTTGTTAATCCTTGGGAATATCGGAGTTTTAACAAGCCAAAATAGCTTTTCATATCTCCATCTTGCTAGATAATTATAAATATATAACCCCGTTTTCTTAAAGAAAGCGGGGTTTTGTATTCAGAAATTCACTTAATTCAGCATAATATTCAAGCTGAATTTTTCTTCAAAAATGGAATTAGCATTGGTACACGTTGACGGTAAGTAGTGTAAGCTTCACCGTGAATGTCAATTAAATCCCTTTCTTCAAATTGAATTGCAACCAAGATATGAGCTAATGAGAATAACTAATAAAGAAAGCAGTTTAAAATCGGCACATAAAACAGTATTGATCAAACCGTAATCCATATCTTCATCTATTTATTCAGGAGTACACGAGAGTTTTATGCAGCAATAGAAAATATTTACATTTCTTTACATATTCACAACAATCATACCAATGTAAGACGCTGCTCAAATCAATTTTTGTTATGATTTAGCTTGGGTGTGTTACCTTGCCTAACTTTACCCGATTCAGTAAGATTCATCCAAGTTTCTAAGCGACTGAAAGCTTGAGAAGAAAGCAGAGTTAAACATAAGTAAACTATGGCGACTGCTGCATAAACTTCAAAGGGGCGATAGTTGGCAGCTACGATTAATTGTCCTTTGCGAAATAATTCCTCAACACCAATCACTGTTACTAAACTGGTATCTTTCAATAAACTAATAAACTCATTTCCTAAAGGTGGTAACATCCGCCGGAAGGCTTGGGGAAAAATCACTAAGCGCATGGTTAATATAGGATTTAAGCCTAATGATTTCGCTGCTTCTGTTTGCCCTGGTTCAATTGATTGAATTCCAGCCCGAACAATTTCGGCAATGTAAGCCGCACTATTTAAGCTTAAGGCAATTACCCCAGCCGCTAACCGATCAAATGTAAAAGTAAAATTAAGTTCTTGAACAATGGCGGGGATGCCAAAATAAATCATAAAAATCTGCACGAGTAATGGCGTACCGCGAAAGAAATCAATATAAACCCTTGCTAAGAAGCGCACAGAAGTAATAGGCGAGAGGCGCACAATACCAATGAATGAACCTGCTATTAAACCCAGCACTACGGAAATAATTGTCAGTTGCAGGGTAATTAATGCGCCTTGCAATAAAGTCGGTAACGCCTGGAAAATTACGCCTATTGAGCTAAATATTCCCGGTTTACCTGTGTTTGTTTGATTTTCATAGGGTGATTTTGCTGGTAATGGTGGCGGAGTGGCTTTAAACCATTTTTGATAGATTTGGGAATAAGTACCGTTTTTTAAAACTGTATCAAGTCCGTTATTGATGAGTGATAAATAGGGTGAATTTTTGGCGGTGGCAATGCCATAATATTCTTCTGTGAGCAATTGCTCGATAACTTTAATGCCTTTGAGATTACCTGTATTGATGGCATATAAAGTTACTGGTGCATCATTAATAACTGCATCTACGTTACCATTGAGTAATTCTTGTAGGGCTAAGGGTGCAGAATCAAAACTGCGAATTTCTGCGCCTGGGATAGTTTTAGCTTTGTTTGCGCCTGTTGTACCAATTTGGACGGCGATTTTTTTATTTTTGAGACTGTCAAAATTTGTAATATCTGAATTGTTGTCACGGATGGCGATCGCTAGTCCTGCTTTAAAATAAGGACGGGAGAAAGCGACAGTCTTGGCTCGTTCGGCGGTGATAGTCATCGAACTAATCGCCGCATCTACGGTTTTCGCTTGTAAAGCGGGGATAATGCCATCAAATGGCAGACTTTGATAGTTTACTTGAAAGTTAGCAGAGGAAGCGATCGCCCCAGGCGTGCTGGAAGCGATCGCATTCATCAAGTCAATGGAAAAACCCTGCAACTCTCCACCTTGCGCTTGAAACTCAAATGGTGGAAACACTGGTTCAGTCGCCACTTGTAAGGTTTTACCAGCACTCAGATTTGCATTGCAACCAGAGAGGAAAACACAACTCAAACATACAACCAGACACCAGCACAGCCAACGCCCAAAACTGAATCTCGTCATCTGATTTTGACCCCCTGAATGAGTGGTGAGTAGTGTATGCTGAATTGGCACGGGTTGCACACCGCTAATTTAACCTGAGTTCGACGAATTGAAAAACCCCTCTCCAAACCTCCGAACAGCAAGGAGAGAGGCTTTAAAAGCTTTATTTTTCGTCGAAACCTCAGCAGATTTTAGCCTCTCTGCTTCGGAGAGGGGTTAGGTAGAGGTTCATCGAATTCACGCTAATTGAACAACACTCATACAAGACTCAACATAAACGCGATGAATCGCGTTTCTACAAATATTCGCGTAGGAAATCAAAGGGGTCGTCTTCCCAACATGGTTCGGGTATCATTAACAGTAAATTATTGTTGATGTCAGCTTCAATATCGTCACTGTCTTGTCTATCAAACAGTTCTATGAGAACTTTCCAGTCTCTTTCTCGCAGAGAAGTAAACACTGGCGTGTAAGTCTGTGGATGGCTGGGATAAGTCACAGGCGAAATTTGAGTCAACTGATACAAAAAGTAGGATTTAAGACTTTTAAACCATCATATTTTAGCTTGCACAATGGAAATCACCAATATGCAACGATTTGCTTTTACTTGCCAGATATTTCTAGTTAGCAACACATCGCACTGATGACATTATCCCGGCCAAATCTACTCACAAAAACATAATTATTCAGCAATTGGGTGAATAAATTCCATCGCAAAAACTTCCGTAAAAGCTCGGATGACATGACACCGGACTTCTTCACAGGTAATTCCTGGTATCCATTCGGCTAAACTGCCTACAGGTTTATCAGCAATACCGCAGGGGACAATACGCCCAAAGCCTGTCATGTCGGGACAAACATTTAAGGCAAAACCGTGCATAGTAATCCAACGGCTCACTTTAATACCAATAGCTGCAACTTTACGTCCTTCTAACCATACCCCAGTGAAAGCGGGGATGCGATCGCCTTGCAAACCATAAACAGCTAATACGCGAATAATCACTGCTTCTAACTGTCGCAGGTACCAATGCAAATCTTGACGATAACGTTGCAAATTTAAAATTGGATACCCGACTAATTGGCCGGGACAGTGGTAAGTCACCTCGCCACCCCGTTCAGTTCTATACACCTCGAATTGATTTTGACTGATGTCGAATTTGAGAAATTCTGGATTACTGCCTTGTCCTAAAGTGTAGACAGGGGGATGTTCTAGCAAGATTAACACATCATCCAGATGGGGATTGTGAACACGCTCTGTGAGTAGCGATTTTTGCCACTCATGGGCTTCCCTGTATGGCATTAATCCTTGGTTATATAACAAACAGCGTTTTAACTGAGCTTCTTTACTATGAATCATGCCGAAAATCAACTGGGTTAATAACTAAATATATTTCAACTTACATACTCAGGGTCAACAATTGTCAAGCTATGCAAAGGATTTTAAAGGAACATCAACGGAATCAGCTATCGGGAAAACAAAGTGCTAATTTGAATATATAGACACAAAGGTGTTGGGAGGAATTCTCTACAATCAGCATCACGCCAAGATGAACACAGACATAAATGTACTGGCTGATGAATCTCATACATTGTTGACATCTGAAGAACTTGTGTACTCTACCAACAGTGAGCAAATCTCCTTGAACAAACCAGAAGTAACAACTAACCGTTATCTCAAGTTGGTTTTAATAAAGAAGGGAGTCAAAAGATTCATTACTCAGACGACCTTTGTTGAGAACATAGCGCGACTATCTAATTGTTTGGCAACCATTTAGAATCAGCGCAGAAATCAAGGAGCAAAATTAAGAGTATACATGAGAAGACTATCAAGTTGGCAAGGAATGAGAGAAAACAGACTAGCAGTACATGAAACCGCAAAAATGAGGCGTTGGTGCAGTGACATAACTTACCGCAATTTCTTTTCATAGAAAAACAACATCACATCAAATCAAATATTGAGCTATTGAGCGGGAGAGTTTACATGAAGCTTGTCATCCACGGCAAAAATATTGAAATTACCGATGCGATTCGAGAATATGTGCATCAAAAAATAGAAAAGGCAGTTAATCACTTTCAGAACATCACAAATGAAGTGGATGTCCATCTGAGCGTAGCTCGCAATCCCCGAATTAATCCCAGACAAGCGGCGGAAGTGACTATCTATGCAAATGGTAGCGTTATCCGCGCCGAGGAAAGCAGCGAAAACCTATATGCAAGCATTGACTTAGTAGCAGATAAAATTTCCCGACAACTGCGTAAATATAAAGAAAGAAGGCAAGATAAGAAAACTCAAGCTCAACCTACTAATGAAGTTATTGTAACCGAACCAGTAGTTACAGATTTAATTGGCGATCGCACTCCCGAACTCCCAGAACAAGTAGTACGTACTAAATATTTTTCCATGCCACCAATGACTGTTGCAGAGGCTTTAGAACAGCTGCAATTAGTTGGACATGATTTTTATATGTTCCGTAATGCCGAAACTGGAGAGATTAACGTTGTTTATGAACGCAATCACGGCGGTTATGGTGTGATTCAACCCCGCAATAATAACGGACACCATCATACCAACGGCAAAAACGGTAAAGTTGTCGTGAATCTGATGCCAGAAAAATCACACAGTCGATAAACATTTGATGTGGGAAAAAATAGGTAGGGTGTGTTAGGCGAGAGTACAGCATCCAAGCCAGAATCATGGTGTAGTCATCTTTGCTAATCCACCCCACAAGTACCTAATTTTATTCACAAATCAAGTAGGATTCCTATAAGTAGAGACGTTGCATGCAACGTCTCTACATTTACACTACAGAGGCTAAAACTAAGACACAGCGACAGTTGCCTTGAGGGCAAAAATTTTCTCAATGATATCTTCCACAACTTTATCAGGTGTAGAAGCACCGGAAGTAACACCGATGACAATTTCCCCTTTTGGTAGCCAGTTATCTGTGATTACTAAATCACCATTTAATTGGCGATGTTGAATAGAGGCGATAGATTTAATTCGCTCCACACAATCGATATGATATGAAGGCAATCCTTTTTCTTGAGCAATTTGTTGTAATTGCGTAGTATTTGAAGAATTAAACCCACCAATCACAATCATTAAATCTAATTTGTGTTCTACTAACTCTAACATGGCATCTTGCCGTTCTTGAGTAGCATCACAAATCGTGTTGAAGGTTTGGAAATGTTGATTTAATTCAGTGGGGCTATACTTTTGCATCATGGTGCGCTCAAACAGTTTGCCAATCTGCTCGGTTTCACTTTTGAGCATGGTAGTTTGGTTAGCAATCCCAACTCTTTCTAAGTCTTGATCTGGATCAAATCCTGGTGAACAAGCTTTGGCAAACTTTTGTAAAAATTCTTCACGGTTGCCACCATGTAGAATGTAATCAGCTACATATTGCGCTTCTTTTAAGTTGAGAACAATTAAATATTTGCCCGCAAAAGAACTGGTGGCGATGGTTTCTTCGTGTTTATATTTACCGTGAATAATTGAGGTGTATTCGCGTTTTTTGTGCTTTTCGACGGTATTCCAAACTTTAGATACCCAAGGGCAGGTAGTATCAACGATTTGGCAACCTTTATCATTAAGAATCTGCATTTCTTGGACGCTAGCACCAAAAGCAGGTAATATCACCACATCCTTGTTACCAACTACAGAAAAATCTTTTTTACCCGCTTCCACTGGGATAAATCCCACTTGCATTTCCTGCATTCTCTGATTTACAGAAGGATTATGGATAATTTCGTTAGTAATCCAGATGCGTTCTGTGGGGAAGTGCTTGCGGGTTTCGTAAGCTATAGCCACAGCACGCTCTACACCCCAGCAAAAACCAAAGGCTTGAGCCAAGCGGATAGTGACATCACCGCGTTTGAGGACGTAATTGCGATCGCGAATTTCTTGGATTAAGTTACTTTGATACTCAGATTTCAATTGGGTAGCCACTTCAGCCTGATGACCAAACCCCTTACGGTTATAATTCTCTGAATTTTGCAGTGAACGTTTAAAAGCTTTTGTATCCATCTGTTGTATTCGTTAGTATCTCCTGTTTATGATTTTCTCGTGCGATGACACGATTTACTTGACCAAATCGAGATATGCAGAAAAATTTTATCGTTTTCCACGGTGGAGGGGATGAGGAAGCAGGGGAGGCAGCCGCGTGGGCGGGTTTCCCGACTTGAGCGGACTGCCGTGAGCGGAGGAGCGGAGGAGCGGAGGCAGAAATTCTTCAATTTTGAATTTTGTAGGCTTGCCTTCCCGTAGGGTATTTTGAATTTTGAATTGATTTGTCCCCAGTCCCTATTCGCTGCTGATAAATCTGCAAGGCTGTGCGCCAAACTAGATATCCGGCGGGATTGAGATGTAAGCCGTCCGTAGTCAATTCCTGGCGGAGATTACCTTGTTGATTAACAAATAAAGAATACAAATCTAGATATTCAACACCTTGTTTAGCTGCTATGCTTTTTAACTGCTCATTTAACTGCTGAATGCGACTGTTAGGAATAGCTAGTAATTTTTCTCTACCTTCCCAAGTGGCTGTTTCTCCCCCATGTGGCAAAATTGACTGAACAAAGATTTTAGCTTGGGGATGGGTTCTTCGGAGGTAACTGAGGATTTGGCGTTGATTATCTAAAATCACCTGCTCACTGACTCCCCGAATCAGGTCATTAATCCCAATCATGACAAAAATCGTCTCTGGCTGGGTATTGTCGAATAAATTTAATCTTTTTAATAAACCATTGCTGGTTTCGCCAGAAATTCCCTGATTGAGCCAGTTTCTATCTTTTGGTAATAATTCTACGGGGAACCATAAACTTAAAGAATCCCCTGCTAGTATGGTTAATTTTGGCGGACGCTGATCAGCTGCTATTTTGGCTTCTTGCTCCAGAATCTCTAACCACTTTTGATAATTGAGTTGATGGCGAGGGCCTAACTCTGGTTTGACAGCTTGGGGTTGTTTCTCTGGAAGTTGAGACGGTGGATTACTAGAAAAAGCGGTCAATCTCTGCTGTTGCCAAAGCAGCAAGATCACCGCCAACATCAGTATGCCGTTGGTTGCCAGTAAGAAAAAAGCCCAAACAGGAAAGGTTTTTGCAGTAGTGGACACGACTAGCGAAATTTTGCAATGATTTGACTCAGATTTTAAATCGCTAGTGGGAGAATGGCACTATTTTACCCATTTATTTGGATACGATGCGATCGCTAAACTCGGAGTTATAACCTTCTTCTCCGTGTTCGCTGATATCCAATCCTTGATATTCGGCTTCTTCTTGGACTCGTAACCCTACGGTAGCGTCGATGATTTTGAGAATTATCCAAGTTCCAGCCGCCGCAATTACGTAAGCAATGATAATTGCTGCTAGTTCCACACCTAATTCTCCAAAATTACCCCGCAATACCCCATCTTTCCCGGCTGAGTTAACTTCAGCAGTGGCAAAGAAGGCTGTTAAAATTGCCCCTACTGTGCCACCAACACCATGTACAGGGTAGGTATCTAAGGCATCATCAACATTGAGCTTGTGTTTGAAACTCACAGCATAGAAACACACAGTAGCGGTGATCAAACCAATCAAAATTGCTGATAAGGGAACAACAAAGCCAGCCGCCGGGGTAATACCTACCAAACCCGCCACCGCACCTGTAGCCGCACCTACAGCAGTTGGTTTACCGCGTAAAGTCGCTTCTAAAATTAACCACATTAACGCCCCTGCTGCCGCAGAGGTGTTAGTCGCTACAAAGGCAGTTGTGGCGACGTTGGTGACTAAATTACCAGAAGTACCACTAGCGACAGATAAGGCACTCCCAGCATTGAAGCCAAACCAACCAAACCAGAGTAAACCAGCACCCAACAATATAAATGGTACGTTGTGGGGAGGGCTGAGACGGTCGGGGTGGGTTTTGCGTGGCCCTAGGACGATGGCGGCGACAAGTGCAGAAACACCAGAACTGATATGAACTACTGTGCCACCAGCAAAGTCAAGCGCACCTAAACCGCCGTATAATCCCAGTAAACCACCTTTAGCCCAAACCATGTGAGCTAGGGGGGTGTAAATGAAGGTTGACCAAAGTAAGACAAATAAACAATAGGCGCGAAAGCTCATTCGTTCGGCGATCGCTCCCGAAATCAATGCCGGGGTGATAATAGCAAACATGGCTTGATAAATCATGTATGCTTGATGGGGAATCGTCGCCGCATAAGTCACTACCTCTGCTGGGTTTGAACCTTGCAGATAATTAGTGGTTTCTAATCCCACACCATTTAAACCCAGCCATTGTAGACCGCCGATCAACGGCAACCCAGGGGCAAACGAAAGACTATAACCCCATAAAACCCAGGTGACACCCACAATCGCCATCAATACAAAGCTCATCATCAATGTATTCAGGATATTGCGCGATCGCACAAAACCACCGTAAAAAAAAGCTAACCCTGGTGTCATTAACAACACTAAAGCCGATGAAATCAGCATAAATGCCGTATCTCCCGGATCAGCAGCCGGAACATTTGCTGGAGTTTGAGCAAACGCATCACCCATCATCGGGACTGCCAAAAGTAATAGGGTAACAACCCCAAGCGTTAAAATTTTCTTGATCACGTCTTTTTGTCTTTTTCCCTTGCAGATCAAGTACCTTGTATACTTAATTACATTTGATTACTTTTGGCAGTAAATTTTTGTCGTGCAAGTTACTCGAAATTTATTTTTCGGGGAATCTTAACAAAAAAATCATCTTAACCACAGTTGACGTTCCCCGCATTTTGCTATCGCTACATACGGGGATTCTTGCTTCACTCAGCAATGCCATACTGTTGAACCTGCATATTCCACAGGGCAGTATACTCGCCTCCATGCTGCAAAAGTTCCTCATGTGTGCCATCTTCAATTAATCGACCAGCTTTGAGAACTAATATTCTGTGAGCCATTCGCACAGAAGCTAGTCGATGGGTAATCAAAATAGTAGTCTTACCCTTTGTTAATTCAACAAAGCGCAGATATAACTCATATTCGCTACGGGGGTCTAGTGCGGCTGTTGGTTCATCTAAGAGTAATATTTGCGCTTCCTGTCGGACAAAAGCACGAGCTAAAGCTAACTTTTGCCACTGACCTCCAGACAGTTCTGTACCACTAAATTGCTTACCTAGGGGCGTGTCTTCCCCTGTAGGAAACTTTTCTACTAATTTGACGATATCGGCTTTTTCTATGGCGTATCTGAGTAAGTCTCGATGCTCTAATGCTTTGAGGTTGCCTAAAGCGATATTTTCACCTAGAGTCAGGGAGTAGCGTCCAAAGTCCTGAAATACTCCAGCTATTTGCTGTCGCCACTGCTCTAAATTTAAATTTTTCAGGTCAATACCATCAACTAAAATGCGTCCTCTAGAGGGGTCATATAACCTCGCAAGTAGTTTGACAAGAGTGGTTTTACCTGCGCCATTTTCCCCTACAATAGCTACGGTTTCACCTGGGTGCAGGGTAAAAGAAACATTTTTGAGCGCCCATTTTCTAGTACCAGGGTAGCGAAAGTAAACTTTTTCAAAGGTGATACCGGAAAGAATGGGATTTGGTATCTTCTCTCCAGGTAAACTCAATCGCATGGGAGTTTTACTATCGATAAAAGTGAAAAATTGCTGCATAAACAGCGCATTTTCAAATATTTCCAACCAATTACCCACAAATCCTTCTAAATTTTGCTGAAAATAAGTTAAAGACTGCACGAATAACAACACGCTACCTGGACTCAACGCTCCTCGAAATGCTTGCTGCACTACCCAGTAAAAAGCAAAGCCATTTCCTAGGGTGCTTAAAATAGCTAAACTAGATGACCAAAAAGCCTGTTTACCGCGCAGATGGCTCATAGTCTGATATAAAGAGCGAAATGCTTGGAGATAACGCTCAATAAAAAATGAACCTAACTGAAATAGCCTAGTTTCTTTAGCATAGGTGTCAGTCAACATTACTGAAGTGTAATACTCCATCCTCCGCGCTTGGGGACTGTTTTCAAACAAAGTTAGCCAAATTGTTTTACCATACTGAGTAGAAACTACTACCTGTGGTATAGTGGCGATCGCAATTACTAAGGGAATCCAAAAGCCTAGGGGAATCAATAAGGCCACCATCACCACTACAGTCACCAAAGACCGCCCTAATTCCACCAAATTCTCTAAAAAGTTCAAGGGTTGATAGTTAACCCGTTCTTGCAACATCTGTAGCTCATCATAGAATCGTGAATCTTCAAAACGGCTCAGGTCTGGGAATGAATTGGCTTTACGCATCAACGCCAAACTCATCTGAGCCATCAATTTATCGTTGAGATTTCCTTGCAGTGCTGTTCTCCAAGGGTCAAGTAGCGTAGTTAACAGCAAAGCACCTACCCAACCCGCAACTAAGGGTAGCAAGATTGTCCAACCCAATTCTCTACCAGCCGTCAATGTTGTAGCTACGGTATCTACTACTAACTTAGTAATCCACACACTTAAAGCAGGTAAAAACCCTTGTAACAAAGTAGCAACAATCAGAATGGTGATTTCCCTGGGTGCTGCTGTCCATAACAAAGGCAGAGAACGAAATAAAGCTTTAGTATAGTCTTCAAACCAAACTCTTAAATCGCTCATTGACGTAAACCTAATTTTTGATTTGAGTTCAATATTTCTCAGATTGCAAACATATTCATGACTTTTCAGCAACAGCCATGTTTTTCAAACAGTAAGAGTTTATTTGTTCGAGAAATCTTTGTCTAATTCAACTATCTGACACTGTAATACTATCGAGAATAAAAATAATACTACTTAGGAAGTAACAAAATTACTATCAATACTAAAAACAATACTACTTAAGTAGGAACAAATACCAACATAAAAAGATAAAGTAGATATTATTGTAGGAGTTAAATAATCGCAAAACGAACTCCTGTATAACACCAGAGACAAAGAAAGTTTTTTGAAAGCCAGTATTTTGGGTAAAATCAAGTCCATGAGGGACATTACCATATTTACGACCAATTGATTTTGAACTTCAGTAAACTGTTGACATTTTAGCTATCAGCCTAAGTTTGTTTATTGAACTAGAGTTGTAAAAGCATAAAAATCGGTAATTAACAGTTGTCGTATTTTGCAGAATTTTCTCAAATTAACAGGCTCAAATACTACTTTAGGAATGTTTGATGCGAAAAAAAATCTATAACTGTGCAATAACTCTTAAACAGATTGAAACACAGGTATTGGTTTGCAGCTAAAAGGAGAAAGAATAATGCTTGCAGAAGAAAAACTGACCACCCAAACATTAGAAATGTATTTGGTAGACAGCGAAGATAAATTAGAACAAACGCTGCTGTCTAAAGAAGAAATCGCTGCTTTAGAAAAATTAGTTTTACCAGGAGTGTTGGATTCTGAAACTAGCCAAAGATGGGTTAGTCGATGCCGTAGATACTGCGGTGGATACTGCGGTGGATATTGTGGTGGATACTGCTGGAGTCGATGTCGTTACTGTGGGCGCAAATGTTATCGTCGCTGTGGTAGAAAATTTAGTAGTTTCAGTAGTTTGGAATCAGGATCAGATGTGATGGAAGAGAATTTAGACCTTGAATTTGGCAACTAATATTAATATTTTAAAACGAGTTTTTCTTGAGTTTTAATTAAATATTAATTCAAGAAAGACTCGTTTTTTTACTTATTAGAATTAGAAATTAGTTTTTCAAATAGAGACTATGAGCTAAATCAAATATAACTTCATATCCTATTGGGTGATTTGTCAGATGATATTTTAGCTTCAAGAGTTAGCTTTTTTGCAGTTTTACTCATATTTTATAAAACTAGGACAATCAAAGCAACCCTATGAAATTAAATGATAGTAAGCGATTGCGTCTGCTAGAACATCTTGTTATTCGCGTTATCCCCTCAGATGAACATGATGGGGAAAGTATGATATTTAATACAACGCGGCGAACATTAGAAGTTAAAGGTCAATCTCTGCACGATGTAGATAGAGTTGTTTTTCCTTTACTGGATGGCAGCCGAACCGTAGGAGAAATACGTCATGCTGTCCAAGAAAAAATCACAAATTCTTCATTAGATAAATGTTTAGAATTTTTAATTGACCATCGTTTAGTAGAAGATTTTGAGGAAGATGCAATTGATTTAGCTCGTCGCGCTCAATTGCTGCCTCAACTGAGTCTTTACCATGAGTTAGGTTTTGAGCAAAAGGACGCTCAGAAACAATTAGCCAATGCTCGAATAGCTGTATTTGGACTAGGAGGTTCAGGATTAGTAGCCGCAATGACATTAGCTGGTTCTGGAATTGGTTTTATGCGTCTGTGCGATGATGCTGATATAGTTCCCTCTGATGTGCTGATGATGTCGGGTAGGGACTTAAATCAAGTTGGTACTGAGCGAGTGGTGGAAGCTGCTCAACGAATTGAGGCGATGGCAGGAGTCACCGAAACTGAGAGTGTGACAGATCCTTTAAATAATGATGAAATAGTCAGTAAATCAATTCAAGACGTTGACTTGGTTGTTGTTGCCACCGATGCAGTATCAGTCAATTTAGCGTATCGTCTCAACAGACTATGTTTGCAGATGAAACGCCCATTGCTCCCAGGGGGAGCAGCTGGGGTGGAGGCAACTGTGGGGCCGTTAGTATTTTTTGAGGATGGCCCTTGTTATCTCTGCTATCGGCTGCGGTCTATGGCTTGCGCCAAGCTTCCAGAGGCAAAATTGGCACTTGAGCAGTTTCTCAACCGAGAACGGCGTTCTCAACCACGGCTCCGAGAAAACTTACCGATAGGTTATACCTTAGTTGGTAGTTACTTAGCCCTTGACGCATTAAAGATGTTGCTGGGTTTGCCAATCGCTACTGAAGGTAAATTACTGCATCTAGATTTAATCACTACACAGCTGACTCACAATGTTGTACTGAAGAAACCTGGTTGCCCTCATTGTTCCCAACGTCAGGAGAAAACACCGTGAATGCAGTAGTAGCTAGTCCGCGTTGGCGGGATTTGGTCAGCCCGCATACTGGTATCATCCGAGCAATGGAAAGAATCAGTAAGCCATATACAGAGTGTGAATTGCCAGTCTTATGGCAGGCTGAATTAGCCAATTACCAAATTCGCAAACAGCAAGTCGAAAATTTACGCTTCGGTGTAGGCAAGGGCGTGACTGATGAGCAGGCAATTTTAGGTGCTGTTGGTGAATCCTTGGAACGCTACTGTGGAGGGATTGTTGATCGTCGGCGAATAGTTGTTAGTAGCTACGCAGAGTTAGGCGATCGCGCCCTGCCTCCACCAACTTTTTACTCTTTTTCTGAGCGACAATACTCTGACTTGAATTTCCCTTTTCCGGCTTTTGATCCCACAGTGCAGACTTCATGGATTGCAGCTCAGGTACTTGGCAGCAACCGTCAAGTTTTCGTCCCCATGTCCTTAACTTATCTTGACTGGTGCGGTGAACAACCAGGAGATGATATTGTACCAGCTTCTTCTAATGGCATGGCTACAGGCTCTTGTTTAGAATCTGCGGCTTATGGTGGCTTGTGCGAGTTGATTGAGCGTGATGCTTTAATCGTTACTTGGTTAAATCGCTTACCTGCGCCAAGAATATATTTTGACCACCAACCAGGAATCATGTCAGAAATTGCACGTAATTATGCCAGATTTGATATTGAGTTAATGGCATTCGATTTTACCACTGATGTAAAAGTGCCTGTGGTGGTAGCGATCGCCATTGATCATTCAGGTCAAGGGCCGGCTGTAGTTATCGGTTTGGGATGTCATCTTGATGGCCAAACGGCACTACGCAAAGCAATATTTGAAATTTGTCAAGCCCGCCCTGGTGATTTGGAACGGATGGCTAACGGTGCTGGTTCTCATCTCCACAAATATGATGATGTCCAAAGTATGGATGATCATAGTGCTTTTTTCTATACAACAGCACGGCTGGGTGAGTTAGACTTTCTCTTGAAACATGACCAATCGCTCAAAGTCGAAGATTTACCTACTGACACATCTCAATCAGAAGTTGAGAAGTTGCAAACAGTGGTGACAAAATTAAACTCAGTGGGTGTGGAAGCATATTTAGTTGATATTACCACCCCTGACATTGCATCGGTGGGTTTTCGAGTAGTCAGGACTTTAGCAACTGAATTAGTGCCGATATATTTTGGACTTGGGCAAGAGCCATTAGGCTCACGGCGTTTGTTTGAAGTTCCAGAACGGTTGGGTTATGGTGGTCGTCGTACTGAAGCTGACCTCAATCCCTGCCCCCATCCCATCGCGTAAAATTAGGAAATTGCAGCAATGTACAAAGCTAATGAGCCTCTGGAACTAACTCTTCTCTATCATTTAAATTCTCCACCACCAGGAGGTCATACCAAACAGGTTCCGGCTACGGAAATGCGGTATATGCCAGAGGCACCTATTCGGGAGTTGCCAGCAGTACCATCAGATAACTACCTCACCAATCTATTAAGAAAACGTCATTCGGTAAGGGATTTTCAAAATACCCAGATGCCATTGATTTATTTGGCTCAATTATTGGATGCAGCCTGTGGTATTAATGGGTTGCGTCAGGTAGAAGGCTATGCTTACGAAGGGCGAAATGCTCCGTCTGCTGGTGGACTGTTTCCGATTGAGCTATTTGTCTCTACACGGGCAGTGTCAGATTTATCTGATGGACTATACCACTATGAGCCGCGCCATCATGGGTTGCATTGGGTGAATGAGTCTACACCTCAAGATTTTGTTACGCCCTTATTACAACAGGATTATATTGCTAATGCCAATGCCCTGTTGATTCTGACTGGCGTTTTCATGCGATCGCTCTGCAAATATAGTACACGCGGCTATCGTTTTATTCTGCTGGAAGCCGGTCATCAAGCTGAGAATATCTGTCTGATGGCTGTGGAATTAGGGCTTGGTAGTCTTTGTATCGGTGGATTCCACGATATGAGCGTCAATCATATTTTAGGTATTGATGGTCAACGTCATGCTGCGCTTTACTGTCTGGCTGTTGGCAGTGAGGCTACTGCTATACCCTAATATACGTAATTCCTCGGTGGATTTGCTCAAGAAAAACCCGCCACCTCTAAAAACACCAAAAGTTGGAGGAGCGGGTTGTGATCACAAGCCAGATATACAAACTGTTCTACTCTGTTAAATTGTTTTGGACAAATCCTCACCTGATGAGTAGCCGCCAAATTTACCACCGTCTGCAAATCCGCCAGGGCTAGCTTCTTTGAGGAATCCACTGTAGGCTTCCATACCGTGTTCACCGATATCTAAACCTTCCAATTCTTCTTCTCTGGTGACTCTGATACCTAAAGTCGCCTTCAGCACTAACCAAAAGATACTGCTAATTAGCACAGTCATACCACCGACAGAAATCACGCCTAAAAACTGGATGCCTAACTGTTCTAAGCCACCACCAGCAAATAAGCCCTTAACAGGCCCAGCACCTTCACCATACCAGGAATAAACACCAGGCCCAACAGCCCATAAACCAACTGCCAGAGTCCCCCAAACACCACAAACCAGGTGAACGGAGGTAGCACCTACTGGATCATCAATACCGAGTTTGTCAAAGACTGTGACTGCAAAAACTACTAATACACCAGCAATCAAACCAATAATCACAGCACTAGGAATGCTGACATAAGCACAAGGGGCTGTAATCGCTACTAAACCTGCCAGAATACCGTTGATAATCATCGACAAGTCTGGTTTGCCTAAATACCACCAAGCTGTCGCAGTCGCAGCAATACCACCAACTGCACCAGCCATGTTAGTTGTTAAGGCGATGTGAGTAATGGCATTGGGATCAGCTGCCATTGTCGAACCGGGGTTAAAACCAAACCAACCTAACCACAGAATTAAACAGCCGAGAGTGGCAATACTCATATTGTGACCGGGTAGAGCCACAACTTTACCATCTTGATATTTACCGATACGGGGGCCAAGAAATGCTGCACCCATCAAAGCCGCCCAGCCACCGACTGAGTGAACTACTGTAGAACCCGCAAAATCCCAAAAGCCTTTGTCTGCTAACCAACCAGCCCCCCAAATCCAGTGTCCGGTAATCGGGTAAGCGATACCTACAAGTAAAATGCTGAAAATTAAGAAATCAACAAACTTGATTCTTTCTGCAACTGCACCAGAAACGATTGTGGCTGCTGTTCCCGCAAACACTAACTGAAATAAAAATTTGGCAGCTAGTGGTACACCAGCCCAACTTAATGCACTAAAGACACCTTGATAAGCATCTCCCGTGGTAGGACTGTTATCGGCTCCTGTTAGGAAAAAGCCGTTTAAACCAATAAAGTCATTGCCATCGCCAAACATGAAACCAAAACCAATTGCCCAAAAAGCCACGGTGGCGAGAGCAAAGACAATCAGGTTTTTGGCGAGGACGTTAACGGCGTTTTTCTGGCGACAGAAGCCGGTTTCTAACATTCCAAAACCAGCATTCATGAAGAATACCAAAAAGGCGGCGATCGCTACCCAAAGCGTGTCTAGGGCAACTTTCAATTCTGTTTTCAATTCTGCTGTGGTTTGCTCGGCTGCTGGACTTTGTGCAACCGCCGCATAACCCCATCCCAACACAATTAAACAAGCTATTGGTAAGCAAGCTTGCCAACTCGGAGAAAGTCGCTTAACTAAATTGAATAACTTACTTTTTGAGTTGAATTGAATGGTTTTAGCGGATTTTCTTGCGGAAATTCGCCTATTTTTTAATTTCGATTTTTGTTTGTACATCAGTAGGACTCCTCAGCTTCCGGCTATGTTTAACAGGAAGTACAATTTAATGAAAAAACCTAATTTCTACAGTTAAAAACTGTGTATTTGCATTATTTTTGATGAAATCACTTGTAGGCTGTTTGTACAGTATTACATCAATTAACATAAATAGAAGTTTAGAAAATTAATGGCACTTTTGTAAATATTTTTCGATGTTATTCTTCAAAAATTATTATGTATTTTTTTTACTTGTACATCTTCTTCATTGAATCTTTAATGAAGAAACCAATAACTATGCACAGGGAAATCACCTCAAATTGTCAATCTGATTTCGGTGAACAATTAGAGTCAAGATGAATAAAAAATTTGTGAAATACACTACTACTTTTTACTGACTTTTGTCAATTGATAAGTTTCACTGTTTTATTCCTTCTCTAAAGTATTAGTATCGGAAGTTTGAGGATGGTTTTTGTCTGCTGCAATCAAAGTTTCAATTGTATAAACATCAGGCCAGACTGATGCACCATGTTCATAGACATCAATCCCCAGGCGATCGCCTTCGGGATGGACACGCAAGCGTCCAAGGGCTTTGAGACTACCAAACATGACAAAGCTAAACACAACTGTAAACACGGCGATCGCTACCACACCTAAAAGCTGAATCCCCAATAATTCCATGCCACCGCCTAACAATAGCCCGGCTTTTTTGTTTAAGGTAAGTTCTGCTTGTCCTAAAAACCCCACAGACAAAGTACCCATCATGCCATTAATCCCATGTACGGAAAAAGCCCCTACCGGATCATCAATCTGTAATGATTCAATGACATCCATCCCCCACACTAATAAAATGCCACCTGTTAACCCAATCAACACCGCAGCCCAAGGCGCAACATAAGCGCAAGCTGCTGTAATCCCCACTAACCCAGCTAAAGAACCATTCAGACAATAGACTAAACTCCACTTACCAGTGCGGATGTATTGCCAAATCATCGCTGACAGTGCCGCAGCACCCGCCGCCAATGTGGTATTAATCGTCACTAGCCCTATTAAGCCGGGATTACCCACACCGAGGGTTGAACCAGGATTAAACCCATACCAACCCAACCACAAAATCATAGTTCCCAACGTCGCCAAGCTTAAATTATGGGCTGGGGGTGGTGTTCCCCAATCACAACGTCCAGAACGATGCCCTAACAAATAAGCACCTACTACCGCCGTCCAACCACCTACACAATGCACAATGGAACCACCAGCAAAGTCATGATAACCGAGTTTGGCTAACCAACCTTCAGCATTCCAAGCCCAATGGACGATGATTGGGTAGCTAATGGCTCCCATCACGGCGGTATAAATTAAGTTCCCAATAAAATCAGTTCTGCCAGCCATCGCACCTGTAGTAATTGTGCTGGCGGTGGCTGCAAAGGCAAACTGAAAAAAGAACAATGTATAGGTGTTAATCGCAGCTGTCGAACCAGGCGCACCCATTGGAAAGCTACCATCAGCCGCAGGCATCAGGCTCAGAAAGAATGTATCTACACCTAACAACCCACCGGCACTACTACCAAACGCCACACCAAAACCCACCGCCCACCATACCAAGATTGTGACAGCCGCATCAACAAAGTTTTCTAGTAAAACGTTGACTACACTTGTTTGTTCCACAAAACCTGCTTCTAGCATGGCAAAGCCAGTTTGCATAAAAAAGACTAAAAACCCGGTGAGTAATACCCATGTAGTATCAATCGAAATTTGCAGTCTGATTGTAGTCTCTGATAAAGACTGCATATTTGGCGGTTCTGCTGCTTGCACAACCGCCGACACCGCAACTACAAATATCATTGAGCTAATCGCCACCGCCAATAAGCGTTGCCAAGTTTGAATACGCTTATTCAATGGTGATTTTTTCCAGATGGAAAAGCGATGACTGACAACGGGAGCAAACTTAACCACGGCGAAAAATTTTACCTAAACATCAGCACATTTCTGGTGTCAACAAATCCACAAATAAGTTGATTAATAGTCTATTTACTGAAGTTTTAATTCTGTAGGTTTTGATACAATTTACCAGAATTGAGCAATAATCATGAGGCTGTGAATAGTTAAATAAATTACTCACAGCCTTTGTCCTATCAGCATTTCATCTTGGCTAGATATGATTGCTCAGAAAATTATTAAGTTATATTAAGCTTATTAAATTTTTGTATGCTTCAGGCTGATGAAGGATCACATTTTCGTAGGGTGGGCATTGCTTGCCAGTTGGTAAAACTCATAACTTTACGTTTTGGCAATGCCCACCTTACATGTGTCTTGTAGAGTGCGTCAGACTGTTTCAATGCCGTCAATCAACGTATTTTTCATATCTGATATCATGTCCGGCTCATTACTTATGATAAGTTTTTGATGCTGATCTTTTCTTTTTCCCTGTTCCCTGTTCCCTGTTCCCTACCCCAACAGATATGATAACTATTCAAACGGACATGATATGACGCACCCTACTAATATGCCAGTCGCATCAATCGTTTAAATATTGTTCATAGCCTAGTTGTTCGAGTTTTGCTTGCTTTGTCATCACTAATTCAGCTAGGCTTTGACGGTACTGTTGCACTTTCTCTAGTAATTCTGGCTGGTGAGTAGCCAGGATTTGTACTGCTAAAAGTCCGGCGTTTTTCGCATTACCGATAGCGACTGTAGCCACTGGGATACCTGCTGGCATCTGGACGATAGAATATAAAGAATCAACCCCTTGTAAATTGCGCGTAGCTACAGGAACACCAATCACAGGCAATGGTGTTAAAGACGCTACCATCCCCGGAAGATGAGCCGCACCACCAGCACCAGCAATGATTACCTTAATACCTCTTTGGTGAGCTTGTTGGGCATACTGCACCATGCGTTCTGGGGTACGATGGGCAGAGACGATCGCTACTTCGTTCTCTATGCCAAACTCATTGCAAACAGCGATCGCATCTTTCATAGTGGGCAGATCGGAATCACTACCCATAATAATGCCAACAACAGGAGCCATAACAATTCAAAATTCAAAATTCAAAATTTTTGCCCACACAGCAAGCTGAGGCTGTAATTATCATCTCATATTCTGCGGTGACTGGGGATTGGGGATGAGGGAGCGGAGGAGAAAAACTAATAACTAATAACTAATGACTAATGACTAATGACTAATGACTAATGACTAATAACCAATGACTATACACAAACCTATATACATTATTAATGCTAGAGTCCCAGGCTATCAAGATTTGCAAATGCTCTTAATCAATCAACAGGGGATAATTGAGCAAATTCTACCAATGGGGACAGTTTTACAACGAGTTACACCACCAGATTTACAAATATTAGATGTAGGTGGAGATTGGATTTCTTTAGGAGGCATTGATTTACAGATTAACGGGGCTTTAGGGTTGGCATTTCCTGATTTATCGGTGGAAAATGCTCATTTACTGCCGAAAATCTCTCAGTTTCTCTGGGATGTGGGAGTAGATGGATATTTACCGACATTGGTAACAACTTCTGTAGAGAATATACAGCGATCGCTTGCTGTGATTGCAGATTTTATCTCGACTTCCAAAACAGGTGCTGAGATTTTAGGTGTACACCTGGAAGGGCCATTTTTAAATTATCACAAGCGTGGCGCACATCCCGCCGAGTATCTATTACCCCTCACCATTGAGGAAGTCAAGCGGGTTTTGGGTGATTATGCTGATGTTGTCAAAGTCATTACCTTAGCACCAGAGTTAGATACTACTGGCGAAGTTATCCCTTATTTACGTGATTTAGGTATTACCGTCAGTTTAGGACATTCTCAAGCGACAGCAGCACAAGCTCAACACGCCTTTGAACTTGGTGCAACAATGGTAACTCATGCTTTTAATGCTATGCCATCCCTACACCACCGCGAACCAGGATTATTAGGTGCAGCAATTACCCATCCTGGGGTGATGTGTGGTTTTATTGCCGATGGGCAACATATTACACCGACGATGTTGCAAATTCTCCTCCGTGCTAGCCAAGGCTTGTTTTTGGTTAGTGATGCGCTGTCACCTTTGGGGCTACCTGATGGGTTTTATCCTTGGGATAGTCGAGAGATAGAGGTAAAAAATGGTACGGCACGACTACCAGATGGGACTTTATCAGGTACGACTTTACCGTTGTTGGTGGGAGTAGAAAACTTGGTGAAGTGGGGAATTTGTGATGTCGAAACTGCGATCGCTTTAGCTACTGATGCACCCAGACAGGCGATTAGTTTACCAGGAATTGCACCCCAGCAAACAGCTAACTTATTGCGTTGGCATTGGGATGAGAAGACAAAATCACTTAACTGGGTGCGACTATCACCAGCGTTTGAATTTTCGGTTTTCCAGCCGGAGCGAGTCAACGGGTAACTTAATCGTAAAAATACTGCCTTGATCCAATTGACTCTGCACATCTATACTACCATGATGTGCTTGAACAATTGCTTGAGCGATCGCTAGTCCTAATCCAGAACCGCCAGTGCTACGAGAGCGATCGCTATTTACACGATAAAAGCGGTCAAAAATCCGCGATAATTCTAACTGAGGAATACCAATACCTGTGTCTTGAACTTGAATCACAGCATACTGTTCACTACGGTCTAAACTAACTATTACTTTACCACCTGATGGTGTGTATTGAATGGCATTAATGATTAAATTAGAAATCAATCGATAAATTTGGTCTTGATTACCAATAATATTTACAGGCTTTGTCACCATAAACTCAGATTTGAGGGTGATATTTGCTGCAATTGCTAAGGCGGCAAACTCCTCAATTAAATCGCTAATAATATCATTTAAACAACAAATATCATAACTGATTGTCACTGGTTGACGGTCTAAGCGAGACAGTAATAATAAATCAGCTACCAGATTAGTCAGACGTTGATTTTGGCGTTGTATAGTTTGTAAAAGCTCCCTTGCTTCTAATTCATCCAATTGTGACATCAAAAGTGCTGATTCTACAGTTGCTTGAGTTGCTGCTAAAGGCGTGCGTAACTCATGGGCTGCATCTGCTGTAAATTGTTGAATTTGTCTGTATGATTTATAAATTGGTTGCATTGCTAAACCTGCTAACCACCAACTAGCAAAACCCACTAAACTAATCACAATTGGCGAACCAAAAGCTAAAGTTAGTTTCACCGCATCTAAATAATTACTAAAATCTTCAATACTCCGCCCGACTTGAATATAACCCCAATCAAGATTATCTTGGGTATGCAATGTCCGAGAAATTTGGTGATAAATCTTCCCTTGACTATCTTTGAGAGTTTGCCATAATTCAGGGTTAAATTTTGATGATATTCCTTCTGGATAAGCTCCGGCTATAGCAAATAAACGTCCAGAATTATCATAAAAACGCACATAATAATGCTCTTGGTGAATCGCACTTAGGGTATGACGATGATAATTTATTGGTTCAGAAATACAAGTTTTTCCTACTATGCAAATTTTGGGTAAAAGTCCATATATAACTGGTTCTAATTGACCGGGTTGTTGTAACTTTAATTCAATACTATCATGTAGTGTTCCGGCGACTGATTCTATTTCCTGGTCTAATGTCATCCAATGAGCATGAGACACAGCTTTATAAATCCCAATGCCACACAGAGTTAAAATCAGAGCCATCACCAGAGCATACCACACTGCCAAACGTAAACGGGTGCGCTGAAATAATCTATTTTGCTTCATGAGTGAGATTTAGCCTATATCCCATACCATGTAAAGTTTCAATGATATTTTCACAACCACTATTAGCTAATTTACGACGTAATAACCTGACTTGTGCTGCCACTACATTACTAACAGGCTCGGCGTTGACTTCCCATAGTTGGTTACGAAGTTGTTCAGAAGTAACGATGTGATTGGGATGTTTCATAAAATATTCTAACAGTTGAAACTCTTTATTAGTTAAGGAAATTTCTTGTTGATTTCCTGCCGCATCTTTACTGATAACTTTGCTATTGCTATAATCTAGAGTCAGATTTCCTAAAGTTAATTCTTGAGGCTGAAATTGTGGCGATCGCCTTTGCAAAGCCCGCAATCTTGCTAATAATTCCGCCATACCAAAGGGTTTGACTAAATAATCATCAGCACCCGCATCTAAACCCGTAACTTTATCTTCCATACTGTCTTTAGCTGTCAGCATCAACACAGGCAAATGATTATGACGATAACGCAATTTTTTACATAATTCCACACCAGAAAGCCCCGGAATCATCCAATCAAATATAGCTAACGTGTATTGTGTCCAACTACTTTCTAAATATTCCCAAGCCTCATTACCATTCATCACCCAATCAACCACGTATTTATGTTGGGTAAGAGTTCGTTTAATAGCAGAACCTAAATCTGGTTCATCCTCGACTAATAACACGCGCATAAAATTATTTTTCCCATCTAGTAATACTAATATCTTGCACCATGCTCAACAATCTTAGGGTGGACAATGCTATCAAAGTAAACATCGAAGTTTAAACACAGTTTCCGCATTGCCCACCACACTGTAATTGTCATCAACCAACTGATAGAAGATTTAATAATATCCTTTCTTCACCTGATTAAAGTTCAGTTAAGGCTAAGTTCGTAGTAAGG
The DNA here is from genome assembly GCF_963870205.1 of Anabaena sp. CA = ATCC 33047. NCBI lineage: Bacteria > Bacillati > Cyanobacteriota > Cyanophyceae > Nostocales > Nostocaceae > Anabaena > Anabaena sp. CA = ATCC 33047. The sequence continues at coordinate 487,734 of NZ_CAWMSA010000044.1, read as the reverse complement.
ACTTTAGTCCTTATTTTCTCAGGACTTTAGTCCTGACTACAAACCTGAGTGTGAACGGCGTTGAAGTGCGAAACCCAGCACAATAATTTCACTAATCACACCTGCAAGCATTCCATAAGCTGCTGAAGTCGCTCCGCCATGTCTGGTAAAAATCAGACTTCCACATACTACTAATGTAAAACTTGCAGCAACGACTGTTGCTATATTAATAAACCAGTTCTTACCCTTGTGAATAAGTAAGCCTTGAAAAGTATTTTGCAAAGCCACCAACAGAGGGAAACATGAGAGTATTTGTATAACGGGACGAGATGCTTCTACAAGCGCGGGATTATTTCCCAAAAACTGACGCAGTAAAAATAAACCTTGCTCTGTAAACCCCAGAAAAAACGGTATCAAAGTAAAAGTCAACCCGACAATAATCACAAAAGTCCCAAGTGTTCGCTTGTTAGTTTCTTCGTAAGCAGAAATTACCACTTGTTGAATCATGCGCGTACCGTTAGCAATGGAAAGCAGTAACCCCCAAGCCGCAGGCCATACAGCAAGTGCAATGTTACCATCGAATGAGCGAGCAATCAGACTTAAAAGTATAGCTCTTGCACCCCAAACTAAAAGCATGGTTGAGGCTAAAGGAAAATAATAAAAGCTGACTCCGGCAAAGGTTTGAGGTAGTTTCTTAGTTTCTGAATGTACTTGTTGGTTCAGAATAGAAATTGCACCAAGACGCAGACAAAACCATGTAACGAGTACCGCCTCAATGAGTATTGCTCCCATCATGGTGATACCTGCTAGCAATGCTCCATCTAACCTCAAACTTACTCCCACAGCCAACGCCACAATTACCCAAGTCAATCGTGCTATACTTGCCCAACCTACAGCTATGCTCTTTTTAGCGCGGATGAGTAAACCTTGAAAAAATCGCCGCCAAGCAATCACAAAAGGCCAGAGGAACATTAATAAAAAAGTAGTTCTTCCTCGTGCAGCAATTGATGAGCTTACGCCGAAGACATCAAGTAGTAACCAGTTATACAAAGGTTGCCAAGTGAGTACAAGAAAGATAGCACTTAGAGTTAGTCCCGCTATCAGTGTAAACTGCCAAAGTGCGCGGCGAGATTTGGCTTGCCCTCCTAGTGCGGTTGAAGCATGAAGAATCATGATAATGGGGCTTTCCAGAAATACCGCCACCCCTTTGACAACCCCGACTCCGGCTAATGTTTCTTGAGGAAAGGGTAGACGACTGAGTGCAGATGTCTGAAGTGGATCTCCGAGAGTCATGGCCACATCAGACAGGGAAAGTGGGATAAACTGTGTGAGTAGTGTGAGGAGCGATCGCCCGGAATTTATTTTATGACCTTCCTGTTGTTGGGGTGAGGTGTTCATGATATTTTTTAGCACTACTCAAAATACATAACAATTCAAAATTCAAAATTCAGACTTGTGCTTGATTCGGGTAAATTGGTATGAGCGAACTGATAGCATCATCAAGATGTTCCCCTTGCTTGAGGGTAAATCCATGACGCTCAAGCCAATCGGAATCATACACTGTCTCAAGGTATCTATCGCCTCTATCGGGATTAATCATTAAAATCCGCGCACCTGCACCCAGTTCACGCGCCAGATGTAAGCCTCCTGCTACAATTGCCCCTGTTGAAGCACCTAGAAGCAAACCTTCACGACGCGCCAGAACGTGACAAACTGAGTAAGCTAAATCTTCAGGGACTACATAAGCCCTATCAAGCAGTGACAAATCCAAATTTGGGGGAAAGAAAGACAAGCCGATACCCGTCATTTTGTATGCTTTGGCTGGTGTTCCCATAATCACTGAACCCAGTACATCAACGCCCACAATGCGTATTTTGGGGAATTGCGAACGTAAATAACGAGCTATTCCCATTATCTGTCCGGCAGTGCTAACACCAACCACCACAGCATCAAGATCAGAACCAAAATGCGCTGCAATCTCACGGGCGGTGTAATATGAATGTGCCTCAGTATTCAAAGGATTTAGGTGTTGACACGGATACCAAGAATTAGGTATAGTTGCTGCCAGTTCCTTGGCTTTTTTCATTCGTGCCTTTTGCATAGAGCCTGACTCATCAGCCTCATGCAGTGGTACATCCACAAGTTCAGCACCATAAGCTTTCAGCATTCGTCTAAACGGTGGCGGAGTTTTAGCATCGACAACAATCATCACTCGATAACCTCTGACTGCTCCCACCATCGCCAACCCAACGCCAAAATTTCCTGAGCTTGACTCTATAATCGTACCACCAGGTACAAGCAGCCCTTCCTCCTCGGCGCGTGTCACCAGGTAAACTGCATTTTTCTCTTTAATCGAACCGCCAGGATTACAACTTTCCAACTTTAATAAACATTCCGAGACACGACAGACAGGAGAAATATGCTTGAGTTTGACAATCGGTACATTTCCTATCGCCTCGGTAACATCATCAGCAGTAGTTTTTTGCCATTGACTATGATTTGGACTGGGAAAAACATTCTCTAAGGGTGAATATTTTGTAAGTTGTTTCATATTAACCGTGTGAAAACATGAAAAATCAATGGAACTACTCTGTTTTCCTTAAATTGCTTCTGTAATCAGGTTGTATTGCTCTGCATAGTTTGATTGTCGATACAAATTACATGGACGAATTTATGTAAAAATTATGACAATCAACTTTTTTAAATGTGTCCCAATAGTAAATGTCCATCAGGTTGCATCAATAGCAAACTGATAAGTTTTTTGAGTATTACCCATAAGATGGAATCTATGATGAAATCAAGCTATTTTTTATGTTGGAGGTTAAAAATGAAATTAAGATGAATTTTTAAATTTTCTCTTCAGATTTAAATAGTTAATGTAAATAATTATACTTATTAAATATTTTGCATTTATTTATAAGTTCCCTATCTCCAAGGGATAGGGAACAGGTAACATTCAACAGTGGGGGAAAGCAAATTAAAACGCACTGTCTTAGAGGATGTTTGTCAAGTCGTGAAGAATACTAAAAACCCCTCTCCAAACGTCCGAACAGCAAATGTAGAGACTAGCCATGCTTAGTCTCTACATTATTTTTTGATGAGAGTTGGTGGTTCTGCTCTCAGTTTCTGCTAATACGGGGAATGTGTTCAATCACACCCCCTTATTTTTTTCTTTGAACTCGGCTATTTAGTCTAAACTCCTGTGTGGCATATAAAGTGAGAAAGAGCGGTCGCTTGTCGAAGACTAAAAAATAGTGTATATATACAGTAAGAGATGTTAAAAATTTGCCAAAACCTGTCTAGTTAATATAATCATTGGGGGCTGCTGGCCTGCCTTGATTACTAGGCTTATCAATCCTTTGGGATTAGTTACATCTCATCAAAAACCTATTTCAGTCACTTATTTAATTCAAAAGAACAAGTTACAATGAACCAGTCAAACAACAAGTCTGCTCAAAAGCCCTCTGTTTGCTACCCAGAGCTTAATGACCAAGAGCTAGAAGTCATCTGTGGTGGTGGTTATATATTCCCGGAAAGTGAGCGTTATGAGATTAGCTGTACTGGAAACAGTTGCAAACTAGTAAGTCCAGATGATAAACGTCCTAGTTGGCTGCAAAAATAGCTACCGAGCCAAAGTATAACCATTTAAAATGGTTTGAAGAGATAAATTCTAGTGTGGGTTGGTAGGGACGTAACCCTGGAAAGTCCTTTCTTGGTAAACATTTCACCCAGTCCAACCCTACCTATACAAGTGCTTAAGTTAACTGCACCAGATGTATTATCATTGTGTATAACTTTTCTGAATTAAACGGTGAAAATGCGTCTCAGTACACTCACCTAACTTATCCAAGTTACGTCAAATTTCTTGAAAATTTAACGGGTGACTCTTCTACAGTTGCCATAGGTGCAGAGTTAGATACAAGCCCTGTAGGATTAATACTTGCTTATTATGTTAGTAGCTCTGACAACTCTGATCAAGCTTACGGACAAATCCTATCTCTTTTTGTAGTTCCTGAACATCGCCATCAAGGGTTAGGGAAAGAGCTACTTAGGCGTATGGAAACAGCACTCAAGATGAAACGATGTGCTGAAGTGGAATTAAGGTATCTTTCTAGTCCCAGTACAATCGCACTGGAGGAAGTTCTTGCACAACAAAATTGGTCATCTCCAAAAACAACGGCTTTAATATGTTACGGTTCTAAAATAAATGTTGACCAAACTAAATCTCGACATTTAGTCAAATATATTGACAAACTTACTGCAAAGTTACCTCAAGATTACGAAATTTTCTTTTGGAAGGACTTACGCCTTCGAGAGCGTCAAATCATTGAAGCTCAGATGGCAACTGATTCCTTGGTAAGAAGGTTCAATCCTTTTGTGGAGGAAAATGAGTTAGAACCGAGTAACAGTTTAGGTTTACGCTATCGAGATAGAGTTGTCGGCTGGGTAATAACCCATCGCATTGCTCCTGATACCATTCGCTACACTCAAATGTTTGTCCATCCAGAGAACCAGCCTTTAAGCAGAAGCACTTTGTTATTAGCAAAAGCAATCCATTTTCAATATCAGGGAGCAACGACAAAAGCCACGTTCCGAGTGGCAATTGACAACGAACCTATGGTGAAATTCGTCCATCGTCGATTGGCTCCTTATTTATACGAAATCCGCGAAGCCCGATTGGTCACTAAGCTTCTCGATACTAATCATTAAGAGCGAAACTTAATCATGAAGTATCAATGGGTAAAACAACATAGTGGTGAAGATTGTGCAGCAGCAAGTCTGGCGATTGTTGCTCAACATTATGGACGTAAACTGAGAATCAATCGTATCCGTGAGCTAGTTGGAACCAACGAGGGTGGAACCACCATGTTGGGGTTAAAATATGGCGCACAAGCCCTGGGTTTTGCTGCTCAAGCGATTAAAGCCTCTCCAGAAATTCTAGACGAACTTGATCAGTTTACCCTACCTGCGATTATCTTTTGGAAAGGCTATCATTTCGTCGTCTTATATGGAAAAAAAAACAATAAGTACATTATTTCTGACCCCGCAATGGGGATTTGCCATCTTTCCCGTCAAGAATTGCTCGCGGACTGGCAAGGACAAATAATGCTTTTGCTAGAGCCAGAGGAGCGTTTTTTTGCCACAGAGGATGAAGAAGATGTCGTTAATCCTCTAGATAGTTTATTGCAGAGGCTCTGGCAGCAACGACAACTCCTCTGGAAAGTAATTCCTCTCAATTTAGTGATCGGGCTTTTGGCATTGGCGAACCCGTTACTGTTGCAGTTTTTAACTGACACTATTTTAGTAGAAGGCGATCGCCAAAAATTAACCGCAGTCGCTTTGGGGGTAATGGGACTGATATTTGCCAATGGTTTTTTATCCTGGTTGCAATCCAATCTGGTGCTGTCCTTTGCCGAAAGACTGCAACAAGGACTAAAATTAGAATTCGCACAACAGGTTTTACATTTGCCTGTGTCCTATCACGAAGCTCGTCGTAGTGGCACTGCTGTCCGTCGTCTGGCGGATATTCAACAAATTCAGATAGTTGTTTCTCGCTTAATTATCCAGTTACCGATTCAAATATTTATCGGTTTAGTGGCAGCAGCAGTCATCTTTTATTATAGTCCCAAACTGGCTTTATTAACCTTGGCGGTGGGTGGGGTGATGGCGGCATTTACCCTGACTTTTAAACCCCTCGTTAGACAAACTACTTTTCGGTCTTTTGCTGTAGCTGGAAAAAACTCTGGCGTTTTAGCTGAAATGTTTAGGGGAGCTTTAACCATTAAAACTACAGTTGCTGCACCCCAGTTATGGCAAGAAATCCAACAAAGATTTGACCACGAATACAAGTTGAATTTGCATACCGCTCGGATAAAAGTTGCTAACAATATCATCTCAAGCTTATTAGCTGGAATTGGTACTGTTAGTATCCTTTGGTACGGCAGCTATCTGGTTTTTCAAGCAGAATTAACGATTGGGCAATTGCTTGCTATTTATGGTTTAAAGTTCAGTTTCTGGCAATTGGTGACTAGCCTCATGCAGACGGTAATTGAATGGACTGAAATTAGAGCCATCACCCAACTTTTAGCAGAGTTATTTGAATTTGAACCAGAAAATCGCCACGACAGTAGTAAAGTTCCTGTGAAACTGAAGGATGATGCCAGCATAAGATGTGAAGAACTCAATTTCTATTATCCAGGTCGGATAAAACTCCTAGAGAATTTATCCCTAACAATTCCAGGCGGAAAAGTTATTGCACTTATTGGGAGGTCTGGTTGCGGTAAAAGTACCCTAGCTAAATTACTAACTGGACTGTATCCCCTGCAATCAGGTAAAATTTATATCGGCGATCACTGCATTCAAGACTTACCCCTCGATTGTTTGCGCCAGCAAGTGATACATATACCCCAAGAGACTTTTTTCTTACATCGCTCCATTGCCGATAACTTTCGCTTAGGGTCGCCTGATGCAACTTTAGACGAGATTATCGCCGCTTGTAAAGTTTCTCATGCCCACGAGTTTGTCAGTAAATTCCCAGAAAAATATGATACCGTTTTGGGGGCAGTTGCTGCTAATATTTCCGGTGGACAAAAGCAAAGACTAGCGATCGCTAGAGCCATTCTTAACCACCCTCCCGTAATGATTCTAGACGAATCTACTTCTAATCTTGATCCCATTAGCGAAAGAGAGGTATTAGAAAATTTACTTACCCATCGCCAGGGAAAAACCACAATCTTAATTAGCCATCGCCCTAAAGTTATCGAGCGAGCCGATTGGATCGTTTTACTAGAAGAAGGAAAACTGAAATATAACTGTTCTAGAGAAAATTTCCTGAAGCAAGCTACAGAAGACTTGGATTTTATTAATCCTTAAGCCATCTTTAAAAGAATACGCGAATATACTTGTCTTGTCCAGAGTCCAATATTCTAAATAAATAAGTAAATTGACTGTTTGAATCTCAAAACATAGCCCTATTTTAGCCATTATTAATTTTAAGAAAACTTTTAAGTTGAGCTACCATGTTGTAAATGCCCTGGTTGATGCTCAGAATGCTGTTCATTTTCGTGATGTTCATGAATTGGACGTGTAGCTGTTTTCCTATTACTTTTTGTCATAATTATTAGCACTCATCATTATTTTTTTGGCATCTCACCACCATTTCCCATCATTTGATTCATCTGTTCCATCATTTGATTCATCTGCTGCATATTTCTCATCGTTTCTTGCATTTGTCTCATCATTTTTTGATGGTGCTGTTCTCTTTGCTGTGGAGTCATCCTCTGCATCATTTGCTGCATCTTTTCTGGTGTCATCTGAGACATTCTCTGGTGCATTCGACCCATATTCATTTGCATTTGTCCCATCATTTGCTGCATCTGCCCCATCTGTAACATCATTTCTCGATGATGCTGCTTCATCTGTTGCAAGTTGATTTCTGAGCTTTGCTGATCAGGGTTAGTTTGAGCAATTGACGGGACAGCACCTAATCCTAAGATAGTAATAACAATGGCAAAATATTGAGCAACAGTTGTATTTTTTAGTATCATTTTTTTGCTCACTTTTTCAATTCTATAATTGAACTTCAATCTAGCTCAACCAATAATGCACTATTCTACAAACCAAACTCCTGCTTGAGTTGAGTAACCCAAGTTTTGATTCGTTCCTCTGTCAAATCAGATTGATTATCCTCATCCAGAGCAAGTCCGACAAATTTACCATCACGGAGAGCCTTAGACTCAGTAAACTCATAGTTATCTGTAGGCCAATAACCAACAGTTTCACCACCTAGTTCTGCAATCTTTTCTTCCAAAATGCCCATTGCATCTTGAAATGTATCAGGATAACCAACCTGATCTCCCGCACCAAAATATGCAACTTTTTTCCCAGAAAAATCAACATTATCTAGTTCATCATAAAAAACTTCCCAGTCGCTTTGTAGTTCTCCAATATTCCAGGTAGGGCAACCAATAATAATATAACTGTAGTCATTAAAATCACTAGGCTCTACTTGGGAAACATCATGTAATTCCACCGTATTTTCCCCACCTAACTCTTTTTGAATAATTTCTGATTCAGTTTGAGTGTTGCCTGTTTGAGTACCAAAAAATAACCCTATCTTAGCCATAATTACTACTTGTGAAATACGGTGTTACTCATTCAAATTTAGAGATAGCGGTAACGTTGGCATAATCACATAAAACAGGTGTTAGGTAACTAGCAAAATTTTCAACCAACATCTGGGGATAACTGGCTCACTTCTTGAAGTTTCAAGTTACCTTACCTCTAGGCTCTAAGTTAAAAATTTCCTATTGGTTTCACATCTTCCAAATGAGATAAAAAAATTTATGTCTGATGTCAGAGTCTAAATTTCATCTGATTTTCATTTTTGGATGTTTAGCTAAAACTTAGGCAATATTTTTTGATTACATAGTAAATACTTCTTTACTTCTCAAAACTAGACAGTTGACTCTCCAGTTAGATGGAGAGTATAAACTAACAGGAATATGTTCAACATCTCAATCCCAAAAAACGCTTATAAGGTGTGAACAATGAACAAACGCTTTTCCGCTTGGATTAATCAATGGTCTCGTTATTTATTAGCAGTGATTGTTACCACTGGAGTTGTCGCAACTGCTTCTGTAACATTCAATGTATTGAGCAAAGAAGAGAGTGTTACAGCTAGCAATCATCCACAAGTATTAGCGAATAATTCTACTGCACTGCTTAACGTCAGTGTTTGGGATAAGCAAACAGAATCCTATTCAGGAGTGCGAGATATTACAGTTTATCGAAGTCCCTCTTGTGGTTGCTGTGGTGCTTGGATGGAACATATACAAAAGCACGGGTTTAACATCAAAGCAGATATCAAAACCGATGACATGGAGGCAATTAAACAAAAGTACAACTTGCCTCAAGAGTTAGCATCTTGTCACACAGCAATTATTGATGGCTATGTCATGGAAGGGCATATTCCCGCCGATGATATCAAGCGTTTTCTTAAACAAAAACCTGAAGTTGCAGGTTTAGCTGTTCCAGGGATGCCTTTAGGAACTCCAGGGATGGAATCAGGAGATAGAAAACAGCCATTTACAATCATGACATTTGATCAATCCGGTGCAGTTGCAGCGTTTAAAGAGTATCAATCTTAATGAAGTACCAACACTTCCGCAAGCGGTAAGTGTTGGCTTCCTGTCTCGTTTGCCACTGCTCTTTCCTGATGAAGATGCACTTTATTCTGCACTGTAGAGACGTTGCATGCAACGTCTCTACATGATTTATTTGATGCAACTTCATAGATAATTGGTATAAGTCGCAAATAGGAGTGAGGAGTTAAACAACCAGATTCATGAAAAATTACGATGATGAAAAAGTTGAATCGCCGTCAATTCATTACCTTAACTGCGGCTAGTGCTGGCACAGCTTTGGCTGCTAGTTGGGGATGGCAAAAATTTAATTCTGCTCAAATTTCAGTGCAGCCAGCAATTGAACTACCCAAGTGGCACAAAAGCACTGATGGTTTATTGGAAATTAACCTCGAAGCTAGTAACCGTGCTGTGAAATTGGGTGATCAACAAGCATATCTATTAACTTATAACGGACAAATACCTGCGCCTCGCTTGGAAGCTAAACCAGGGGACACTGTTCGCATCCGTTTTATTAATAACCTTGCTCAACCAACTAACCTGCATTACCACGGGCTACACATTCCACCTACAGGTAATGCTGATAATGTTTTTCTCAGTATTGACCCAGGAGAGAGTTTTAATTATGAGTTTACTATACCTGCTAATCATCCGGCGGGTACGTTTTGGTATCATCCCCATCTTCATGGTTTGGTAGCAGAACAGTTATTTGGGGGTTTGGCTGGTTTGTTTGTGGTGCGGGGTGAGTTAGATGAAATTCCCGAAATTAAAGCCGCTAAAGAGGAATTTTTGGTATTGCAAGATTTTGCTTTTGATGGTGAGGGAAGGCTGATGTCTTCAGCACGGATGTCAATTATGACAGGACGGGAAGGGGATGTGATTACAGTGAATGGTGAGTCTAATCCCTCTTTGTCACTTCCGGCTGAGGGTTTAGTCAGATGGCGGATTCTGAATGCTTCTACTTCTCGCTTTTATCGGCTGGCGTTGGAAAAACACCCTTTTTACCTGATTGCTACTGAGGGAGGTGCATTAGAACAACCTGTAGAAGTTAGTGAGTTATTACTGACACCAGGGCAAAGGGTAGAAGTGTTAGTGAAAGGCGATCGCCAACCCGGACAATATCGCTTGCTCAATCTGCCGTACAATCGAGGTGCAATAGGTATGGGGATGATGGGCAGTCGGGGTATGATGGGAGGAAATCGCAACACACCAACAGTTTTAGCCACCGTTAACTATGACTCACCTGTAAAACCTGCTGCTTTACCCAAAAAACTCGCTGCCATACCAGCTTTACCAACACCTCAACAAGTACGTCGCTTGGAATTGAATCACGGAATGGCTGCTGGTATGGGTATGGTATTTCTGATTAATGGTCAGCCTTTTGAACACCAGCGCATTGATACACAAGTTAAATTAGATACAGTAGAAGACTGGGAGATTGTGAATACAGGAATGATGGATCATCCCTTTCATCTCCACGTTAATCATTTTCAAGTTATTAGTCGCAATGATCAACCCGAACCCTATCGCGCCTGGAAAGATACAGTTTTAGTTCCTAGAGGCGAAACAGTTCGCATTCGTATTCCTTTTAGAGATTTCCCAGGTAAGACAGTTTATCATTGCCATATTCTCGATCATGAAGACTTAGGCATGATGGGAAATTTGCTGATTCAAACTTAGATTTGCTCAAGTTTTGTAACGCTATAATCTAAACTTTTTTATTTCAATTGAAAATTAGTTAATCCCACATATCACAATACAGTTCAGTTAAGGCGAAAAGCTTTAAGTTGTGAAGTAATAATCAGTTCGTAGTCAGGACTTTAGTCCTGATTTTCTGAGACATAAAATGCTGACTACAAACCAGCCTTACCAATACTATATTTTCTTAACTGAAGCGTATTTAATTATGAATGAGGTGCGCCCAGCAAGACAATTGAGCAAGTCAATTCTTTAATGACTTGGGTTGTTACTTGGCTCACAGCCAATCCGCCGGTTGTGCGATAACGAACAGCACGTAAAACTGCTAAATCAAAACCAGGGGCTTCGCGAATAATTACCTTAGCAACATCATCATTTCTAATTGTTTGAATCTCTGTATTCACCTGCAATTTACTATTATTAATAATCTCAGATAATTGCCCGGTAAATTGTTCTACCATAGGTGTTGGTGTATTAGGGTCACACACGTGTAATAACACTATTTCCCCCTGATTATGATAAGCCAAAATTTGAGCAAATCTTAAAGCCCCTATAGTTTGCGGCATCAAATCACCAACTGGTAACAAAATTCGGCGGATTGTGCTGGGGCTATTTAAGAGGCGTGTTACTGCTACCGGACAATGAGATGACCAAAAAACGCTATCAATTACACTACCAAATAACCGGGCGCGTAAACCTGTTGTCTTAGACCAACCCATCACCACTAAATTAGCGTTTTGTTCTCGACTGGTGCGGCTAATTCCTAAAGCCACATCATCATCAATCCGAATGGCAGTTTGCACTTCTACATCAAATTCTTGACTGATATCTTTAGCTAATCTCAATCTTTGCTGACTTTGTTCTAGGGCAATTCCTAACTGGGGATCATCCATGTGTACATGAGATTTAGCAATAGCTAAAGTCACAATTCTCCCTGATTCATGCTGCGCCAGTAGTGCCGCCATTTCTATGAGATATCGCTGGGTTTGTGGGTTATATATTGGTACTAATACCGTGAAAGGATAGTGGTTTTCTTCTAGCAGTTTTTCCTCAGTATTCCCCCACCATATTGATAGACTATCTGTGTCTAGTTCTGCTTGGGAAACCTGTAATGTAGTAGCAAACCTAGCTGTGGTGATTGGCCCCAAAATTGCAGTCACCAACATCAAAACAATCACACTATTTAAGACACCTTCACTAATTAACCTTTCGCCAGCAGAGTTGACAGTTTGATAGGCAACTAATGTTGCTGCTAATGTAGCCGCTACTTGTGGAAGGGATAATGACCACATTGTTAGCAGTTCCGCAGTGTTATAGCGGTAAAGCAATTTGGTGAAGAAGGCTGCTAAAAATTTACTACCAATCAAAGCTACAATAATCAACAATGTCAGCCAAAATGAAGAGAGGGTTTTGAGAAAGGCAGGAATGTTAATCAACAATCCCATGTCTACAAAAAAACAAGGGATAAATAACACACTACCAATAAACTCAATTTTCTCTTTAACAGGGCTACGTCCTAAAACATCATTGACAGCTAAACCAGCTAGAAACGCACCAACAATTTTTTCAACTCCAATGACCTGCGCCCCTACAGATGCTAAAAATAAGGCTAGTAAAATAAACAAAAACTGATTACTTTGTTCATCCCCAGAACGGCGGAAAAATTCTTTACCTAACCAGTCAAAACCAAACAGAACTGCAATTGAGTAGATGATTAATCCGCCTAATAAAGTTAACAGACTTAAAGTTGTAAATTCTCCGCTATGAATTCCTACACAAATTGCTAATACTAACAAAGCACCTGTATCAGTAAAAATGGTCGCGCCAATTGTTACTGTTACCGCTTCATTCATCACTACTCCCAGGCGACTTACAATCGGATATGCCAAGAGGGTATGAGAAGCTAATAAAGAACCAATTAATACTGATGAATTCCAGCCGAAATTAAAAAAACGTCCGACTAAAATCCCGGCAAGCATGGGGAAGATAAATGTTAAAAAGCCAAATCCAATTGAACGATTTTTGGTTTTGCGAAACTGGTCTAGGTCAATCTCTAATCCGGCGACAAACATTAAATAAACTTTACCGATATCTGAAAGTAGTTTGACGGTTTCGGAATCAGAATCTAAAAGTTTTAAGCCATTTTGTCCTAAGATTACGCCGGCTAACAGTAATCCTACCAGTCCGGGTAATCTTAAGCGTTCAAAGATTGGTGGTACAGTAAATATTACTGTCAGAAGGATTGTAAAGGCAATAATAGGAGAATCGGTGAGGAACTCTGAAGCCATATATTAATACGATTGTGTAGATGTTTACAATCTGTCTCAACAAAGATTTTTTACCAGAAGTTGGTTACTATACTCCTAATAAAGTTGCAATAATTAAAACATGAACAGGCTAATAATAACAAACTTATTCACTTTTGATGAGTAAATTTTTGAATGTATAATTTATTGGCATTGCTGACTATTTCCAGATGCGATCGCCATCATCGAGATTAAACATACCTATTGATATTAATCCCGTGAAAATTACCTCAAAACCCACATTTATAGACGCGATTATTCGCGTCTATACAGAGGAATTTTTACACCCATAGCCCCTAGATAAACCATATTGATTGATAGCATTGACAGACTCAATAACTAATTAGTAACGTAAGTTTAAATTACTACTCAAATTAATTTGGTGTAGATATACTCAAGTATTCTCACTCATCAGTCATTACAGAGGCTAGTACCGCTACGCGTAAGTCAAAAGTTAGAGATGCTTTCATTGACTACCTGGCGTATCCGCCAAAAGACTGATATAATAGGCTGTTTAACTGTTTGGAATGGTCAGTTTATAGGAAATCATTGCAGAAAAATTGATCAGGGTGTTCTTGATCTTGGCTAGAAATGATAATTTTAAGGATTGGGAAGCCTTAAAAATCGAGATTTATGAACGCAGCCGACGATAAAACCATTGTTCGCGAATATTTCAATTCCACGGGATTTGATCGATGGAGACGGATTTATGGCGATGGCGAAGTCAACAAAGTCCAGCTAGACATCCGCAACGGCCACCAGCAAACTGTGGATACAGTGATCGACTGGCTGAAAAATGATGGCAATTTAGCAGAGTTATCAATCTGCGATGCTGGGTGTGGTGTGGGTAGTCTCAGCATTCCCCTAGCAACAGCAGGTGCTAAGGTTTATGCCAGCGATATTTCTGAAAAAATGGTGGAAGAAGGCAAACAAAGAGCCTTAGCAGCTTTGGGTAATGCTGACAATCCTACCTTTGCTGTACAGGATTTAGAATCTTTGAGCGGCAGTTATCACACTGTTATTTGCTTGGATGTCCTGATTCACTATCCCCAAGACAAAGCCGATGAGATGATTTCTCACCTCTGTTCTTTGGCGCAGTCGAGAATTATTTTGAGTTTTGCGCCTAAAACCTGCGCCTTGGCTTTACTCAAGAAAATTGGCAGTTTCTTTCCTGGGCCTAGTAAAACTACTCGCGCCTATCTGCATCGTGAGGCTGATGTAGTTAAAATTTTAGAAAAGAATGGCTTTGCTATCCAAAGACAGGCTTTTACTAAAACTCGCTTTTACTTCTCCCGTATTTTGGAAGCTACTCGTCAACAATAAAAAGATATTAGAGGTACAGAAATACTATTTACCAGTAATCTCAACGCTGGTTAATAACGTTATCTGCTTCTAAATCAGTAATGAGTAATGGGTAAGTGGTAATTGCCCATTACTCATAGATATTTACAGCTATATATCTTGCAGTATTCTCAATAAGCGTTATGTGGGCATTGCCAACAACTTAAAACTAAGGGTTTGAGCAAGTTACCAGCAATGCCCACCCTACAAAAATTGTCATTAAGTAACAAGTGCAAGATGTGTGTTAACTATCCCGAAAATTGGATTTCTAAAATATCAAATTTTTTACTACATTTTAAAATCAACTAAAATGAATAATTTTGAATTTGCATTTTTACCTGTATCAAGTTGAAAAATTCATCTAGCTAGTAGGGTGCGTCATAACGAATAATTTCTTGTTAATGCCAAGTGTTATCTGACAGTATTGAATATTTGTTACTCTGAAAGTCCTGGAAAACTCAAATTTAAAGCCGGAAAACCGTACATAGATTGCCGCGCAATTGCTACCTGATAAATCTAGATTTAAATAGCTACGATAAAGGTGTGGCTTAAGTAATGCTGTTGTGTAGAAAAGCTGAAAAATCAAGACAGCATTAGCAGGAGAGTGAAAATATGGGCAATCAATTTAAAACTCTGGCTTTGTTAGCTGCCCTTAGTGGCTTATTGATAGCTATTAGTTACTGGGTAATTGGTGGTACTAGCGGCTTGATTATCGGTATTGGTTTAGCCGCAGTAACTAATCTGTTTTCTTGGTATCAGTCTGATAAAATTGCTCTGGCTGTTTACCACGCCCAGCCTGTAAGTGAAAGTGAAGCACCAGGACTTTATCGGATGGTGCAGCGATTATCGCAACGCGCTAATATTCCTATGCCGGGAGTTTATATTGTTCCCAGCCAAACTGCTAATGCCTTTGCTACAGGACGCGATCCAGAACACGCGGCTGTGGCTGTTACTGAAGGTATTTTGAATATTTTGCCAGAAGATGAGTTAGAAGGTGTCATCGCTCACGAACTGACTCATATTATTAATCGTGACACCCTCACACAAGCCGTAGCTGCTACCGTTGCCGGTGCTATCTCTTTCTTAGCACAAATGCTGAGTTATAGCTTATGGTTTGGCGGTGTCGGTGGACGAGATAACGAAAGAGGCGGAAATCCTTTAGGAGTTTTGCTAACAGTTATTCTTGCGCCTATAGCTGCCACTATTATCCAGTTAGCTATTTCACGCACAAGGGAATTTTCGGCTGATGCTGGTGCGGCTAAATTAACTAAAAATCCCCGTGCTTTAGCGCGTGCATTGCAAAGATTAGAAGCCACAGCGCGACAACTACCTTTAAATGCTAATCCCGCTTTTGAACCGCTATTAATTATCAATCCTATCTCTGGGCAATTTCTCGGTAACTTGTTCTCTAGTCACCCGGCTACGGAAGCACGAGTTGAACAATTACTGAAGTTAGAGCAACAGTTTGTAGGGAAATAGGCAGTAGGGAGTAGGGAAGCGGAGGAGCGGAGCAGAAAAACTAAACTAATGACCAATAACTAATGACCAATGACTAAAAGGATGTATCAACTATGAATACTAATGATTTTGAAATCGTCGAATCGATAACAGTGATAGAAATTAGCCCTCAAACTCATGAAATTGTGGAGAAAGAAATGGCTGGCGAAAGTGATGAAGTGAAGCGGGAAACTAAAGCACTGATTGAAGCACTCAGAAACCGTGCTAAAACTGAAGCAGAATCAGCCGGAACTTTCACCCGTGAAACTTATCTCAATGCAGTACGCAAGGCACGGGCAGCAATTGAAGGGGGTAGGATTTTTCAGCGCGATGCCTACGACAGGCGAAGCGATCGCCTAGAATATTTCTGGATGGTATTTCAAGAAGAACTAGAAAAAAACTGGCACTTAATGATGAAAGAGTTTGTAGATTTCTCTAGCCGGCTCCAAAATGCTATCAAAGTCGGTTGGGAAGCCTTCAACACTCCACGTCATCAAGGTTAAACTGCTTATTCCTGAATGTAGAGACGTTATATATAACGTCTCTACATAATTTATAATTTCGCCATGTCAGTAGGTTCTACCTGATGGGATGTTTGCACCAACTCATAGAGTTTAGTTTCAAATTTTTCCATACAAGCTGACCAATCATACTGCACAATGGAAGGACGAGCTTGTTCAGCCATAGCTGCTTTCAGTTCCGGCTGAGAAAGAATTTCTATCACTTTTTGAGCAAAGTCTGTTGGGTTGTTGGGTTGAGCTAAAAAGCCGTTTTTACCAGGAGTTACTTGTTCAGTAGTGGATGGTGCTAAGGCTGCAACTACAGGAGTACCAGAAGCCAAGGCTTCGTTTGTGGTGGTGCAGAAGTTTTCTGTGACGGAGGGATTGACAAATACATCCGCACGCGCAAACCAACCTAATAATTCTGTACCGTGAGACTCACCCCAGATTGTAATACCTGAGCCGAATTTTTCCGCACGTTTGCGAATTTCGGCATCTAAGGGGCCACTACCGACAATGACTAAATGCACATTGGGAATTTGAGCCGCAATTAAGGGATAGGCATCGATTAATTGGGGTACATTCTTCTCAGCAGTGATACGTCCCACAAACAGAATAGTTGGTCTATTGTCATCGGGGATGGGGTTGTAACAGATATTGCGAGGATGGAATTTTTCGCAATCAATCCCCTGATAGGGGACATATTCACTAGGATGACATCCTAAATTTTGGTATTTAACCAGTTGTTCACGAGAAGAAAAGATATTGAGATTGTAGTCTTGACTAAACTGCTTCACCATGTAAGGAATGATGGGACGCAGCAAGTTAAACAATACATCGCCTAAATAATATCTGATATAAGCAACGATGTCTGTGTGGAAGACTGAGATAATTGGGGTTTGAGTGCGTTGGGCATATTCTACACCTACAGGACGACCATACCCTTGAATTAAGGCTGAGTATATACCTCGCATTTGGGCGGCTTCTTCCACTACGATGATATCAGGTTGAAAGTCAGCCAATAATTGGGTGTCGCTCCAATGGCGATAACTCAAAGGTTGGGGTAGAGATTTGTAGAATATGAGTGGTTTTGTGGGGAATGAGTAGGCAGAGAAATTAGGATAAGATTTTAACTCATCTAACCCAGGCATGGGGCGATCGCCTACTTTTTTAGGATACTGCTGATTAAATTGGGGATGGACTAAAAATACCTCATGTCCTTGTTGTAGCAACCAACGCACCCTCTGATGCACTGCCACGGAAACCCCAGTTAAAAAAGGAGCATATAAGCCTGTAAACAAAGCGATGCGAAGCTTTGACTGGTGCATAATTTTAGTGAATTTGTGTATTGTTTAGAAAAACTGGTTTTTGAAAGCTGAAGCACCCAAAGTTAGGATTTACGCCTAGTTAACGCTAGCTGAAACAGGACTTACGCAACTGATATATTAGTAGGGTGCGTCAGATATCAGAAAGACGTTTATTGACAGCATTTAAACAGTCTGACGCACCCTACAAGACATCTGGAATGTGACACTTGCGTAAGTCCTATTAAAGAGAAATTTGGCGATCGCTTGGTTGATTTTCTACCAGATAAGGGCGATATTCTTTGAGGCGAATTTTCCAAGCCCCTTTGACTTCATACGTCACACCACGCCAATGTACTGTCGGCATATTCAAAGAGCGCAACATAGCGATAGCATAAATCCATTGTGTGAAAGGCATTCCCACAATCATCTTCAATATTAACTGCCAAGATAATTGTGTGACTGGCTTACCCTGAGAACGAATTACTGGTTGTATGCCCATCTCCAAAAACAACATGAGCATCACTAACGCCAGCATATAAATGAGATACCAAATTAAGGCGATCGCTGCTGTATTTCCTTCTCCCACTAACCCAGCCAGCACAAACACCACAATTAACAGATGCGGCATCACAATAGTAAACACTGTGTCAATCACTACCGCCGGCCACAAAGGATGATAAAGTCGAGAAGCCATTAATTGACGTTGCAGCCAATACCTTAAACTTGGCAAATCTGTTTCTTCCTGATTCAGCATCATCAAAGAAGGCACAAACTTCACCCGTAGGTTATGTTTACTCAACACACTGCGAATCATCGTGTCTTCGCCCAAGGCTTGCCCCCACTTCTCTAAAAGTCCCGTTTGCTGTATTACCTCTGTTTTCACAGCCAAAGTTCCACCCCAAGGAATCCCATATAGGTACATCTGCACAATCGCCGACACATTCCAGATATAACGGACTAACGAACCCCAATATTTACCCGTCGGGACATACCAACGATTTCCGGTAGTTGCTCCCACCTTGGGATGAGTTAAAGGAGAGACTAATTCCCGCAACCAATTAGGGTGAACAATTGTATCAGCATCTACCAAAGCGACAACCTTGTAAGACTCGTCTAATTCTGAAACAGCTTGGATTAAGGAACTGCATTTGAGACTACAAGTTGGGCGAACTGTCCGCAAATGACTAATTTGAAAATTAGTTGCACGTAACTCATTGATGGTATCGCTGACAACTTGCCAAGCTGGGTCTTGTTCACTATCAATGAGCAACTTTAAATCATACTGTGGATAGTTTTGCTTGAGGAGCGATCGCAAACAATCACTTAGAAAAGGATCAGCACCCCGTAAACACAACAAAACTGCTGTTTTGGGTAACTGTTCATCCGGTAAATTTTGAGGACGAGAATTCAGACACCATAAAAATAGTAATACCGAACACACCTGAATTCCTAACCAACCCACCAAAAACTTTGATATCAATATCGCCAAATCATTCATTATTTATGACCTATACACAACAATCTTTCACAGAACTAATGTGAGATTTATGTAGGGTGGGCATTGCTTACAAGTTGCTACTAAACTCATTTTTCGATTGTTGACAATACCCACATATACTGATTGATTATGCTGAAATATATGAAAATAATTTCCTCATTTTCCCAACAATTAAATTTTGGATATACTCAGAATTAATCGGTAACAAAAAACTGTGTTTTTTAAAGCAATATCCGATTTTTTTTTGTCGAGACGCGATTTATCGCATCAAATACACCAAACCATCTTCAAAAATTAATCTGGCAACCAACCACAATCTCAAAGAGATATTTTGCTATCCACAGGCTGATCCAAAAAATCGTAGGGATGGTATTCAACTAAACGAACATTCCAACGCCCTTGAATACGATACAAAACCCCCCGCCATTTCACCGTTGATATCCACACAGAAGACAGCATCGCTAACCCATATATCCACTGTGTTAACGGAATCGCCAGCAACATTCTACCCATCATTGCCAATGATAATCTCGTCCCTGGTTTACCTTGAGCGCGAATCACTGGTTGCAATTGCATCTCCACAAACAGCATCAAAGATAGTAAACCCAGAGTATAGATACTGTAAGATTTAAACAATAAATCTGCCACTTCCCACTGAGCATCACCCAACGAAAATAAAAACAATAAAATTACTAAAGTGGGAAACAGAATGCTAGAAACAGCCTCACTAACGATAGCTAACCACCGGGGATGATACAAACGCGAATAAAGAATCAGACGTTGCAGATATTCAATTATCCCCAACAAATCGCACTCTTCACGATTCACCATAATCAGCGAAGGTACAAACTTCACCTTTAAACCATGTTGTTTGAGGATATTAGGCATCATCAAATCTTCACCGAAAGCTTGCGCCCATTGTTCAACAATTCCCGTTTGGCGCAGTACCTCTGTTTTCATTGCCAGACTTCCACCCCAGGGAATACCAAATAGAAACATCTGCACAACTGCGGCGATATTCCCTGTGTAACGTACCAAAGAACCCCAATATTTGCTAGTAGGTAGATACCAACGATGACCTGTAGTAACTCCAACTTGAGGATCATCTAAAGGACTAACTAATTCCCTTAACCAATGAGAATGTACTATGGTATCAGCATCAACTAAAGCCACCACTTCGTAAGAATCATCTAAATCAGAAATAGCTTGAATTAAAGAACTACATTTGAGACTACAATTGTGGCGAATAATCCTCAAATGAGCGATATGGGCATTAGTTACCCCTAATTCGTTGATAGTATCATTAGCAATCTCCCAAGCTGGATCAGCTTCATTGTCAATAATTAGCTTTAAATCGTAGTTGGGGTAATTCTGCTGTAACAGTGCTTCAATACAATTGGGTAAAAACGGATCAGCCCCCCGCAAGCAAAGAATGACCGCCGCTTTGGGTAAATGTTCATCAGGTAAAATTTTTGTCCGCGATAATCGCACATACAACAAAAAAATCAGAGACAGAAACACCTGAATACCCAACCATCCCAGCAAAGACTGAAACAAAAATGCTGCCAATTCTCTGATCACATCTATGAGTCTCCGGCAAATTGCGCCATCAATAGTTGAGAGGTAATGTTTAATTCAATTTCGTAGTAAGGACTTTAGTCCTGATTTTTCAGCACTAAAGTTCTTACTACCAACCCGCAAAAATTTTGCAATTTCTAGGGGTCAAGTGAGTATTTCAAACTAATATTGATGGTTGTATTTTTGTAGACAAAAAAACTTGACTTACTAAACTTAGGCGTACCTGTTTGAATAGATACTGTAGGATTATTAGAAATCCCAAAACCTTCCTTGGGGATACCAAAAAAATCAGAATCAAGTTTTTGATTGCCATTCTGATCATCTACGATGGCTACAGCATAAGTCCCAGGCTTCAAGCCATAGAAATGTTTAGTAACCGACTTACCTGTAATTCGGGTACAGCCACTTTGCACTTCACTGGTATCACTCATAGGAAATCCTTTGGCACTATCGTAAACTCTAAAGCAAATTTGCCCTTTTTGATGCCGGATACCGTTGACTACAACAGACAATTTAGCTGTCGGTTCTGCACGCAATGGTTTAATACAAGTGAAGCTCAATAAAGTAGCCAAAAAAACATGATGCAAATGAGCAATTTTCAACATATTGTATTTCTCCTGAAAAGGTCATTTGTAACTCCCTAATCCTGTACAGACGCTATTAGTCGCGTCTCTACTTCCTGGTTTGTTAATGGTTTGTCATGCCAACGTTGCCAAATTTTTTGTCCTGCTATCAGCACATCTTGAAGTAATAAAGACTCATTGCCGTTTAATTGCTGGTGTAAACTGATAGCGCAACGTATTTGGTCATATAAATTCAGTCGCAACAGGTGTATAGAAGCGATATACTCCCATAACATTCGCCAATGAGGGAACAATATTTTTCCCTGTTTGGATGAATCAAACCACACTGTATAGGCGTGATAATCTGGTAACTTATCTAATGAGTATTGCGGATTGTTGTTAGTAAACAACAAATAATCAGGGAAAAACATACTCATTGATTGTTGCGGATGGCTGCGGGCAAAAAATAAGTATTCGGGTATTTCATAAAATCGCCCGACTAGACCCAGCCTTAATAAAAAAATGCCGTCCGCATTACCATAACTACCCATTGGTGGGATTTTTCTCAGGGCATCAGAGCGAATTACACCATAAATGGGATAGCAAAGATGCTTAGTCAGCAATTCATGAAAACGCTGATAATTTTTAGGTGAATCTGCCTTCAGTTGAATGTCGTAGTTTTGCAAAAATTCACCCTGTTCATCAATGAAATATACATGAGAGTGGCATAAGATAACTGTAGGGTCTTTATCTAATACCTCAATACATTTCATGATAAAATCATGTGCGTGTAAATCATCATGAGCAGCCCATTTAAAATACTCACCTGTCGCTAATTCAAAGACGCGGTTAAAATTGCGGGCGCAACCAATATTTTCGTTATTCCTGTAGTAGCGGATGCGGTTATCTTTAGCAGCGTAGGCTCGACAAATTTCTTCAGTATTATCTGTAGATGCGTTATCTGAAATAATTAATTCAAAATCAGTAAATGTTTGAGCCAACAAAGAATCTAGGGCTGCTGGAATAAATTTATCGCCATTATATACAGGTAAACCAATACTCAATCTTGGCGAAGTTTTGATCATAATAGTGGGAATGGGGCATTAATCAATTCAAAATTCAAAATTCAAAATTCAAAATAGCCTGCGGCATCGCGTAGCGTCCCGTAGGGAAGGCTTGCGCCTACAAAATTCAAAATTCAAAATTCAAACTTGAATAACTTCTGCCCCTTTGCATTTTTATTTCAGTAGCTTTTGGATGTCAGTCTTGTCTATCCATTGTTTGGTATGGCGCAACCCTGTTTCTAAATCAATTTTGGGTTTGTAATCTAATAAACTTTGAGCTTTAGCAATTGAACAGGGATATGGACGAGTCATAAAATCTACCGATTCTGGCAGAATATCGGCTTTTTTACGAAAGAGTTTTTGTCCCTGTAGACGCACTTTTAAAAACAGCTTCATTTCATCTTTAGGTACAGACATCGGAGCAGGTAAACCTTCCATTGCTGCTAGGCGCATAAAATATTCTTTCCAGGAAGTTGCTTCTCCGTCGGTGATATTGAAGATTTCACCGTAGGTCTGTTTTTCTATTGCCAAAAAGATGGCATCAATCAGGTTGTCTACATAGAGATGGTTAATAACTCCTTGCCCATCATTGGGGTAGGCAAATAACTTTTGGCGCATGAAGTGAATGGGTTTGGCTACCCAAGGTAGACTTCCAGGCCCGTAAACATCGCCAGCACGAATGATAATCAAGCCAAAATCTGGGGGAGAATTGAGGGGTAACAGTTCGGCTTCGGCGGCGATTTTGGTTTGACAGTAGGGGTTATTGCTACCGGAGAGTTGTCCAGATTCAGTGATGCGATCGCTATAATCAAATCCATACACCAAAATACTAGAAAGATGCACAAAAGTCTTCACACCAGAACTTTTGGCAGCTTTAGCTATATTCACAGCACCGTCAACATTCACTTCCTGAAACTGTTTGATAGGGCCAGCTTCTTCGGTAATTTGGGCAGTATGTAAAACAATGTCTACCCCCTGACAAGCTTTTTTGGCAACAGCCGCATCAGTAATACTACCAACAATCACCTCAGCCCCCAACTTTTGGGCAGCATCGGAATTCTTAGAACTTTGCAGTCCACGCACCTTCAAGCCCTGTGCTATAGCTAACTCGGCTGCACGCAACCCGATAAATTCATCAATTCCAGTAATCAGCAGCGTCTTATTTTGCAAGTTCATAGTACAGCCTTTATATTCTTACTAAAGTTTTCCAAACCTAGGGGAGGCAGGAGGGACAAATCAATTCAAAATTCAAAATACTCCTAGGTCGAAGCAAGCTACAAAATTCAAAATTAAGTTAATTTTTCCTAGAATTCTTGACTTTTGAATTGTTTGATGGACTCTTCCCTATTCCCCATTCCCTAAAAAATATCAGCCGGGTCTGCGGAACGAAGTTTGTTAATCGCAAGTGCGCCAGAAGTGATACACATTAACACTGCGGATATCAGAACAATCATGGCATTATTCGCAGTCATGACAATCGGTAATTTTGTGGCTTCCATTGCAAAATCATACAGTGCTACAGACACTATAAATCCGGGAATATAAGCAAAGAATGCCAGAATTAAAGCTTGTTGAAATACCACATTTAAAAGATAAGAATTGGGATAACCAATAGCTTTTAATGTGGCATAGGCAACAAATTGTGTAGCAATGTTACTGTAGAGAATTTGATAGACAATCACCACACCGACAACCGAAGCCATTGTCAGCATCAGGTTGAGAATAAAACCTATTGGCGTTCTAGCAGACCAATATTGTTTTTCAAAATCAATAAAACCTTGACGAGTAAAAAGCCTGACATCATTAGGTAAATTAGCTCGCAAATTTGCTAAAACCTGTTCTTGATCAGCATCAGGGCTGAGGGTGAGGATACCTATATCTATTCTCTCGGATGGGCGAGTATTGGGATTGATGCGAAGAAAAGTTGAGTCACTGACAATTAAGTTACCATCCACACCAAAGGAAGGGCCTAAGCTGAATAAACCACCGACTCGGACTTTGTAGCCTTTAGGGCCATCAAAGGGAAAGATTTCAATTGTCTGTTCGGTATCTCCTTTCTCAAAATTCGCAGCGATGGGGCCAAATTCTGGTCGGGAATCTCTATCAAATAACATGATATCGGGAATTTTGAGCTTATCTAAATTATGCTCAACTCCAGGAATATTTAATACAGATTGACCAGGGTCGAAACCCATCACATATATTGAATATTTCTCACCAGTGGCCGGGTTTTTCAATTTGGCAAATTGCAAATACAAGGCGTTAACTGATTCTACGCCATCAAACCCTAAAGTTTGGTACAAACGAGTGCGAGAAAAGCTCTGATTTGAGGTCAAAGATTTATATTGAGAACTGACTAAAAATAAGTCACCTCTAAGACTCTGGTGTACGGCGGTTGCACTAGAATAAAGTGCGTCTTGGAAACCAAGTTGCACAAACATCAGCAAGACAATGAAGGCTATCCCGGCGACAGCAACCAAAAACCTGAGTTTTTGTTGGACTAGCTGTAGCCATGCCAAAGGAATCTTAAAATTCATGGCTTTTTTACTAGGGAATAGATAGGAGTAGGGGAGAAACCCTAATGACTAATAACTCATGACTAATAATTCATGACTAATGACCAATGACTAAATCTGAATAGCCACATCCACCTGTAAATTAGTTAACCGAGACACCCGTTGATTTTCTGCGGGGTCATCAATAGAGATTTTGACTTCAATGATTCTGCGGTCTGTATCCGAGGCGGGGTTAATACTAAAAATGCTTTGTTTGTCTACTTGCAGACCAATTTCCCTAACTGTGCCGTGCAATTTCCCACTAAATGCCGGGCTAGTGATGATCGCTTTTTGACCTAAACGGACTTTTTGAATATCGGTTTGATACACTTCTGCAATCACATACATTTGAGATGTCTGACCGATATCCGCAAATCCATTAGTGGCGATCGCTTCCCCACTTTTAGCATGAATTTTCAAGATTTTGCCGTCCATAGGAGCTTTAATATAAGTTAACTCCTGGTCTGCTTTCGCTTGTTTGACGGCTGTTACAGCACTTTTCACTTCATTTTGTGCTAACTCTACATCTACAGTCCGTACTTCTCGAATACTGTTGAGTCTAGCTTTGGCTTCTTTGATTTGGTCGGCGAGGGTGTTTTGAGTGCGGCTGAGATTGGCTTTGGCTTCTGTGAGTTGTTGCTGTATTGTCTTAACTTGTAAAGCTTTAGAATCCGCTATGGAAGCAGGAACAGCACCTTCTTTGAATAATTTTTGATAACGATTGTTCTCGGTTTGAGCATTGTTGAGTTCGGCCTGAATACGGTTGATTGTTGCTTGTTGTGCCGCGACTTCTCCTTTTAATTGCGACTCTAAACGAGCTATGGTAGCTTTTTGGGCTTCAATGTCTCCAGGTTTAGCTCCAGCTTTTACCTGTGCTAGTTGGGATTTGGCTATTTGCAGTTTATTTAATGCTTGTTCTAAGGCTGCTGTAGCACGGTTATAATCTTCCAGATATGCCAATACTTGCCCGGCTTTTACCTCGTTTCCTTCTTTGACGAGCAGTTTTTCTACTCTGATACCGTTGGTGGAACTAGGTGCAGACAAAGTGGTGACTTCGCCTTCTGGTTGTAATCTTCCCAAGGCTGTAACCGCAACTTTGACTGGTGCAGCCTTGGGAGGGTTAGCGGTGGGAGTCTGTTCTGGAGTACGAAGCTTTGGCGGCAAAAAACTGTAGAAAGCAACTAAGCCAGTAGCTAAAGTAATTGATGCTGCTAAAATTAACCGCCACCGACCTTGGGGTTTTATGAATAACTGGCGCAGCCGTTCCTTATTTACTTCCATATTTTCATTTCCAATTTGAGGTGTGATCAGCCAGTAATATCTAAAACATCTTTATGAATCAACTGCTCAATATTTATCTGCAAACTAACTGGAAAAAGACAGGTAACACGTAGCAGAAGGAAAGAGAAGTTTTTTCTGCGGTTGGTATACGCATTTTGTAACGGCTAGTATGAGTAATTTTTCCCTGTATTTATATCAATGAGCAAGCAGTTCTAATTAAGTTTATCTGACTGGTTTGATAGCTTGGCTACTCTCGCACAGTAACCATCTGATTGCAACATTAATGATGGTTAATTAACTACAAATCTTTCTTCAGTTCTACCTTAATTAGAATTCGTATCCAGTAGCGAAAAATACGTTTGCTTTTTTAAAAAACTTCAATCCCAATTAATCCGAAGTGACGAGTGGAAATTCAGGGCATAATTTTTTAGTAGACGTGTTCAATCATTGCAAAAAAATGTGATTTTGTCAATTGATGGGGGATTAGTCATTAGTCATTGGTCATTGGTCATTAGTTATGAGCTTTTCTTTGCCGCTCCCTCATCCCCCTAATCCTTTTGTGATGTGTCTCTGAGATTATCGAGGAATGGCGATCGCAACAGTTGTTGATCAGACATTCTCTGTGATTATGTGAGTAAAATCATCATTTCTAGACATTGCTCAAACATATTCGGTATATCTTAGTCGTAATTGTTGTATTTTGACTAAAGGCTTGATGTCTTAGTAATTTTGCATGATTTTTGGTGTTAAATACTCAGACATAATTAACTCACATAGTCGGCTGGCAGTAGTCTGTAGGGGTTTAGCATTGCTAAACCCCTACAGCAATAGGGAATCAGCTTTTAGATTAGTCTTGAATTTGCTCAAGAACCAAATAAGAGTCATACATTCTTTGCCTATTCCCTATTTTGTTTAAACTGCACAATATATCAAAGAAATTTTTGCTTAATAAATACTCTTTCAGCCCCATAAGTCATTTATATTAAAAATTCATCAAAAAACAAACCTTGATTATGATGTAGTGCTGAGAAATAAATTATCAATGCTATGTAATCTGATTTGTGTATGCAGGGAATGTTTACGGGCTGGAAAATCAACTGATGCTGTCATATCTTTCTAGATAAAGTGAACTTTATAGCCGACATCAAGCTACTTACTAGCCAAGAATTATGAGTTTTCAATTATACTTGTGTATTATGCAAAAATTGAGAGTTTCATCAACTAACACCCGGCTTTTTTATAAAATTCATTTAAACCAATGATTTAGTTTCTATGAATTGTGCTATTCTTTGTATTAATTCAATACTTAAAAGCAGCGAGGAAAATTAGTTATTTATGTGCGCGTGGAACAGTAAATAATGACTAAACCTAGCTGCATGGTTATCACCTTTAAATGGTTGCTGGTTCGTGTAAATAACTGTGTAATTCCGAGTCAAGGTGATGTTTCTTCTGTAACGAACTTGTCAACTTTTCTGGGTTAAATCCCATAACATATATTATCCTGGACGCTGAAACTGGCTATGGCATTCATCAAGATACAGAACGTTGTCATTAATACCAACTATGTGGCTGCGGTGAAGCTAGATCATCAAACGAGTTTGGGAGAAAAAAGCGTTTCAGTTCTCATAGCTACACCTAAATTGCCATTGTCCAATTTGGATACAACTACTCACAATTTCTACCATTACGAATGGATTGAATTTACTGGTCAAGCAGCTACCGCGCTTCAAGATTATTTTACCAGCTTCAATAACGTCATCGACCTGTTACCACAATATCAAGAGTCGAGCGTGAGATAACATGATTTTGCAATAGCCTAGAAACGCCAACAGCGTCCATTCATCAGGGTGAAGTGGGAGGAGAGGCTAGGAAGAGGCAGGGGGGCAGGGGAAGCTGGGGAAGCAGGGGAGGAAAATCCAATGCCCTGTGCATCAATGCCCAATGCCCTATTCCCAATGCCCATTTGCTAACAAGAAAGAACACTTCTCAGGGTAAGCAACAGAAATTACTGTAGCTACAAAATCCACAGTACCCCAGAAGAGAATATTTACTATGTCTGCTAATTCAATTGATGCTGCCTTGGCGGAGTTAGAAAGCCAAATTAGTAACTGCGAAAAGGCTTTGTTGCGGTGTATTGAGGACAAAAAGATGAACTTGGAACAACCAATGTCAATTAACAAAATTAACAGACAACTACAACAAAATCCTATAGCCATTATTGGCATGGCTTCTCTAGTTCCTCAAGCTAGAAACTTGCGGGAATATTGGCAAAATATCATTAATAAAGTTGATTGCATTACCGATATTCCTGCCACCCATTGGAGTGTAGAAGATTATTACGACCCCAACCCCAGAACACCCGAAGATAAAACCTACTGTAAACGTGGCGGGTTTATTCCAGAGGTGGATTTTAACCCGATGGAATTCGGTATTCCTCCCAGCATTTTAGAAGTTACCGATGTTTCGCAACTATTAAGTCTCGTAGTTGCAAAAGAAGCAATGGAAGATGCTGGTTATGGCGAATCTCGTGACTTTAACCGCGAGATGGTAGGCGTAATTTTAGGGGTAGCAATGGCGAAGCAATTGGGGATGCCCCTGTCTGCGCGTTTAGAATATCCTATTTGGAAAAAAGTCCTCAAAAGCAGTGGACTTTCCGACGAAGACACCGACAAAATCGTTGAAAAAATTAAAAGTGCTTACGTCAAATGGGATGAAAACGCTTTCCCAGGGATGTTAGCTAACGTCGTTGCTGGACGCATTGCCAACCGCTTGAACTTTGGTGCAATGAACTGTGTTGTTGATGCAGCTTGTGCTAGTTCCTTCGGTGCGTTGAAAATGGCAATTAGCGAACTGGTGGAATATCGGGCTGACATGATGCTGACTGGTGGTGTAGACACCGACAACACCATCATGGCTTACATCTCCTTCAGCAAAACCCCAGCCGTTTCCCCCAGCGAAAACGTTAAACCCTTCGATGCTAAATCTGATGGGATGATGCTAGGTGAAGGTGTTTGTATGCTGGTGTTGAAGCGTCTGGAAGATGCAGTCCGCGACGACGATAGAATCTATGCAGTCATCAAAGGTATAGGTACTTCCAGCGATGGACGCTACAAGAGTATTTATGCACCCCGCAAAGAAGGTCAAATCAACGCCTTACGTCGTGCTTACGAAGATGCTGGTTTCTCTCCTGCTACCGTTGGTTTAATTGAAGCCCACGGTACGGGAACAATGGCTGGCGACCCCACCGAATTCGGTTCTTTAAGAGACTTTTTCGCTGAACACGACAACAAAAAGCAACATATCGCTTTGGGTAGTGTGAAATCTCAAATCGGACACACCAAAGCAGCAGCAGGTGCAGTCAGTTTAGTTAAAACTGCCTTGGCATTGCATCACAAAATCTTACCACCGACAATTAACATCACTGAGCCGAATCCCAAGCTCAATATTAACAACTCCTCATTTTATCTCAACACTGATACTCGTCCGTGGATTCGGGCGGAAGGTGAAGCACCAAGACGTGCGGGTGTGAGTTCCTTCGGTTTCGGTGGAACAAACTACCACGTAGTTTTGGAAGAATACGACAGCGAACAAAATCGCCCCTACCGTCTGCACAGCACCCCCCGCGAAATCCTGCTGTTTGCTGCTACCCCGGCGGAATTGCTGAAAAACTGTGAACAAGTTTTGAATAACTTGCAGTCAGAAGCTGGTGATAGACACTTCGCCCAATTAGCGCAAGATTGTCAGTCTCTAGAAATTCCCCAGAATGCAGCTAGAGTTGGTTTTGTCGCGGAAAATCTGCAAGAAGCTTGCAAGTTGATGCAAATTAGCATTGACTGGTTGAAACACAAAGGTACTGTTACTAATTGGGAACATCCCCAAGGAATTTATTACCGTGCTTCTGGGATGGAGTTAGGCGGTAAAGTAGTGGCGTTGTTCTCCGGTCAAGGTTCTCAATACCTGGAAATGGGTAAAGAACTGGTGATGAACTTCCCCACCTTCCGCCGTCTCTACGGTTATATGGATGGGTTGTTGCTGCAAGATAACTTGCGTCCCCTCTCAGAAATTGTGTTCCCCCATCCGGTATTTGATGAGGCTGAGAAAAAGGCTCAAATTGCTGCACTGCAACGCACAGAATACGCACAACCAGCGATAGGTGCATTTAGTGCGGGGTTATATTCCATCCTCAAACAAGCTGGGTTTAAGTCTGACTTTGTAGCTGGACACAGTTTTGGGGAAATCACCGCTTTATGGGCTGCGGGGGTGTTGAGTGACCAAGATTATATGTACCTAGTCAAAGCTAGGGGTCAAGCAATGGCTGCACCAAAAGACCCTGATCATGATGCGGGTACGATGTTGGCGGTGAAAGAAGATATTAATAAAATTGAACCGATTCTCAAGCAGTTTCCACAGGTAACGATCGCTAATTATAATTCTCCTACTCAGTTTGTTTTGGCAGGGTCAACCGCCGAAATTGCGAAAGTCCGTCAGGTTTTACAAGATAAAGGTTATGCAGCCATACCTTTACCAGTATCCGCCGCTTTCCACACCTCACTGATTGCTTTCGCTCAGAAATCCTTTGCGATCGCTACCAAATCAGTTACATTTAATCAACCTAAGCTGCCCGTATTCAGCAACGTTACAGGTAAGCAATATCCCACAGAATCCCCAGCCATTCAAAAAATCCTAGAAACTCACCTCGCTAACTCGGTGCTGTTCAAACAGGAAATTGAAAATATTTATGCTGCTGGTGGTTATTGCTTCGTGGAATTCGGGCCGAAGAGAATACTGACTAACTTAGTCAAAGAAATTTTAGGCGATCGCCCCCATGTTACCGTAGCTTTGAACCCCAGCGCCCAGAAAAACAGCGATCGCTCTCTGCGAGAAGCCGTAGTACAAATGCGCGTCCTGGGTATGCAGTTGAAAAACCTCGACCCATACCAAACCCAGCCAACCCTACCCCCAACCAACACCAAAAAAGGTCTGAGTGTTAAGTTAAACGGTATCAACTACGTGTCCGAAAAAACCAAAAACGCCTTCGTGCAAGCGTTGAATAATGGACACAAAATATCCTTAACACCTGCACCCACAGTCAATGTTACCGCTACCCCAGTGCAAGAAACACCCGCCATCTCTGCACCTGCGGCTACCGTCACCCCCCAACCAATGACACCCGCCATCTTTGCAGCAGTCAAAGAAACCAACGGTAACGGTAACGGACGCGCCCCCAAAATTACCAATAACTCTACTATCACCACCGAAGCAAAACCCGAAATGAACTCTGCGATCCTTGCACCTCAACTAGCCGAAGAAAAGAAGATGCAAACACCAGAAACACTGGAAAACTTCCAGCGAGTGCTAGAAAGCCTAGAGTACCTAATGACTCAATTCCAGCAAAACCAAGCTGAGAACCTGCAAGTACATGGTACTTACCTCAACCATCAGATGGAATACACTAAAGCCTTCTTCCAACTGATGCAACAGCAAAATGCTTTGTTTGCTAACGCCAAGACTTCCCAAGAAGCAGCCCAGCTTAAGCTAGTAGTGACGGAAAGCTTGGAACGCAGCATGACACAGTTTCACTCTCAACAAAGTGAAACCCTCCGCATTCATGAAAAATATCTTCAGGAACAAGTAGCTTACGCGAAAAACTTCTTCGACCTGATTCAACAACAATATTCCTTAGTTCTTTCCAGTGGCGTAACTGCACCAGCCACCGAAACACCAGTTAAAGAAGAAGTTACCAAACCCATCCCCGCTTTCAGCATTGACACCCCCGTTGTTGAAGCACCCGCACCTGTCACCGCCAAAGTAGAACCCCAGCCTCAGCCTGTAGTTGAGCCTGTAGCTAAACCCGAATTCACCATTGCTGATGCACCTGTTGCACCTGCACCCACAGCTTGGCAAATTCAGCCTGAACCTGTAGTTGAGACACCCGTTGCAGCACCCGAACCTGTGGCTCAAGTCATCGCGCCCCCAGTCCCAGAAGTTGAAGTAACTCCTGCACCTGCACCTGTAGCTGCACCCGTCGTAGATGTGGCTGAGTTGGGTAACAACCTACTAGCAATTATCAGTGATAAGACTGGCTACCCAGTTGAAATGCTGGAATTGGAAATGGACATGGAGGCAGACTTAGGAATTGACTCCATCAAACGGGTAGAAATCTTAGGCGGATTACAAGAATTGTATCCTGATTTACCCAAGCCAAACTTAGAAGAACTAGCAGAAAAACGCACCATTGGGCAAATTATCGAGTTTCTTCAAGGCAATGCAGCTAGCGGTCAAACTGTAGCAGTTGTAACACAGCCTGTAGAACAAGTAGTAGAAGTACCTGCACCTGCACCCGTAGTTGCTCCCCCTGCACCTGAGCCAGTGGCAGTTGTAGAAACCATTGCAGAGACGGCAGTTGCAGACACCACAGATTACGCAGACATCGGTCAAAACCTGATTAACATTATCAGTGATAAGACTGGCTACCCAGTGGAAATGCTGGAATTAGAAATGGATATGGAGGCTGACTTAGGGATTGACTCCATCAAACGGGTAGAAATCTTAGGCGGATTACAGGAATTGTATCCCAACCTGCCTAAACCCAACGTCGAAGAATTAGGCGAATTGCGTACAATCGGTCAAATTGTTGACTACCTCCAGAAGTTGGTGGGAGGTGAAAAAAAAAAGCCTCAGCCTGAGTTTGACTGGGAAGCAGTAAAAATCATTGACGGTGTACAACGCCGTCCAGCCAAACTCAAATACCTGCCAGCACCGGATAGTTTAGAGTTCACATTACCAGAGGGACACATCTGTTTAATTACTGATGATGGCTCTCTGACTACCTCCCAAGTAGCGCAAGCCTTAACAGAACGGGGTTGGAAAGTGGTAGTTTTGAGCTTCCCCCAATCGATTGTACCCCAGCGATCGCCTTTACCCGCAGGTGTGAATCAAGTCACCCTTGCAGATATGAGTGAAGAACTACTACAAGAAAAATTATCTGCGATCGCTACCCACTACGGCACGATTGGGGCTTTCCTCCACCTCCACCCAGCATTTCAGGTAGATAACACCGGGAAAATTCCCTTCCTCCCAGCAGAAAAAGCCATTGTAAAGCACGTTTTCTTTATGGCGAAGCACCTGAAAAAATCCTTGACGGAAGCCGGACGGTATCAACGTAGTTGCTTCTTTACTGTAACTCGCTTAGATGGCAGTTTTGGGTTGGAGCATAATGTGAACTTTGGCGCAGTTGGTGCTGGGTTATTCGGGTTAGTTAAGACTCTGAGATGGGAATGGTCGAATGTGTTTACTAGAGGTATTGACCTCAGTCCGAGTTTAAATCCGCAAACTTCAGCACAACATATTGTTGATGAGTTGCATGATTCTAATCTTTGCATCTCTGAGGTTGCTTATGGTTCTCAGGGGCGTGTTACTTTGATTAGTTCTTTCGAGTAGAGGGTTTGGGGATTGAGGAGGAGTTTAAAAACGCAGAGGGGCGCATATTCGCGTAGCGTCTCGCTCCAGAAGGTAAACGCAGAGGTACGCGGAGAGAATTTACCTAGTCCCCAGTCCCCAGTCCCTAGTCCCTAATCCCTATTTATTCAAAGCTAAGATTTTTAATAAGATGACTACACTGACTCAGGTTCGTTCTTCTTCGGTTTTTGTTGTTAGTGGTGGTGCTAAGGGAATTACGGCGCAATGTGTGACTCGATTAGCGCAGCACCAGCCTTGTCAGTTTATTCTGCTGGGGCGTTCGCAGGTGATGGAAAATGAGCCTGATTTCGCTCAGGATTGTTTTGAAGAGGCTGTGTTAAAAAAACGGATTATGCAGCATCTTATCTCCCAAGGGGAGAAGCCTACACCGATGAGTGTACAGAAAGTTTATAACAAAATTGTTTCTAGTCGGGAGATTAAACAAACTCTGGCGGAAATTCAAAAGGCTGGCGCAAAGGCTGAATATATCAGTGTTGATGTCACTAATGTGGCGGAGTTACAGCAAAAATTAGCGGCTGTGTCGGCACGAGTGGGGAAAATTACAGGGATTATTCACGGTGCGGGTAACTTAGCTGATAAGTTGATTGAGAAGAAGACAGACCAAGATTTTGAGAAGGTTTACACTGCTAAGGTGCAAGGTTTGGAAAATCTGCTGTCTTGTGTGGATGCTAAAGAATTAGAACATTTAGTGTTGTTTTCTTCCGTGGCGGGATTTTATGGGAATATTGGACAATCCGATTATGCGATCGCTAATGAAATTCTCAATAAGTCAGCCCACTTGATTAAGCAATACAACCCTAACTGTCACGTTGTCGCTATCAACTGGGGCGGTTGGGATAGCGGTATGGTGACACCAGAACTCAAAAAAGCTTTCGCAGAAAGAGGAATTGATATCATTCCTGTGGATGTCGGAACACAAATGCTAGTCAATGAACTCCATCCCAGCCATCGTGACTCTACACAAGTAGTCATTGGTAGCCCCATTATCCCCCCAGCCGGCACACTAGACCCCCAACTCCGCAGCTATCGCATCCGTCGCCGCCTAAGTGTAGATGCAAATCCCTTTTTAATGGATCATGTCATTGCTGGGACTCCCGTACTACCAGCCACCTGTGCCATGTCTTGGATGATTCATGCTTGTGAAGAATGCTATCCAGGTTATCGCTATTTAAGATGTAAAGACTTCAAAGTTTTAAAGGGGATTACCTTCAATCAAACATCAAAAGAATACATTCTCGAAATTCAAGAACTCGCTAAAAATGGTGCTGAATCAATCGAATTTCAGACCACAATTTTGAGTAAAACCCCCGAAGGAAAAACCCATTATCATTTCCGCGCTAACATTACAACTGTGCGGCAAACACCAGAAGCACCGATATATGAATCTGTAAATTTGACAGAAGATAATATCATCACCACAACTGGTAAAGACTTCTATCAAAATGGAGATTGCTCCCTCTTTCATGGTGCAGCATTCCAACAAATTACCAGAGTTATCAACATCAGCCCAGAGAAAATTACTGTTGAATGTTTCTGGTCAGAAATCTCACCAGAAACCCAAGGACAATTTCCCATCAGATGGTATAACCCTTACGCCACAGACTTAAGTACCCAACCCTTATGGGTATGGTTAAGCCACTATCACCAAGAAGTATGCTTACCCGGACAACTAACAAATTCAGAACAATTTAGACCCATTCCATGTAACGCCCCCTTCTACGTTTCTTGTGAAATCATCAGCAAAACCGCAACCGGCTTAACCGCCAACTTCATGCTTCACGACACCGAAGGAAAACTATACTCCCGCATCCTGGGAGCAAAAGCCATAATTGCACCCATGAACCTACACAAACCGAAGTAGGAGCGACTGGTGATTGGGGACTGGGTATTAAGAATAAATTCCCCCTCATCCCCTCCCTCTGCGCGACGGACACTTTGCTCAAGTCGGCAAAGCCGCCCACGCAAGTGTCCTCCTCTGCGCCTCTGCGTGAGACAAATCTTAACTTAAAACCCCTCAAAACATCCTAAATGAACTAGGATGGCAATAGTAAACCATTTATTAATCTCAAGTTCGGGAATAGCGTAAATCCTTGCGAGTTTAGAAAACAGTTTAAATACTGTCAAATTCAGGAAGCGAAAACCTTACCTGAAACTGCTCTTATCGCTTAATACCCAAACGAGGAATAAACAGTGGAAAAAATCGCCATCATCGGATTATCATGCCTCTTTCCTGATGCTAACAATCCCGATCAATTTTGGCAGAATCTCACTGAGCAGAAAGATTCGACATCATCAATTAGAGTCGAAGAAATGGGCTTAGACCCCACAATATTTTACGAACCAGTAAAAGGCAAGCCGGAAAAATTTTACTTCCTCAAAGGTGGATTTATCCGCAATTTTAAATTTGATGCCAGTGAATACAATCTGCCATCGGAATTTGTGGAAAGCTTAGATAACACCTTCAAATGGTCACTATACGCAGCCAAACAAGCAATACAAAATAGTGGTTATTGGGGAAATAAACAAGTCCTATCTAAATGTGGCGTAATTTTAGGAACACTTTCCTTACCCACAAAACTTTCTAATCAACTAATTGCACCAATTTATCGGCAAACCATCGAGCCAGCGATCGCAGAACTTTTACAAAATCAAGATTTCCATCTAGCGGCTATCCCTACAACTACTAAAGCCGCTACGCAAAACGCGATGATTTCCGGTTTACCGGCTGCATTAATTGCTAAAGCTTTCTCTCTTTCAGCTACTCATTTTTGTATAGATGCAGCTTGTTCTTCCTCCTTCTATGCCATCAAATTAGCATCCCATTACTTACAGTCAGGCAAAGCTGATGTCATGCTAGCCGGAGCTATCAGTTCCTCAGATCCTCTATTCTTAAGGATGCTATTCTCCGGTATTCAAGCCTATCCAGAAAACGGCATTAGCGCACCTCTAGATCAAGCTTCACGAGGCTTAATTACCTCTGAAGGTATCGGCATGGTAATGTTAAAACGCTACAGTGATGCTGTCAGAGATAGAGATAAAATCCTAGCAACGGTTTGCGGTAATGGACTTTCTAACGATGGCAAAGGTAAGCATTTAGTCAGCCCCAATACCAAAGGACAAATCCTAGCCTTTGAGAGAGCCTATCAAGAAGCTCGACTTAACCCCAAAGCTATTGATTATATGGAGTGTCACGCTACCGGCACATTACTCGGAGACACCACCGAACTCACCTCCATAGAATCCTTTTTTGGACAACATCAAGCAAAACCTTTAGTTGGTTCAGCCAAAGCTAACGTCGGTCACTTATTAGTAGCTGCTGGGATGGTAAGTTTAACGAAAGCAATTTATAGCCTAAATCAAGGTGTAATTCCACCCACCATCAACATCAACAACCCGATCAAATCAGAAAACAAAGTCATTCCCTCCAACAACATCGTCCGAACTCCCACACCTTGGCCGCAAACCAACCCAACCAAACACATAGCCTTAAGTGCCTTTGGCTTCGGTGGTACAAACTCCCATCTGATTCTAGAGAAATAAAAAAGTTTGTAGTAAGGGCTTCAGCCCTTTCTGAAGCACTGTAGGTTGGGTTGAACAAAGTGAAACCCAACATAGTTGAGGGTGTTGGGTTTCCTTACGTCAACCCAACCTACAACTTCACTAGACCTCTTGCAAAAATTTGCGCTCTTACCTTTGCGTCTTTGCGCCTACCCTGCGGGTTCCGCTTTAGCGGTATGCGCGAACTTTTAAAAGAATTACGCAGCAACACCAAAGTATTGATGCAAGAAGTCTAATAAATTCAACATTGACAATACTAAAGAGATGTCAGAACAAAAAATCGCTATTGTAGGCATGGATGCCTTCTTCGGTGAATGCAACACCTTAGACGCATTTGAACGTAGTATCTACGACGGTAAACAGCACTTCATCCCCCTACCGCCTAAGAGATGGTACGGTATCGAAACACAAAAAGAACTACTACAAAAGTACGGCTTAGTAGAAGGTAAAGCCCCCGTAGGCGCATATATCAAAGAGTTTGATGTTGATACCCTCACTTATAAGATTCCTCCCAACGAAGTCGAAAAACTCAACCCTCAACAACTGCTACTACTGACAGTAGCCGATCGCGCCCTCAAAGATGCGAAAATTCCAGAAGGTGGCAATGTAGCTGTCATTATCGCCACAGAAACCGAGTTATCTGTCCATCAACTACAACAACGCTGGGATTCGTCTTGGCAAGTCAAAGACGGTCTGAATGCGGCAGAAATTACGCTACCATCAGAAAAAATTGCCCAACTAGAAACCATTGTTAAAGATAGCGTTCACCATCAAGTCGAGATTGGTGAGTATTTAAGCTACATCGGCAACATTATGGCGAGTCGCATTTCTTCGCTGTGGAATTTTACCGGGCCTTCTTTCACTCTCACGGCTGTAGAAACTTCCACATTCAAGGCGTTGGAAGTGGCACAAATGCTACTGTTGACTGAAGAAGTTGATGCTGTAGTTGTCGGTGCGGTCGATTTAGCTGGCGGTGTTGAGAACGTATTATTACGCGGTCAATCAGCTAACATTAATACTGGTGTTAACACCTTGAGCTATGACCAAAAAGCCAACGGTTGGACACCGGGAGAAGGTGCGGGGGTTGTAGTTCTCAAGCGTCATGACCAAGCACTCGAAAATGGCGATCGCATTTATGCCGTAATTGATGCCGTTAGTATCGGTCAAACCTACTCAAATCTAGACGGCGCAAGCATTAACCAAGCTTGTCAGCAAGCCCTACAAACCGCAGGTATTCAACCCGACCAAGTTAACTATGTCGAGGTTTGCGGTAGTGGAATTCCCCAAGAAGACGAAGCGGAAATTGCTGGTTTAGTCCAAGCCTATCCGCCTGTAGGTAATGGTTTACACTGTGCTATTGGCAGCGTCAAAGCTAATATCGGTCATACCTGTGTCGCCTCTGGAATCGCTAGCTTAATTAAAACGGCTTTATGTCTGTATTACAGATACATCCCAGCCACCCCTAACTGGTCTGGTGTCAAAACACCGGAAGCTTTTGAAGGTAGTCCTTTCTATGTGGCGACAGAATCCCGTCCTTGGTTTCTCAGCAAGAACGCCCCGCGACGTATCGCCGCCGTTAATGGTATGGGTTCTGATGGGAGTTACGCCCATGTAATTTTGTCGGAAGAAGTCAATCAACCAGAACGTCCGAATAGATATTTACAGCAAACGCCTTTCTATCTGTTCCCCATAGCGGCTGATGACCGTTCTAGTTTGATGACGGCTTTGGATAGTCTACAAAAGAGTATTGAAGAGAGTGATTCTCTATCTGAGACTGCTAGCCAAGCGTTTAATAGATATCAGCAACAAACCACCGCACAGTACGCTGTATCAATTACCGGACGCAATAAAAAAGAACTTCTTCGAGAACTAGAATCAGCCCGGAAAGGTATTAATGCAGCCTTTGATAAAGGAACAGATTGGCAAACACCCACAGGTAGTTACTTTACAGCCAACCCCTTGGGTAAAAAAGGCGAGGTGGCTTATGTGTATCCGGCGGCGGTAAATTCTTATATAGGTATTGGTCGTAATCTGTTCCGCCTCTTCCCCAAACTGCATGACAACCCCTTCGTCAAGAGTATCTACAAACGGGCTGCTGATGTGGAACGTCGGGTATTTCCGCGTAGTTTGAGCAAGTTAACTACCAGACAACTAGAAAAGCTAGAGAGGGAATTGTTAGATGATTCTCTAGCCATGTTTGAGGCGGAAATGTTCTGCACCAGACTGCTAACCACCGTGATTCGGGATGATTTTCAAGTCAAACCGAAATATGTGTTTGGCTATAGCTTGGGTGAAACCAGTATGATGGTTGCTCAGGGGGTGTGGAGCAATTTTTATGAAGGTAGTAGTTCTTTCAACTCATCAGCATTATTTGGCGATCGCTTATCAGGCCCAAAAAATGCTGTGCGTGAGTATTGGGGATTACCAAAATCTACCACAACTTCAGAGGATAATTTATGGGGTAATTATGTGTTAATGGCGAGTCCTGTACAAGTACGGGATGCCATTAGAAACGAACCCCATGTTTATTTGACACAGATTAATACCCCCGAAGAAGTATTAATTGCAGGTGAACCAGCAGCTTGTCAAAGGGTAATTAAAACCATTGGTTGTAATGCTTTCCCTGCTCCCTTCGATCATGTGATTCATTGTCAAGCCATGCGATCGGAGTTTGATGAGCTAGTCAAATTAAATACACTACCAAGTCAGGAAATACCCGGAATTGTATTTTATTCGGCGGCTGAGTATCAAACCATCAAATTAGAAAGTGAGATAATTGCTCATAGCATCGCCACAGGGTTATCTCAAGAATTAGACTTTCCCAAATTAGTTAACCGCATCTACGACGACGGAACAAAAATCTTTATAGAAGCTGGTGCTGGTAGTGTTTGTTCTCGCTGGATAGACAAAATCCTCGAAGACAAAGAACACATCACAGTATCCCTGAACCGTCGCGGGATGGATGATCACAGTTCCATTGTCAAAGCGTTAGGTAAACTCGTTAGTCATCGGGTGAATTTAGACTTATCACCACTTTACAGCCCAGTTACAACCAGCAAGCAAAATAAAGCCATGCTGCGGACTGTCACAGTTGGTGGTGACTCAATTACTAGCAAAATTTTAACGGAAGAAAACCGTAAACTCTTCCAAGAGATAGCAGAAAAACGACAGCCAAAACAACCAGTATTTGGTGATTACCTGAGTATAAATTCCCTGAACTTATCTCAGGATGTTACTAATAGTGAAAACCCGACTGTAGAAATTCCTACTCCCACAGTTGACTCAGAAAAAGATTCCATGAAAGATATCATGGAACACAATTTTAAAATAGAAGAACCAGTAGAATTTTCTGAGTCAAATACTTCTGACTCTGCAACGCCTCAGAGAGTTTTAAATTCACCTGAAACCGACGACGAATTTGCCACCATCATCAATATGTTGGAACTAAACAAAGTTCAGTATCAAAAACTGAACGCAAACAACGCACGCATAACTAAAAATCACACAGACTTCTTAAAAGCCAGACAAGATTTTAGTAAACAACTGAGCGAAATCATTCAATTACAAATGGTTTGCGCCGCAGATTTATTGAATGAAGAGGCGAAGTAATTCAAGTTTGTAGTAAGGACTTTAGTCCTTAGAAAAGAAGGACTGAAGTCCTTACTACGAACATTAATAATTTATTGCATATCGTGCGAGGAAACGACTGTGACGACTGTGGATACGCTTATAAATAAATCTGATAATGGTCTGGGCTTTCCCAACCACACCAACAATCACAATCTAGTTTGGAAAGGTAATTTAGATTGTGTAGCTTTTGAAAAAACAGCTATCAAAAATAAATTACTGGCTGTAGATAAACCTTGTTACTTTGTCAAAGTAGCAGAAAAAGTTGGCGTAACTAATGATGGTTTTTTAACTACTGCTGATAGTGCTACAGTCGGACAATTAGAACTATTAACATCAATTGCACCCATCACCAGCCAACAACTAGGCGACTCCAGTTTTCTCTCATGTTATGGTGTGAAATATGCCTATATGACTGGTGCAATGGCTGGCGGTATTGCTTCCGAAGAAATGGTCATTGCATTGGGTAGAGAAAAGATTTTAAGTTCTTTTGGTGCAGGTGGTTTAACTCCTGAGAGACTAGAAGCAGCTATTCAAAAAATTCAACAAGCTTTACCTCATCATCCCTACGCTTTTAATTTAATTCACAGCCCTAATGATATGGCAGTTGAACGCCGGGCTGTGGATTTATATTTAAAATATGGTGTGCGAATTGTTGAAGCTTCCGCATTTTTAGATTTAACACCTAACATTGTTTATTATCGAGTTGCGGGGCTAAGTTTAAATGATGCGAATCAAATTGAAATCAAAAATAAAGTAATTGCCAAAATTTCTCGCCGAGAAGTAGCGAGTAAATTTATGCAGCCAGCACCACCAAGAATTCTCCAAGAATTGTTGCAACAAGGTTTAATTACTGAGTTGCAAGCTAAACTTGCTGCTCAAGTTCCAATCGCTGATGATATTACTGTAGAAGCTGATTCTGGGGGACATACTGATAATCGTCCCTTGGTTTGTTTGCTTTCTTCTATCATTGCTTTGAGGGATGAAATTCAAGCTCAATATAAAACCTCGCCCTTAAGGGCGGGGTATCAACCGATTAGAGTCGGTGCGGCTGGGGGAATTGCTACCCCAGAATCAGCTTTAGCAGCTTTTATGATGGGTGCTGCTTATGTAGTTACTGGTTCAGTGAATCAAGCTTGTCTTGAATCTGGTGCTTGTGAACATACCAAAAAATTATTAGCACAAGCGGAAATGGCTGATGTGACTATGGCCCCCGCCGGTGATATGTTTGAAATGGGGGTAAAAGTACAGGTTCTAAAACGGGGTACTATGTTCCCCATGCGGGCGCAAAAACTATATGAATTGTATCGCAGTTATAACTCTATTGAAGAAATTCCGGCGGCGGAAAGGGAGAAGTTAGAAAAACAAGTTTTTCGGAAAACTATTGCTGAAGTCTGGGAAGGAACGGCTGCTTATTTATCACAAAAAAATCCTGAAAAGTTAGGTAAGGCTGTTAATAATCCTAAGTTGAAAATGGCTTTAATTTTCCGGTGGTATTTAGGATTATCTTCTCGTTGGTCTACTGCTGCTGAAAAAGGTCGAGAAGTTGATTATCAAATTTGGTGCGGCCCAGCAATGGGAAGTTTTAATGACTGGGTGCGGGGTTCTTATTTAGCAGATGCAAATAATCGTCATGTTGTTGATGTTGCTAATCACATTATGACGGGCGCAGCGTTTTTATATCGCGTTCAAAGTTTGAAAATTCAAGGAATGCAAATCCCTGATTATTACCTGCAATATCGCCCAGTTCGTTAGGAAATTGCTGACTGTTGAGTTTTAACCGTGAGTTCGGTAAATATTTGGAGTTTTCAAAATGAATCTAACACAATCTTATAGTGCGGCAGATATTCAAGCTTGGATGGTGTCTCACCTAGCTGAATTACTGAGTGTAGATGCTGATGAAATTGACCCCAGTGTGAATTTAGAAAGTTATGGTTTGGACTCTGCCCAAGCGATGACTATGGTGAGTCAACTAGAAAAATTGTTAGGCTTTCAACCATCGCCTTTGTTATTGTGGCATTATCCCACAATTGAATCATTATCTCAGCGTTTGGCTGAGGAATTAGAGGAGAAAGCAGAGGTAAAAGATACTGGTGCTGTACGTCCAACAAATACTTCTAGTGTCAACATTGATACCCCTATTTTGGATTTACAGGCTGAGGCTGTTCTTGATCCCACTATTCACCCTGGTGGTGCTATTCCTGTTGCTTTACCTATCACTCAACCG
Organism: Anabaena sp. CA = ATCC 33047; assembly: GCF_963870205.1. Classification (NCBI taxonomy): domain Bacteria; kingdom Bacillati; phylum Cyanobacteriota; class Cyanophyceae; order Nostocales; family Nostocaceae; genus Anabaena; species Anabaena sp. CA = ATCC 33047. Next base: position 444,533 of record NZ_CAWMSA010000044.1, on the reverse strand, counting down.
AAAAAGGTATTTGTAACTGGTGGTACTGGTTTTTTAGGTGCTTTTATTATTCGGGAATTACTCCAACAGACTCAGGCTGATATCTATTGTTTGGTGCGTGCTGCTAACTTGGAAGAAGGTAAAAGCAAGCTGCAAAAGAATTTAGCTGGTTATGCTATTTGGCAGGATGAGTATGAATCTCGTCTTATTCCTGTTCTTGGTGATTTATCTGAACCATTGTTAGGTCTAAGTTCTACTCAGTTTCAAACTTTAGCCGCAGAAGTTGACACTATTTATCACAGTGCTGCTTTGTTAAATTATGTGTTTCCTTATTCGGCACTGAAAGCGGCTAATGTTTTAGGAACTCAAGAGGTTTTGCGTTTGGCTTGTCAAGTGAAAGTTAAGCCTCTGCATTATGTTTCTAGTGTGGCGGTGTTTGAATCTCCTTTTTATGCTGGTAAAGTGGTAAAAGAGGATGATGATTTTAGCCACTGGGAAGGTATTTATTTGGGTTACTCCCAAACTAAATGGGTAGCAGAAAAGTTAGTGAAGATTGCACGCGATCGCGGTCTGCCTGTTACTATTCATAGACCCCCTTTAATCTCCGGTGACAGTCAAACAGGTATCGGTAACACCCACGACTTTATCAATTTGATGGTTAAGGGTTGTCTGCAAATGGGCTATTTCCCGGCAGTAGAATATATGTTGGATATGTCTCCTGTAGATTATGTCAGCAAAGCGATCGTTTATCTCTCGATGCAACAAGCATCTCTAGGTAAGGCTTTTAACTTACAACATCCCCAACCAGTTGCTTTAAGTGTTTTAGTTGATTGGGTGCGCTCTTTTGGTTATGAAGTTAACATTATACCCTATGAAGAATGGCAAGCTAAGTTAATTGAAAGTGCCACTTCTACTGATAATCCTTTATACACTTTGCGGCCTTTCCTCCTTGAACGTTGGTCTGATGAACAACTCACTATTCCTGATTTGTATCTCAAGGCTAAAAGACCTCACATTAGTTGTGAAGCCACTGTTAAGGCTCTTGCTGGTAGTGGTGTGACTTGTGCGCCAATTGATGCCAAGTTATTTATGACTTATACAGCTTACTTAATTCAAAGTGGTTTTTTGAGTTTGGGTTAGAAGAGTTTAAACGCAGAGGTACGCGGAGGAAGCGCGGAGGTACGCGGAGAGTTTAACAAGGTTTGGCTTTATGCGTCCAATTCACCCAGTTTCTTTGAGAAGCTGGGTCTTTCTTGTGATAGTTCCTGACATTTCTCTTTCCCAGTCCCCAGTCCCCAGTCTCCATACATTAAATTAGGTTTACTATTAACACTAGCTTCATACAATCAATGCTATAAATGAAGTTGACGTAAAGTCGAACCTCTCTGAACAAATCCTTGACTTCATGCCTGTTCTGCAACGGAAGGCGATTAACGCTTTTATGAGTCATTTTTCCTAATTTTGTTTCAACCAGTGCAGTCTACTGCTTAATTTATGTAAGCAAGTGTGTAATGTAGCTGTCTTTATCGCATTGAGTTGCGGATAGGTGGGTAGTTTGATGGTTTGAACTGTCTGGGGTCTGAATTAGGCTACACAGAGTTTACCAACTGTATGATGCGTGAATCCTGCCGTTCAGAATACAGGTATTAGCAGGTTACAATGAGAACTCTCACAGATAAGACAGTGCTGTTGACCGGTGCCTCACGCGGTCTAGGTGTATACATTGCTCGTGCTTTAGCTAAAGAGCAAGCAACTATCGTATGTGTTTCGCGTTCCCGTTCAGGATTAGAGCAAACTTGTCATGCAATTACAGCAGCAGGTGGTAGAGCTGTCGCTATTCCTTTCGATATCGCTAATGTAGCGCAATTATCGGCTCTCACTGAGCAGGTTCACGCAACTGTCGGCCCCGTTGATGTTTTAATCAACAATGCTGGCATCGAAATTAATAGTGCGTTTGCCAATTACTCTCTCGCGGAAATTCAATCTGTCTTCAACACTAACTTATTGGCTGCTATGGAATTAACTCGTTTACTCCTCCCCAACATGATGGAACGAGGTAGTGGCCGCATTGTTAACATTGCTTCTCTGGCTGGTAAAAAGGGTATTGCTTTTAATAGCATTTATTCCGCCAGTAAAGCAGGTTTGATTATGTGGACTGATGCCGTCCGTCAAGAATTAGCTGGTAGTAATGTCAATATTTCGGTGGTTTGTCCGGGATATGTCTCTAACACTGGCATGACTGTCGATCCTCGTTTACCTGCACCTAAATTAGCAGGTATGACTACACCTAAAGGTATCACCAACGCTGTGATGCGTGCTATTAAAGGTAACAAAGCCGAAATCATTGTCAATCAAAATCCAATTACGGAAGGTTTGACAAAATTTATGTTGGCTATGGGACAATTTTCTCCCACTTCGGTTGATTCTCTGTATCGCTGGTTAGGAATAGTCAATTTCAACCACAGACGCTCGGAAAATAGAGCCAATCTCAAGGATGCAGCTGTTGGACGCTATTACTAATAATAGTCGGCTGATTTGGGGATGCGGCTTAGATGGTTAATACTGCCAACATTTTAACTGCCAGCCACAACCCGCTACGGCAAGAGCAGCAACATAGTTATGATCAGGCACTAACTCTAAAAGACTCCAATCGGGTAATGTTTTTAACCTAGCGGGTTCTGTGGGAGTTAGTGCTATTTCAATTTGTTCTAACTGAGATATGCCATCACCAGTTGCTTTTAAATACGCTTCTTTACAAGTCCAGTAGCGAGAGAAAGTTTTTTGTTTTTGGTTTTCAGGAAGCGATCGCACTACATCATATTCTTGTGGTAAAAAAAACCTTTTAGCAAGGGCTTCTACATCAGAAATATCACGCAAATATTCCAAGTCTACCCCAATCAGCCGATGATAATTCACCGCACACAAAGCTAAATTTTGCGAGTGCGACAAGTTAAACAATAACCCACTGTGCTGTAAACCCTCTGCTAATACTGGTTTACCACGGGGTTGATAATCAAATTTGACTTGTTGCGCTTCAATCCCCAAGTAGCCACCTAATATACTTCTAAGACTACCACGACCCGCAATAAAACGCTTTCGGTGTTCTGGAAAATAAAATCTGTTAGCGCGAGTCAGTTCATCACTAGATAAAGTTGCGGCAAATTCTTCTAATTGTGATTCTGCTATATCCAGGTGAATTCGCCAAACATGAACCTCATCTGGTAATAAGCTTAAATCTGTAGGTGCAGGTAGCCAATTCACGTCGCTGCGCTCCGAATTCAAAATTCAAAATTCAAAATTCAAAATTCAAGAATGCTTGGGAAATGAGGAAGGAGCGGAGGGAGGATAACTTTTACCCATTCCCCAGTCAACCGTCAACCGTCAACCATCAACAATTAGGCATTTTGGCACACTCGAATTGAAAAGTATAGCTATCCTATGGAAGTGGGATATTTTTCGTGTGAAAAATAATAAAAACGTTTTAGTCTCTCAGTTCACTGCTGAGGGATTTTTATTGTTGACTACCCTACCCGCTTCTTCATCAACCAATTCAGAATATACAAGGGAAGGAAGAACCAGTTCGTAGTAAGGACTTTAGTCCTTATTGTCTCAGGACTAAAGTAGGGGCGGGTTCACAGATATCATTCATTACTAACGCGGATATCGCTTAACCCGCCCCTACTACAAACCAGCAAAAGCTAATATATATCCTCAGATATTGACAAAAATGTGGTTTTAATGTATTGCGATTCCCTACCTAGCTCTCCTAGATGGAATAGTACAAGGGAAAGGATTTTGCATCCTTTGGTTTTACATATACTTTTTGCTGTGCTTCTAACTGCAACTCATTGAAGCGATCGCGGGTTAAATGAGCAGTCACAACTTGCCCATCATCTAAGGTTAATTCTACCTGAATCTCCCAACCCAAATGTATTAATCTGGTGACTGTCGCCGGCGCAGTAGTACCGTTTGCTTGTTTTTCTATCTGCACATCCTGGGGTCGTAAAAATACCTCTGGGTGTGCTGAATCAAAGCCAGCACTTTGGAAAATCTTGGAGGTGCTAGGTAAGACATTCACCGGGCCGATGAAGCTCATCACAAAAGCCGTGGCAGGATTATCATAAATTTCTGCTGGTGTCCCCACCTGCTCAACCCGTCCTTGATTCATCACCACCACTTCATCGGAAACTTCCATTGCTTCTTCTTGGTCATGGGTGACGAAAACGGTAGTCACATGAACTTCATCATGTAAACGACGTAACCAAGCTCGTAAGTCTTTGCGGACTTTGGCATCTAACGCGCCAAAGGGTTCATCTAATAGTAAGACGCTGGGTTCTACTGCTAAGGCTCTAGCTAAAGCTACCCGTTGTCTTTGTCCACCAGAGAGTTGTGAGGGATAGCGATCGCCTAATCCACTCAATTGCACCAATTCTAGCAACTGTTCTACCCGACCCTTAATTTTTTTCGCGGGTGCTTTGCGGATTTCTAAACCAAATGCAATATTTTGTCTGACTGTCAGATGCTTAAACAGGGCATAGTGTTGAAATACAAAGCCTATATTTCGTTCTTGTACGCTTTGATGGGTGGCATCTTTACCTGTCAGTAAGATTTTGCCACTATCCGGCATTTCTAAACCAGCAATTAGACGCAGTAAGGTAGACTTTCCAGAACCAGAAGGCCCCAATAAAGCGACTAATGACCCACTTTTGATTTCTAAGCTGACTTGATCAACAGCTTTAAAACTTCCGAACTGCTTGGATACATTTTCAACTACTATGCCCACAAGTTCTGCACCTCTGCAACTCTAACTACGGCTAATTGCTAGGATTACCGTAATTTTTATATATACCATATCTCGTGACAATTAAATTAAATTAATCTGAAAAATCTTCCGACAATATACATTTAGTTCGCCCA
>NZ_CAWMSA010000044.1:381401-439538 GCF_963870205.1 Anabaena sp. CA = ATCC 33047 | reverse complement strand
AATCCCCAATCCCAACCTTAATCTTTTGTAACGAAATGTTAAGGATTGTTGCATTTATGTCAAAACCGGACGCAAGAGCGCGAAATCAGCTAAAAGACCGTGGTACGATGCTTTCGGTAAACGGTAAATGTGAAGATTGGGAGAAAACCTTTGACACTACGGGTTGCTGTTGTTGGCTCAGGCCCAGCTGGTTCCTCTGCTGCTGAAATCCTAGCAAAAGCTGGGATTGAAACCTATCTATTCGAGCGTAAGCTAGACAATGCCAAGCCCTGTGGGGGTGCAATTCCTCTGTGTATGGTCAGTGAATTTGACTTACCACCAGAGATTATTGATCGCCAGGTGCGGAAGATGAAGATGATTTCACCTTCCAATCGTGAGGTTGATATCAATCTAATAAAAGAAGAAGAATATATAGGAATGTGCCGCCGCGAAGTGCTAGATGGCTTCTTGCGGAATCGCGCGGCAAAACTAGGGGCAAATTTAATTAATGCCACAGTTCATAAAGTAGATATACCATCAAATAACACCGATCCATATACTATTCACTATATTGATCATAGTGAAGGCGGTGTACAAGGTGTTACCAAAACCCTGAAAGTAGATTTAATTATCGGGGCGGATGGGGCTAATTCCCGGATTGCCAAAGAAATGGATGCTGGGGATTATAATTATGCGATCGCTTTCCAAGAGCGAATTCGCTTACCCGAAGATAAACTGGCGTACTACCACGACCTAGCGGAAATGTATGTAGGAAATGACGTTTCTACAGACTTCTACGCTTGGGTGTTCCCCAAATATGACCACGTAGCGGTCGGTACTGGCACAATGCACGTCAATAAAGCCAGCATCAAACAGTTACAGGCTGGAATTCGCGCCCGTGCAGCCAAAAAGCTAGAAGGCGGCAAAATCATCAAAATCGAAGCTCACCCCATTCCTGAACACCCCCGTCCCCGTCGTGTGGTTGGACGTATCGCCTTAGTTGGAGATGCGGCTGGCTACGTTACCAAATCTTCCGGTGAAGGTATTTACTTTGCGGCGAAATCTGGACGGATGTGTGCAGAAACCATTGTGGAAGTTTCCCAAAATGGTAGCCGCATTCCTACAGAAAACGAAATCAAGCTTTATCTCAAGCGTTGGGATAAAAAATACGGACTCACTTATAAAGTTCTGGACATCCTGCAAACCGTATTCTATCGCTCTGATGCTACCCGCGAAGCATTTGTAGAGATGTGTGCAGACTTGGATGTGCAGAAGCTGACTTTTGACAGCTATCTTTATAAGACAGTTGTTCCCGCTAACCCCATCACTCAGTTAAAAATTACTGCTAAGACAATTGGTAGTCTGTTGCGTGGTAACGCCTTAGCACCCTAATTTAGACTGTTAACTGTTAACTGTTAACTGTTAACTGATTTAATTGGCACTCCCTAGATTCTGCTAGCAGGGAGTGCCAATTAATTTGAGAAAAGTTTGGCTTTAATGTGTAGCGGCGTATCTGTCAAGTTATAGGCAAGGCTTCCCTGTAGGGTAATTAGCGAAGCGAAATCTAAACAGGCATAACGCAAGCTATTGAAGAGTAGAATTTCCTGTGATCCTCACCCTACTTTGTGAATTGCCTCCTTTTGAGCATGATGCTAATGTTACTAATTCATGAAATCCATTACTGAGTTCACTTAAGTCAAGGAATTGAGTAAGATTTCATTCAACTACTGATGTAGTCGCACCCTCATTTGATGGTGGCACGCTGGGCAATTCCAGGCAATATCCCGCACCATAAACGGTTTTGATATAGCGAGGATGGCGGGGATCTGGTTCTAACTTGGTTCGCAAGTGCCGGATATGCACGCGAATAGTTTCAATGTCATCATCAGGATCGTAACCCCAAACTTCCCTCAAGATTTCGCTAGGGGAAACAGTTTGTCCATGACGTTGCAGCAAACAGTGCAGCAGTTCAAATTCTAAATGAGTGAGTTTCACCGTTTGATGGAACCATATAGCCTCAAATCGCTCTGGAACCAGAGTTAAAGGGCCATAATTCAAAATTTCGCTGTGCTTTGCTGCTTGGGGTATGCGGTCAGTGCGCCGTAATAACGCCCGTACTCTGGCCAACATCTCTTCTACCTCAAAGGGCTTGGTGAGGTAGTCGTCTGCGCCAGCATTAAAGCCTTCTACCTTATCTTGGGTTTGACTGAGGGCAGTCAACATCAGAACGGGAATCTCGGCTGTACGCTCATCTCGCCGCAAACGCTGGCAAACTGTAAATCCATCCACTCTCGGCAACATCAAATCCAGCATGATCAAGTCTGGTTGTAGCTGGAGAGCTAATGCTTGACCTTTGATGCCATCTTCGGCTTGACTAACATCGTAGCCAGCCATCTCTAGGTTGACAGCAACCAGTTCTGAAATTGCTGGGTCATCGTCTATGACAAGAATCCTTGGCATTCTTAAAAAATTATTACTACTTATTAAGGATAAATAAGAACCTTTGGTAGATACAAAGATTTCTGTCTTGATTATAAAAAAGATTTTAAATCTAACATAAACCTTAAAAATATTACAATTTCCAAATCAGCATTAAGTTACATGAAATTTTCGCAATGATGTGTTACTTTCCCTACAAACCAGCTTGGTTTTTAGAAAATGGTGCGATCGCAACAGTCTATACTGCTTTATGGGGTCAACGTTACTGGCAAAACACAATTCCTCATCCAGAGCCACTTTATAAAAAAACAGTGCTGATGGGCGGGCAGAATGTGCCGATTCATACCTGGATTGCCATCCCTGAAAATGCACATAGTACGATTGTAGGCACTTATGGGATTACAGGCGAGCTAGATAGTAATTGGTTGCTCAGAAGTCTGGCCACTAAAGCTTATGCCCAAGGATTTGCTGTCGTGTTATTTGATTGGCGCGGTCATGGTAAAACGGCTGAATTGTCACCTACATTAATGTCTGATGGCTTATTTGAGGGTGAAGATTTTGTCAGGATGGCGGCGGCGACTGCTGCTATGGGATGTCCGAGGAAATTTTGGTTTACAGGTTTCTCTCTAGGGGGACAATTGGCACTGTGGGGGTTAAAAAAGGCTGCTGACTTGACCAAAGACAATGAATATTTTGGTCTGAGATACAGCGATATTGCAGGTGGGGTAGTGCTTTGTCCTAATTTAGATAAGATGCGATCGCTCAAATATCTAGTCAGCTATCCCTTTGGTAGATACTTAGATTCTGTAATTGTTAAATCACTCAAAAAACTGGCCTGGCAAATACATGACACTCACCCCGGTAGCTTAGATGCAGCAGCTATTCAACGGGTAAATAGGATTTGGGATTTTGACGCTGAACTGGTAATTCCAAAACTCAGTTTTCCTTCAGTAGAAGCATATTATAAAGCCAGCAATGCTTTACAACTGTTACCAGAGATATCAAAACCAACTTTGATCATTTATGCTGCTGATGACCCATTTTTTCCCCCAGACATCATACCAGACTTACAAGCGGCTTGTGCTAGCAATCCGATGCTCGATTTGATTCTCACCCGTCATGGTGGTCATCTTGCCTATATGAGTAGCAAAAAAAATCAGCAACAAGCGCAAGACCCCGATCCTTGGTGGGCTTGGAATCGAGTCTTACAATGGTTGAAGTACATGATTTCTCTCAATTAAGACCGACTGATTGGCGGTAACATCTCTAAAATCCCAATCTGTAAGTCGGGAAACTCCAACGGTGTAATAGTCCCATCTTCCGCCAAAATAACTTGGTTTTGATAACCGTCAATAGTCGGTTCTCGGAAAACGTGCAATTGACGTTTAACTACATCTAACACCCAATAATCTCGAATTCCCGCTTGGGAATAAGCTTGAGCTTTAGTTTCACAATCCAGCTTCAGGCTACTATCTGCTACTTCTATAATTAGATAAACTTCAGCAGGTGTAGGATGGTGGTCTGCATAGTCTAAAGGATCTAATTTCACAACAGCAATATCCGGTTCTGGTTCAGACCGTTCATTTAACTTTACAGGGTCTTGAACACATATCAAAGCTAGATCCATTAAACTATTTTGCAGCAATCTATCTATTCTACCCACTGCTGATCGATGGGCTGTGCCTTTGGCAATCATCCAGATAATGTTTCCTTCTAAAAGTTCAACTCGTTCCTCTGCACCAAAAATACCAGCCTCAGCCATTCGGTGATATTCTTCAACTGTCCACTGGCGAAGTTGTAATGTGGTTTCTGTGTTTTGCATGACTTGTTGCCCACTAGCAGAAATAAATATATTAGTATCTTTATATTGACAGATAAACAATAATATGATATTTAATTTTTCTATTTAATCCTGATGTACAGCAGCAAAAATTTGCGCTACTTTGAGATTTAGCTGATTAAATTGTGGAGAAACGATTAAATCATCACCAGAAAAGTTACCAATCTCGCTGTAAGTATTATCAGAGAGTTCTAACACCAATACAGTTTGGTTTTCGGGGTCAACAATCCAATATTCAGGAATCCCGCAATCTTGATACTGCACACGCTTGGCAATAAAATCTCTATGTCGTTGTAATTCTCCGGGACTCACCACTTCTACCACCAATAGCGGAGGTAGCATCGATAGGCGAATAGTATTACGCTGTGCTAACTGCTGAATATGCTCTTCCCTAATAATAGTCAGATCAGGATAACGGTTTCTGGGTTCTCCTCTGACTTCCAGTTCTAAACCATGCCCCCGTACTCTTCTATAACCTAATAGTGAGGCAAATTGAATTAATAAGAAGGTGGCAATCTGAACATTAATCCCTGATTCTGGTGGCATCTCGATTAACTCCCCATTAAACAACTCATAAAGCTTATCTGTGCCATCATCATAGGACAGGTATTCTTCAAAGCTTTGAAATCGATGTTTAACTGATAGCATCAGAGGTTCTCCATGAAGAGTCTTAATGCCAGTTTAGTTTAACTGGGGAATGGAGAGTAGGAAGTGCGGATACTTGAATCAATTTTAGTCTTGTAGGGTGCGTCAGACTGTTTAAATGCTGTCAATAAATGTATTTTTGATATCTGACGCACCCTACTAATATGCCAGTTGCGTAAGTTCTGAATTTTCTAAAAGTTGAATTTCATCTAGTCTGTTAATCACCACATCCGCACCTTGGACATTATTGGATTGATTTACCCAAGTAATACCGATACAACCTGCGGCTTTGGCATTTCGCGCCATTTGCATATCACCGACGGAATCACCTACCATTAATGTAGCTTCGGGTTCTACACCTAGGACTTGACAAGCTTGTAGAAATAGTGCCGGATCTGGTTTACTCAGTCCATCATCTACGCCTATTTCAGCTTGGATGTAATCACTTAATTGATATCGTGCTACAAAATCTTTAACTTCTGCTGTTGTCGCGGCGGAAAGGATACCAAGTTTGATTTCTGCGGCTGAGAGGGTTTGTAAAACTGTTAAAACGCCAGTAAATAGAGGTGCAGGAGTTGATTTAACGGCTTTTTCCGCTTCATCTAAGGCTTGACGAGCAATTTTTAAAGATTCAAACCATCCTTTCCCGGTTTCGGCAATATAGGCGGCGGTGGCTATTTCTGTGTCTCGGCGGCTAGCGACTGCCATGATGCCAGCATGATCTAGGATATCGCCGTTAATCCCAAATGCCATTAATAAGGGTTCGCCAATCCCAGGGAATTGAGCATCGATTAACCGGGCTGCTTTTTGTCCAAGCGATCGCAAATAAATTTCTGAGTCTTCTAAAGTACCATTTTTGTCGAAAAAAATCGCCTGAACATTCGGAAAATTTACGTTTCTACATTGAATAGTTGTCAAAATATTACTCCACAAAATAATCAGGGACTTCCAGAGCAAAAAATCTCCAAAATGTAGGGTGCATCAGTATGAACATTTTCTTGGTATAGCTAGAGTTTCTCGTACTGACGCACCCTACTAAGAGTCGATTTGGATAATTGATTTTTTGGTGTTCCCTAAAAATTGATCAACCCATAAAAAAAGAGGGAATTTCCCTCTTTTAAAATTGTTTTAATGCTTTTCACTACAGTTTAACTGTATTATTCTTCAATAGCTGCGGGTGTTTCTGCTTCTGCTGCTGCTTCAATTGCTGTATCAGCTTCAGCTTCAGCTTCAGCTTCAGTAGCTGAAGGAATTTCTTCTTCATCAACCGCAGTGGTAACTTCTACTTCTTCAGTTGGTAAAGTAATACCTTGCTGTTTAGCTAGCAGCTGTTCTCGATACTTAGCAGCCATTTCTTCGGCCTTATCATAAACCAGATCACGGTTTTTAATCATGTCACCGGGTTCTGGTTCTAGCTGTTTGGTAGACAGAGAAATTCTGCCTCTTTCTGCATCCAAGTCAATGATCATCACTTTCACTTCATCATTGACATTAAATACACTGTGGGGTGTATCAATATGCTCGTGAGAAATTTCAGAGATGTGCAACAAACCACTCACACCACCGATATCGATGAAAGCACCGTAGGGTTTGATACCGCGTACTGTACCAATGACGACTTCGCCCACTTCTAGGCGGTTCATCTTACGTTCAACTAATGCCCGACGGTGAGATAGAACTAGGCGGTTCCGTTCTTCATCTACTTCTAAGAATTTTAATGGTAGTTCTTCGCCGACCAATTCTTCTTTAGGTTTGCGGGTGCTGATGTGAGAACCGGGGATAAAACCACGCAATCCTTCGATTCTAACCAACGCTCCACCACGGTTGGTAGCAAATACACCAGAGCGCACGGTAGCATCTTCTGCTTGTAGCTGCCGTACACGCTCCCAAGCACGCATATATTCGATACGACGGATGGAAAGAGTTAGCTGTCCATCTTCATTTTCATCGGTGAGGATGAAAAATTCTCTTGTTTCGTTTGATTGTAAAACTTCTTCCGGGGCATCAACCCGGTTTATAGACATTTCTTGTATAGGTATGTATGCTGCTGTCTTAGCACCGATGTCAATCAGAGCGCCACGCGGTTCTATACTAAAAACTGTGCCTGGTACGATATCTCCGGGGCTGAAATGATAATCGTACTTATCAAGTAGGGCGGCGAAATCTTCGTGAGTAAATCCTATTTCTGTAGCGGTTAAGTTCTGATTGACCATGCTGATTTGTTCCTGGTTCGAGTCTCCGTAAAGGTTATGCCATAATAGCGATATGTATGCAACTGCCTAAATGGTAGTGTACACCGACTTTTTTTAATCCTAGCCTAGAAAAGCTAGTATTAACACATATCAACTTCCAGATAGATAATTATATCATAACTATCTGAACAAGATTTATTCACAAATTTATTAACCAAGTTCTGCTTTTAGGAGTTATGCCCCCGTTGCTCATGGAAAACTATTAGTTAACTATAACTATTTTAGCTACATTGCTCAAAAAGCAAAACCGGAAAATATCCGTTGTTCCTGAGTGTAGAAACAACGGATACAAATTTGATCTGAGTGTCAATGTTTGGTGTCAATGACCTACTTATCTTCTTTTTTCTCGATGCGAGGGGGTTCGCGGAATGCGATCGCAAAGAAGAGAACACCAATTGCCAGGGTCAAAATTAAGATGTACGCAACGCTTTCCATGTTAAAAGCTCCTGCCTATCCAGCTAGTAATTAAAGTATTGAGGATTGGGTGATGAGAAAAATTTTCTTCTCCCCATCGCCCATCCCTGGAAATTAAAGAGCTTCCTTCCGGCGGGTTGTTTTGTCACCCACTTTCTGGAATAGACCCCATTCCACTTGCTCTTCTAGATCCGCTTCCACACCAGCAAATACGTCTCGGTAGATTGTCCGAGAACCGTGCCAGATATGGCCAAAGAAGAAGAATAGAGCAAATATAGCGTGACCAAAGGTAAACCAACCTCTAGGAGATGTACGGAATACACCGTCAGAGTTTAAGGTTTCGCGGTCAAATTCAAAGATTTCTCCACCTTGAGCTTTCCGGGCATATTTCTTCACATCGACGGGATCGGTAAAGGTTTTACCATCCAAATCGCCACCGTAGAAGCTAACAGTTACGCCTGTTTGCTCAAAGCTATACTTAGATTCTGCCCGACGGAAGGGGATGTCAGCGCGGACAATACCATCAGCATCGGTCAGGATAACTGGGAATGTTTCAAAGAAGTTGGGTAGACGACGTACAGTTAATTCTCTACCTTCAGCATCTGTGAATACGGCGTGACCTTGCCAAGATTGGGCAATACCATCACCTTTCACCATTGGCCCTGTACGGAATAAACCACCTTTAGCGGGGCTATTACCAACGTAATCGTAGAAAGCCAATTTTTCAGGAATTTGTGACCACGCTTCAGAAAGGCTTGCACCTTGAGCTACGCTAGATTGCACACGACGCTCGATTTCTTGGCGGAAGTAGCCTTGATCCCATTGGTAACGGGTAGGCCCAAACAGTTCAATGGGGGTGGTAGCACTACCGTACCACATTGTTCCAGCAACTACGAAAGCCGCAAAGAATACTGCTGCAATACTGCTAGAGAGTACGGTTTCAATGTTACCCATCCGCAGGGCTTTGTAGAGCCTTTCGGGTGGTCTAACTGTCAGGTGGAATAAACCAGCAATAATACCAACAACACCAGCAGCGATGTGGTGAGCCACTACACCACCGGGGTTATACGGGTTAAAACCGGCTGGCCCCCATTCTGGTGCTACTGGTTGCACGCTACCAGTAATACCATAGGCATCAGAAATCCACATTCCAGGGCCAAATAGACCTGTGAGGTGGAAAGCACCAAAACCAAAACAAAGTAAACCAGATAAGAACAGGTGAATGCCAAACATTTTTGGCAAGTCTAGAGCAGGTTCGCCAGTGCGGGGATCTCTGAAGAGTTCCAAATCCCAGTAAACCCAGTGCCAAACGGCAGCTAAGAATAATAAACCAGACAGAACGATGTGAGCTGCGGCAACGCCTTCAAATGACCAGAAACCAGGATCAACTGCTGAAGCTCCAGTCACACTCCAACCGCCCCAAGATTGGGTAACGCCTAACCGCGCCATGAAGGGCAGCACAAACATTCCTTGCCGCCACATGGGGTTGAGAACTGGGTCGCTGGGGTCATAAATAGCTAATTCGTATAAAGCCATTGAACCAGCCCAGCCTGCCACTAAGGCTGTGTGCATCAAGTGTACAGAAATCAGTCGGCCTGGGTCATTCAGAACGACTGTATGTACTCGGTACCAGGGTAGTCCCATCGACTACGCTCCTCCTCGATGAGTTATGTTTACAAAACAATTTTCTTACTTAAGGTGCCAAGGTTGGAAGCCTCACCTCGGACTTCTCTGATTTTTTTACTGCCAGAGCCTGAGCTTTGCCATCATCCAGCTTTGTCAGCTAGATATGGCCGCCTTAGCAATGCTGACACATTTCGGAGAAATTATCCCAGATGCTAGCGATCGCTAAGTAAAAATGAGAATTATTTAAAAAAGTGTAACTATTGATGGAACTGTTTGCAAGCGTGTAAATAGATGCGCTCAGATGGTCTGTAAGATTTATCTTGCCATGAATCGCCGTTAATATATATTTTGCGTATTTTTATAAATCTTTACATTTTGGGATTGGAAGGGACTGGGGACTGGGGACTGGGTATTGGGGACTGGGTAAAAGTTTTTCTTCCTCCGCTCCCTCATCCCCCTCATCCCCTAAACGACTAATTGGATATTTTGCAAATGACACTTGGCTTGAGCAGTTCCTAGTCGCTCAATTACTTGTTCAGCCGTCAGCAAGCGTTTTATTACAACTTGACCAATAGTTTGATTTACAAATTCTGATGTGCTTGGTTTCACTTCTACGGTTAACACATCATCTTCAATGCGGTACAGCCACATTAATTCATTTTTTTCTACTAAACAAATATTTAGGCGTTGAATATCTGGTTGTCGTCGCCATGCGGTTATCTGCCATAGTCCATCAGATGCCCACACTCTGCCTACAGTCCATCCTTCAGCAAGAAAGAAATATTTCACGGTTTTAGTCTCACTATTGTAACTTTATAATCTGCTGTTTACAGTCTCGCCACCATCGCATTAGATGATGTATAAACATGAGATTTGTTAGTTAAGCCATCATGGTGACTTTGGAGTGTTGTAGTAATTAATTACTCCTTAGTCTACCTAATTCCACAAGATAACCCTGAGATACTAAAAAAACGATTTCTCTGAGGTTAGATTTTAGTAGCAATTGTCTGTGCAGGCTACAACCAAGTAACAATAACTCAATTTTTATTATTAATTAATGTTAAAGATTGTTCCTGCTTGAGACGCTTAACAAACCTCATTCTTTGGTAATCGTGAATTTATGACAATTTTAGTCAATGTTTGAGATTTTGACTAAATAATGTCGGTGTTTTTTATAAAAATGATTTGGTTATTCTTCTTAAGAAAAACTTAATGATATTCGGTGGCAATACTAATACCAAAAATTGCTGCTCAACACCGAAATTATTCATGAGACTCTGCATGTTGGCATAGCCTCTGATCAAGAAAAATATTTTCGCCACTCTCTAGAAGTTAGGAAACCGCAAAAGCCCGGTGGGTGGTTCTGTTTGTTCGAGTCGCCAAGAATGAAATTTTGCCCAACTAGAATCTACATCTGATCTGTTCGCTCCCCCGAAGCCCTAAGTGTGGCACAATAAAGAACTGTAATAAGAAAAATATTGTTAAGGTAATTTAGTGACTCCAACTGCTCAATCCACGGCAAGTGCGCGTCGCGTGGTATTTCCATTTACGGCAATTGTGGGCCAGGAAGAAATGAAACTGGCACTGCTGTTAAACGTGATTGATCCCAAAATTGGTGGTGTAATGATTATGGGCGATCGCGGTACCGGCAAATCCACAACTATCCGGGCGCTGGCTGACCTATTACCAGAAATTCCTGTGGTTGCCAATGACCCCTTCAACAGCCACCCCAGCGACCCCGACCTGATGAGTGATGAAGTCCGCCAAAAGGTTGACCAAGGGGCAGAAGTTGCCTTAGAACTGAAAAAAGTTCAAATGGTAGACCTACCCCTCGGTGCTACGGAAGACCGGGTATGTGGCACTATCGACATTGAAAAAGCTTTATCTGAAGGTGTGAAAGCTTTTGAACCAGGTCTGCTGGCTAAAGCAAATCGGGGTATCCTCTACGTGGATGAGGTCAACTTGTTAGATGACCACCTAGTAGACGTACTCCTCGACTCTGCTGCTAGTGGCTGGAACACTGTAGAACGGGAAGGTATTTCTATCCGTCACCCGGCAAGATTTGTCTTGGTCGGTTCTGGAAACCCAGAAGAAGGTGAATTACGTCCTCAGCTACTTGACCGCTTTGGGATGCACGCAGAAATTCACACGGTTAAAGAACCTGCTTTGCGGGTGCAAATTGTCGAACAACGGTCAGAATTTGACCAAAATCCGCCCTCATTTCTGGAAAAACACAAAACTGACCAAGAAGCACTCCAACAAAAAATAGTCAACGCGCAAAAGCTGTTACCAGAAGTTAAGCTTGACTATGACCTGCGGGTGAAAATTTCTGAGGTTTGTTCAGAATTAGATGTAGACGGTTTACGTGGTGATATCGTGACTAACCGCGCCGCCAAAGCTTTAACAGCTTTTGAGGGACGTACAGAAGTCACAGTTGATGATATTCGCCGTGTAATTACTTTATGTTTACGTCACCGTCTGCGGAAAGACCCCTTAGAATCAATTGATTCTGGTTATAAAGTCGAAAAAGTTTTTGCCCGTGTTTTTGGTGTAGAACTACCAGAAGATGATGCGGCACAGAAAAACGGTGCTGGTCAAATGAAGACAGGTGTCCGGTAATTATCGTCAGTGAACAGTAATCATGATTAACTGTTCACTGAGAACTCATCACTCAGGACTCATGAGAGTTTGGCAATTTTGGTTAAACAGCTTGATTTTAGCTAGCCAATACAATCCGCCTCGGTTTGTAGAGTTAGTGATGTTGATGCTAGCGATCGCCATGTTAGCTGTAGCGACGATTTTACCAGAACTACCCTATTTAGTCTTGGGCTTAAGCTTGGTGATTGGTGCATCTATTTCTATTTTAGTGCGAGAGGCGATCGCACCCTCACCCCAAACCAGACTTACCCAACTCACAGCAGTATTATTATGTCTTATCAGTTTCTACGGTTTCGCCGACTTAATCAAAACTCTTGACTAATGGCTATCGTAAAGTCAGTTAGTAGGGTGCGTCAGTACGAATCATTTCTGGGAATATCAAGGGTTTCTCTGACTGACGCACCCTACATATTGTTATTCCCAATGCCCAAGAATTCTTTAATTTTGAATTTTGTAGCTTGCTTCCCGTAGGGTATTTTGAATTTTGAATTAATTACCACCCTTCCATTTCCACTAATTCCATACACAAATCATTAATTTGCTCTAAATCTGGTTGATGAGGTAAACTTGAATTTTCATAGACAGATTCCATTTGAGCAACTAAATCATCTGCCATTTTCATCACCTCTTCATAAGAATACGCACCCTTGAGAATAGCTCTTAAATCCTCCACATCACCCGCTATTCTTCTATCTACAATTATTTGTCCTGTCTGCAATATTTCTAAACCACTGCGTAGTAATCTAATGCAGTGCATCCCATGTTTCAAGTCAAAACCTGACTTTCTTTCCATTTCCGCCCTAGCGGGATTGCGGTTTTCTTGCCATGATATATAAGCTTGCCATTCTCTTAACGCTATTTGGTAATTTTGGCTTTTCTGTAATAGGCGAATAAAATCCTTACGGCTATTAGTTAACTTTTGGGTATATTCCAAAGCCTCATCAGGTAAAGTGTATTGTTTTAGTAACCCTTTAAAATCAATATCAGCCGTTAGCAATTTATATAATTGTTCAGCTTCTTCTAAAAATTCTATTTTCCCTCTAATTAAAATATACAAATACTCTAAAAAAGCATTTAATTCATCTTTAATCAAAGGCTGTTCATTTTCCATGCCAAAATCAGATGGTAGTGGTTTCTTTTGCGGGGGATTCAACAACCACTTCCGATGAGTTTCCATCTTTTTGATTTGAGCAAAAGCATAGCCAGAGTAAGTATGTTTAACTTTCTTACTTAAAAATAATTTTCTGTGTTTAATTAAATGCTGTCCGACTGAAGTTAAAACCGGGTAATTAGGTAACCACAGCAATTCTAAAACATTGGGATTAGCACCTGCTAATAACTGAAGGACTTTTTTAAGTTCATAGATAACTGTATCTTTATTACCATCAATAAACGAAAAAATTCCTGTTTCATCCCAACCAGTATCTTTTTGTTCGATGCGATCAAATCCTAAATAATATCTTTTAGGCGCGATAAACACACCTCGGAAATCAAAATCAGAATCAGGGCGGTTTAGCCCATAGCCATGACTACCTGCTAAACCAATTAAAATAGTTCTTTTTTCAACTTCTATTCTTTTCATAGCAATAATTTAAGATATCAAAATTCATCAGGTAAAGGCTCATTAAAATCATCACTCATCCAAATTTCACCTTGATTTAAACCTAGTACCTTTTCTCAGGCATTTGTTCAGGTTGATAATATTTTTGTGCTAAAAATTCTACAAAATCTAAAACCTGCTGTTGCTGTTCCGGTGCGAGGGTTTGCAGTTTAGCAATTAATTCTGAGGTGATATCGACAGCTTGAGCAGTCATCTCAGCTTCTCCTTAGTAGAGTCTAATTTTATGTTACTTGTTTATGTTAGGCGATCGCCTAATTTATCACTCTACAAATCGAAGCTGGCTCTAAAGGGAAAATCTGAGCAAACATATCCGGTAGTTGCTCAGATTTATTGGTGCTGTTCTGTGTCGCTATTGACTACATCAACGACTTTCAAAATTTCGTAAACTCATGTCGAAATTATTGATAAATTTTCCTCTGCTCAATACTTCTAAATCCCTAGTCATAACCTATGGCTACTGACTTGACTTAACACTATTGGATGGTATATGATTTTAGATTGTCTGTCTAATTCCTGCTCGGATCAGGTAGACATCCTACAAAAGCTGACATCTACAACAGATAAAGTCCAGCTACCTGTACGGCAACCTCAAGGACAATTACATGACCTACGCAATTATTGAAACTGGCGGCAAACAATTAAGAGTAGAGCCAGGTCGTTTTTATGATATTGAACTGCTCGCTGCTGAACCAGATGCAACAGTTACAATAGATTCTGTATTACTGGTGCAGCATGACGGTGAAGTTACCATTGGACAGCCGTTAGTCTCAGGGGCAACAGTAGAAGGAACAGTGATGCGCCATCTGAGAGGGCGCAAAGTCCTGGTTTATAAAATGAAGCCCAAAAAGAAAACCCGCAAAAAACGGGGGCATCGCCAGGAAATCACTAGACTAATGATTAATTCCATCACCCTTAACGGTACTGTATTCACCGCACCCGCAGACGCAACTGCTGAGGCTGGTGTTGCTAGTACCCCAGGTGCGGAAACTGCTGAATAATAGTAAAGAAGAAGCGATAAAAACAGGAAATTATGGCTCATAAGAAAGGAACAGGTAGTACACGTAACGGTCGTGACTCTAATGCCCAGCGTCTAGGTGTGAAGCGTTTTGGTGGGCAAGCTGTACGCGCGGGTAATATTCTTGTGCGTCAACGGGGAACCAAATTTCACCCTGGTAACAACGTCGGTATCGGCAAAGATGACACTTTGTTTGCTTTGGTTGATGGTGTAGTTACCTTTGAAAGAAAAGGTAAATCCCGCAAAAAAGTCAGTGTTTATCCAGCAGTTGCAGCAGAAGCAGTAGCTAGCTAGATAATTCTCAGGGTGGGTAATGCCCACCCTAAAATTTAGGTTTTAGTAGGATGCCAGAAATAACCAGCGATTACCACAGTAATAATCGCTGCATAAATATCATATTTATCAGCGCGCCTAATCCTACGCCAGCAATGGAGAAAATAGACGTAATTATAAATGCTTGTCCTTCTTTAAAACCAGCTGATTGAAAATCAATTCTCGCTAGTATAGCAGCAGAAATAATCAGCAATGTATCAAGAAATACGCGAAACCAGGCAAGCATGATGAAAAATAAAAATGCTCCGAATACGGTAGCAATGAAACTCTTAGTATTTGAGCCAAAGAAAACACCGAAGTATTTTGCTATTGTTGCATAGGGAGCGGTTAAAATTCCTACCAACAGTAATAATGTTAGTACCAGGGCGAGCCACACAAACCAAGGGGCTTTTGCCTCAGATAATACCCAACCCAAGGTACTGTAGCTAAGTAGTAATAGCGTTAAGGCTATCCAGGGAATTTTGTTGACAATTAGCATGGGTTGGTGTATTAATAGCTAGTCTAGTTATGGGATGAACTAGAGATTAAATCAGTTATCTGAATGTATTGTGGCAGCAATAGCTTAGACTATAAGTTTATCATCATATTTTTTGTAGATGTAATTCACAGATTGTTATGCTGTGACAAGCAAGTTCAACAAATTTTCGCAGAGATTAGGGTAAAAAATAGTTAAATTTTTTCGTAAATATTTGTAAACTGTTAGCAGCAGAGTAGCGAATTATCACATTGTGTTTAAGGAATTATGATCAAACAGCTTGTTATCGTTGAGCGCGTCAGCCTCATCGGTCATATTGTGTCAATGGTATTTGGATTGGTAGGTATACTACTGGTTATACCTAATGCCGAAGTGATTTTACACTTATCCGAGATTGGACAGACTGCCATGCAGTGGAGTATGGCTGGTGGTGGTGTGGTCTATATGATCTTGGGTGCAGCAGCTGTATTTTTGTATGGCTTGCGGACATTAGGTTTAGGTCGTATTTTGGGGTTTATGCTGCCTGCGGTCTTGATTTCCTTAACCAGTGAACTTTTAGGAACTAGCACAGGTTTTCCTTTTGGACACTACAGTTACTTAAGTGGCTTGGGGTATAAAATCGCAGGTTTAGTACCATTTACCATTCCTTTGTCATGGTTCTATGTGGGATGTTCTGCCTATCTGTTGGGGCGTGCTGGTTTAGAAGTTGACAAAAAACCCAGTTTGTTGCGTCATGTAGGTGCGATTGGCTTGGGTGCATTGTTGCTGACTTCCTGGGATTTTGTACTTGATCCGGCAATGAGCCAAACTTCCCTACCCTTCTGGTATTGGCAACAACCAGGGGCGTTCTTTGGGATGCCTTATCAAAACTTTGCTGGCTGGTTGGGTACTGGTGCGGTATTTATGACTGTGGCGGCATTGTTGTGGAGAAATCAGCCAATCAAATTTGAGCGATCGCAGCTAAATGTACCACTAGCTATTTATCTCGGCAACTTTGGTTTTGCTACTGTGATGAGCTTGGCTGCTGGGTTTTCCATTCCTGTATTATTGGGCTTGGTCTTAGGTGTAGCTCCTGCTTTGGCGTTATGGTGGAACAGTTCAGCTTCTCCCGCCCAAATTGCCGTCGAACCAGCCAATGAAGTCTCTGTGGCTAGCGTTAAAGTTGCTTTGAAGTAAACGTGTTTAGGGAATGGGGACAAATCAATTCAAAATTCAAAATTCAAAATTCAAAATTAAAGAATTGTTGAGTAATCGGAAATGGCATTGTAGGGGCTTCCGTGAGCTTTAACCGCAGGGTGTAGGGGAGATTTTTTCCCACAATTCTTGACTTTTGTCTTTTGAATGTGTGACTTTTGACTTGTTTATGCCCAATCCCCAATCCCCAATTCGCTAAAAAATACATCTTAGTTATAGTAAAGATTCCCATTGCAGAATATTTTTACCGTGGATAACGCTGTCACAGTAGTCAGCATCCTCTCATTACTACTGTTAGTTTTGCAATTACCTGCAACAGCAATACTGCTTTCTCGTCTGTTCAAGGGGCCAAGACGTAACCCCCCTATCCAACCGCAACAGCCCACACCAGAGATGTTCGGTAGTGTCAGCGTTGTAGTGCCTACGCTAAATGAAGCACTTCGCATTAGCCCATTGTTAGCAGGTTTGAGTCGGCAAAGTTACGAAGTGCGAGAAATTATTGTTGTAGATAGCAAATCTCAAGATGGGACTCCCGACTTAGTAAAAGCGACACAGCAACAAGACCCGCGCTTTCGCTTGATGAATGATGACCCTTTACCCCCTGGTTGGGTTGGTCGTCCTTGGGCTTTGCATAATGGCTTTTTGTTTAGCGCAGAAGATAGTCAATGGTTTTTAGGGATGGATGCTGATACACAGCCTCATCCTGGGTTAGTGGCTAGCTTAGTGAAAACCGCAACAGTACAGGGTTATGATTTGGTTTCCCTGTCTCCTCAGTTTATCCTCAAGTATCCTGGGGAATGTTGGCTGCAACCTGCATTGTTGATGACTCTACTTTACCGCTTTGACCCGGCAGGGATTACTACAGACCAACCACAAAGAGTCATGGCTAATGGTCAATGCTTTTTGTGTCGGCGTTCTGTGTTGGCGGCTGTGGGTGGTTATAGTAGTGCGAGTAGTTCTTTTTGTGATGATGTCACTTTAGCACGTTATATTGCTGCCCAAGGATTTAAGGTAGGCTTTTTAGACGGTGCAAAGGTGCTGAAGGTACGAATGTATGAGGGTGCGAGAGAAACTTGGAAAGAATGGGGGCGTAGTCTCGACCTCAAAGACGCATCACCGCAAGCGCAGGTTTGGGGAGATTTATGGTTATTGTCGGCAGTGCAAGGTTTACCCATCCTGATTTTACTAAGTTATTTGTTAGTTTCGTTACTGCTGCCCTTGCCTGCGGTGTTGCCTTTACAGGGTTTATTGGGATTGAATGTATTTTTATTGGTGATTCGCTTTGCTATGCTATTAGCGATCGCCCCTTCCTATGACCGAAAAGATGCTCAAGGTGGTTGGCTGTTCTGGTTGTCTCCTTTGGCTGACCCTTTGGCAGTGTTGCGTATCTTTTTATCTGCATTTCGTCAGCCCAAGGAGTGGCGAGGTAGAAAATATAGTCAGTGAAAACGGTAAAAGACGCGATAAATCGCGTCTTTACTAGAATTTATGACTCAATTAATCTTCTTCACCTCCCAGGCGATCGCCTCGTTCTAATTCCCAGAGAATTTGATTACCTTCGCGTCTCACCCGTGACACTATCCAATTTCGCCAACGCCATTGGTCTCCGCGACTGGTGACAGCACTGGCGTGAACATCCATCAAATCTGCTAACTCAGAACTGGTGATCAGGTAGCCTTTAGCGGCTATTTCGTCAGCAATACGTAGAGTTTCGATTAAGTTACGCAGTTGGTCAACCCGATGTTCGGGTAGCTTGTCTTCGATTGTAGCCGCCGCTTGTGCGGTAGGTGGTTCCATAGTGGTTGTGTTTGTTACAGAAGTACCGACTTCTTGTGTTTTTTTATTAACTATTGTAGAGTTTGTAACATAATTAGGTACTTTTGTTACAGTATTTGCGTTGGGATTAGGTAAAGATTTGTAAGGAAAAGATGCAGATAATTGCTGTAAAGATGGGACTTTGCCAGTAGCAAAACTGCGAGCAATCACATCACAGCGTTCATTACCGACGTTACCAGAATGACCACGTACATGATGCCAATTGACTTGCATAGTATTCAGTTCGTCTAAAATTTCGAGTAAGTCTTGATTTTGTACGGGGTTGCCGTCGGCTTTTTTCCAGCCTTTGCGCTTCCAGCCTTTTACCCATTTGGTAACGCAGTTAATCAAGTATTCGCTATCAGTGTAGAGGGTGATAGGTTGAGTTTGTCCAGAGGCATGAAAAAATTTTAAAGCGGCGATCGCAGCTTGCATTTCCATTTTATTATTCGTGGTATGGCTGGCAGCCTCGCCCATTTCATGAATTGAGCCATCATTGAAATAGACAACCACACCCCAACCCCCAGGGCCAGGATTACCGGTGCAAGCACCATCTGTGTATATACTTTCGATTATCGGTTGAGTAGACATAGTAAAAATATTAAACCGCATTGGTACGCAACGACTTTAGCGGCACAAGATAGGAAGCAATATATAAGTTTACACAGTTAAGTTGATTTGTTGAGAGTAAGGACTGAAGTCCTTACTACAAACTTTAGGCAATGGATTTTGAGCCGTTAGCAACATCTTCAATCAATTGCAAATGCTGAGGTAATAATCTTGCTAAATCATAACGCTCTAGGGCAGTTTTCCGGGCATTGGCTCGAAGTTCTGCCATGCGGGTAGGATGATCTAGTACCTCATCAATGCGGTCTGCAATTTTTTGGGGTGAGAAAAAATCCACCAACAAACCATTCTCACCGTCTTTAATCACTTCTCTCACAGGTGCGGTATCAGAACCAATTACTAAACATCCCGTCGCCATAGACTCAATCATCGACCAAGACAGAACAAACGGTCTAGTGAGATAAATATGGGCTGATGATGCTTGAATTACTTGTAAGTATAGATGATAGGGCAATGACCCAGTAAAGTGAACCCGTGATAAATCTAGCGGTACTTTTTTCAGCATCAATTCTTTGTAGGTCATACCATCTGGTAAAGACTTGCCATAACAAACTCTATCTGACCCTACAATGACTATATGACAGTTCGGCCTGCGTTCCTGTACATAGGCCAAGGTTTCGATAAATTGCGGAAACCCACGATAAGGCTCCATTCCTCGCCCTACATAGGTGATAATTTCATCAACACCGGATAAGTCTAGATTAGGTAATACTAATTTCGCGCCTGGGTTGGGTTTAAAGAATTCCGTATCGACTCCATCATGCAGCACAGAAATCTTGGGATGGAATTCTTTGGGGAACTGAGCTTTTTGCCAATATGTTGGCGATAAACCCCAATCACAGGTATATAAATCAATTAAAATTGGTGCATTTTTGACACGGATACGTGCTATATCATCAACTGTTAGCGGGTCTGTTGGGTCAAAATCTGCATCTGAACCAACGGCATTATAAAACCACTCAAAATAACACATTAGAGGTGTGTTTGGGAAAGCATCTTTCATAAACAAAGTCGGCCCCCAACCAGAATGACCATAAATCACATCAGGTACAAAGCCCTGTTTTTTTAGTTGTTCAGCTAACTTAAATACTGCTTGACCATGTAAAACCGCATTTTCTAGGGGTCTGACGTAGTGATGGGTTGTAGGGTGCGCTTCCCGGCTAGGTGCAAATATTGCTTTGTTGATACCAGGAAGGGTGACATCTTGATTTTTGGTGGCAAAAACTATCTGATTTTTGGGGTCTTTCGCCAAGGCTTGGGCTACATGACGATACTGCGCCGGAAAGTTGGAATGGAGAAAGAGAACTCGCATGAATTATTAAGAGGGTTTAATTAAGGCTTGCTGATTTCAATATATCTGCTGTATTTTCTTGAATTCTGCACTATAAAGAAAATCTATACAGTAAAGGCGCACAATGAAGAGTGCGCCTGTGTCTACTTTGGTTTTTTAAACGCGGAGGGGCGCGGAGGTTTGTTTTGAGGTGGTGGGTTAGGGGAGAGTCAATTTTTAGTAGCGAATGCGTGGGTCAACATAGGCGTTGAGTATGTCAATTAGTATGCTGGCACTGACGACGATCGCTCCAAAGAAGACTAGCACGCCTTGAACTGTGGGATAATCGCGATCGGCGATGGCTTGATATAGTCTATTTGCTAGCCCTGGCCAAGAAAATGTCACTTCGGTTAAAATCGCACCTCCTAATAGGGAGGCAAAGGTTAAACCTAAGACGGTGATTACGGGAATTAAGGCGTTTTTTAAGGCATGGGAGACTAAAATTTTGTTTTCAGTGATTCCTCTGGCTCTAGCGGCTTCTACGTAGTCGGCTCGTAGGGTCTGTTTTAGGTTAACTCTGACTATTCTTTCAAAAATTCCACTCAGCAAAATTCCTAGTGTGAGGCTGGGAAGGGCTAAATGATGTAAGGATGCAAAAAACTGAGTAAAGTTAGCTCTGAGTAAGCTATCAATGGTGTATAGTCCTGTAATTGTTATGGGAGGGTCAAGGTTGGGGGGAAAGCGGTTGGAGTTAGGAAACCAACCGAGTTGCACTGAGAAAATTAATTGTAATAGCATTCCTGCCCAAAACATTGGTAGTGCGTAAGTGATAATTCCAAATAATCTTCCGCCAATATCAAAGGATGTTCCAGGCCGAGATGCTGACAGTATACCAACGATAACGCCAACAATCAGCGCAACTAACATACTAGATATTGCTAACTCTACGGTTGCGGGAAAATGTTGTGCAATAATATTCCAAACTTGCTGTCCTCGGCTGGTTAATGATGTTCCTAAATCAAACCGAAGTACATTACCTAAGTAATTGAGATATTGCAGCCACAAGGGTAAATTTAATCCTAATTGTTTTCGTAATTCTTCTTTAGCTGCTTCTGGCGCACGTCCCCCTAAAATCGCATCGGCTGGGTCGCCTGGTGTGGCTCTTAGTAATAAAAATACTATGGTAATGATGGTTAATAACTGGAGTGGTGCTAGCAGCAACCTGGATAAAATGTAATATTGTAAAGCTTTAGAACGAGACATAATAATTCAAAATTCAAAATTCAAAATTAATACAGCGTTTTCTAATCTACTAAGCTACAGATTTATCTGCGTTTACACCGTTCGCGCAGCGTCTCCGTTAGGAGAAGTTCTGATGTCTACGACAAGCCGCTTGCGCGTCTACGGCGGAAGCCGCCGCTCAGACTTCTCTCTGCGTTTATCTGCGTTCCCTTCTGACTGTACCTCACTTGAAGGGTAATTCATAATTAGACATTACGAATTACCCAATTATTATTTCTTGATGGTGCGATAAATTAAGTTTTGGGTGGGGTCTAGTTTGACGTTACTTACACCTTTTTGGGCAAATACATAATCTTTGTTTTGCCATAGGGGAACGTAAGGAACATCATTCACTACTTGTGTTTGAATTTGCTCAAAAATCTTCTGTCTGGCTTCGGGATTTTGTTCTTGACGTTGGTCGTCAATTAATTTATTCATGGTTTCGCTATAGTAAAACGACCCCTGAGTTTGACTTCCACCGTCTTCACAACCTTTAGTTTCTGAGCCTTTTTGGCAATATAAGAATGGTTGCACGTAGTTATCTGGATCGAGAAAGTCTGGATACCAATCTAGTAATGCGGCGGGATATAAACCTTTGGAAATGTCTTTAAAAAATGTCGCGCCTTCTACTGTGTTGACTTCTAATTGTACTATGCCTTCCATTCTGGTATCGGCAAGGGATTTTAATGTTTGTGCTGCTAAACTGCGCGTGGGTGAACTGGAAGGATACCAAACGGGAATTTTGACTGGATTTTCTTTGGAGTAACCAGCAGCAGTTAACAATTGTTTTGCTTTTTCAAAGTTACCATCGCCATATTTATCTTTAAATAATGGTTGGGAAACATTGAATGTGGTGGGAATCATGCTATAAAGCGGGTCGGCTTGACTGTATAAGACTCGCTCATTTAATAAGGGTCGTTCAATTATAGCAGCGATCGCCTGTCTCACTTCTGGTTGATCTAATGGTTTTTGATTGCGATTTAATACCAGATAACTGACTACACTACCTTGCGCCGTAATCGCTTGCCAATCTCCTTTTTTCGCACCTTCTTCTAAGCTACGAATTTGATCAGGTTGTAGTGACAAGTACGCTACATCTACCGCATTGGTACGGAAAGCATTAAACAAGTTGACTGGGCTAGTTTGAATTTGCAAATTAATTCCGTTATTTGCTGGTTTTTCTCCCCAATATTTATCAAACACATCTAGACGCAAGGAGTCTGTACCATACTGCGCCAATTTATAAGGCCCTGTTCCCACAAAAATATCTGGTTTAAATTTCCCTGCGCCCAGTTCATACGCTGTGGGTGAAACAGCACACACGCCAGAAAAGGCTAGGAGGGAAGGAAAAGCTGCAAAAGGTTTTTTCAGCTTAATTGTTAGTTCATAATCGCCTGTGGCGGCTACTGAGTCTACTGTGTCGGCTAGTAAGAAGGACGGTTTACCCTTGTTTTCAATGAATCGCTTGATGCTAAATTCCATTGCTTTGGCGTTGAAGGGTGTGCCATCATGAAATACGACTTCTTGACGCAGAGGAATTGTGTAAGTTAAGCCGTCTGCGCTGACTTTTGGTAATGCTGTTGCTAGTTGTGGTTTAATTTCTGTGCTTCCTGGTTCGTAAGTATAGAGGCGATCGCTCATATTAAATACTAAACCCAAGGACGCTAATTCATAAGCATCGGCTGGATCTAAAGTTCTCGGTTTGGATGTTGTCCCTATAGTAATCCGTCCATCACCCGCAGCTGTACTTCCTGAACTAGAAGATACATTAGTTGTTTGTGGTTGCTGTCCGCAACTGATAACTAACAATAAACATAGAGAGAACAAAGACAGAAATTTTGTTACCCGTCCCCATCTTCTCCCTGATAAGGAAAACCAAGTCATGGCACTGTGATTTGTAAAATTAGCCAGTAATCATACTACATGAGTGCCAATCATAACGAATTTTTTAGGGTTAATGTAGATTTATTTTATCTTAAACTTCGCCGACGTTGACGGGGATTCTTTTCCTGGGGTCTTATTAAGGGTAGTACCTCCGCTTCGCTGCTTTCCCGCGCGACTCTAATTAGCAATGCAGCACCGATTAAACTGGCAATCATGGAGTTACCACCATAACTAAACATGGGTAAGGGTAAGCCTGTAGTTGGTAATGCTCCTGTGGCTACTGCAATGTGTAACAGTGATTGTCCTACCATGACAATAGTAATCCCCATCGCTACTAATCGATGTATGGGATTTTTCGCCTTTAATGCCACAATTAACCCTAAAGTCGCAAATGTGGCTAACATCAGCAACAGTAC
Organism: Anabaena sp. CA = ATCC 33047; assembly: GCF_963870205.1. Classification (NCBI taxonomy): domain Bacteria; kingdom Bacillati; phylum Cyanobacteriota; class Cyanophyceae; order Nostocales; family Nostocaceae; genus Anabaena; species Anabaena sp. CA = ATCC 33047. The sequence goes on along the minus strand of NZ_CAWMSA010000044.1, from coordinate 415,754 downwards.
AATACTGCCAATAAAACCAAATTCTTCGGCGAAGACGGCAAAAATAAAATCTGTATCCTGAATTGGTAAGTAAAACAGCTTTTGTTGCGACATTCCAAAGCCAGCACCCCAAATTTTACCAGAACCAATGGCTAAAAGGCTTTGTACCAATTGATAGCCATCTCCTGTTGCATCCGCCCAAGGGTTGAGAAATGACATTACCCGTCTACGTTGATATTCTTTAATACTGATACTGAGTAATCCTAATAAGAACCCACCAATTGCTGTTCCTCCTAGGTATTTGTAAGGTAAACCAGCAGCTAGCGCAATTAGCCATATAGTCATACCACACAGCGATGCTGTACTCAAGTTAGGTTGGGCGAGAATTCCTAAAATTACTAAGCCAAAAATCCCCAGCCAAGTAAATCGCACTCGCCAAGGTATTCTTTCCCATTGACCAAATAGACGCGCACTTTGCAATACTAAAAATGGTTTAATTAGTTCTGAGGGTTGCACTGGAATCGGCCCTATTGCTATCCAACGGGCTGCATCAAAGGCTTTTTTGCCTAATCCTGGCACGAGAGTTAAAAAAATTAACAATAAAAATAACCCTAACCACCAATGAGATACATTGATGATTTTTTGCAAGGGTTGATTCACAATCAGATTAAATCCTACTAGGGCGGCTAATCCCCAAACGACTTGGCGTTTAAAGTAGAATAAACCATCATCTTGACGCACATCGGCTACTACATAGGATGCGGAAAATAAAATAATTAATCCGACAAATAGCCAAGTAAATGTTAACCAGCGCAGTAACCGCGCTTCTAATCCCCATTCGGTGACGGAATTATCAAAAATTGGAATCAGGTTGCGTAGATTCACGATTCAGTATAGGTAAATTAGTTAAAATTGAACGCAGATGGACGCAGATAAACGCAGATAAGATTAGAAAAGGCTAGATATATTAAATATTACACTTGTAATTTATAACTCGTAATTGATGATGTGATGTACGGCAGCGATCGCACCATTAGTATAAGTTGGGATAGGTGGTTTATTTGCTGGTTGTCTGGTTTGTAGCAGTTGGTTGACTGTGGTTAGCACCTCCTGAATGTTTTTGACTGCATAACTTCTGCTGACTCTTTTGTGTTGGCGATCGTACAATCGCGCTAATGGTAATGCTACCAACGGTACACCCACAGCTGCACATTCGTAAACTGTGTTATAACCTGCACCACCTACAATTACATCGGCTGCGGCTAAACATTCTATCCCTGGATGATGAAATACCCATAAATCTTTAAGCTCATCTTGGGGACTATGGGGTGTTAAAATTCTCACGGCGCATTCTGGGAAGGTTTGATGTAGTTTCAGGGTGAGTTGACTAAATAACGCTAACTCGGATGCTTGTCCTGCTGCACAAACTAGGATAATTTTCTGAGTATCATCAACTCTGAGGATATGCGATCGCACGGTTTTTTTATCCAGTAGTTCCCCAGCATTCCGCACTAACCACGGTGCTGTATGTATCACTCCCGGTAAGTCACCCAAGGGTAAATCTTTTCCTTCCCCTGGTACAATCACCGCCTGAAAATTTTTTACCACAAATGAACGCAAGTCTTTCTCAATCACATAGCGGGGATTAATATCTCGATGAATCAGAATCCGAGGTATACTATGCAGTCGCGGTAAAATATCCACCAATTCACCCCCCAATCCTCTCGGAAAGGTGTCAACAATTAAGCAATCATAGTCAGTGTTTAATAAAATTTCTTGTACTTGTAGACAAGTTGCAGCAAAACCTGTATAATGTGGAATGCTATGTAATAAGCACCCTTGATTATGGATGTGCTTTGCATAAGGGCTATTTGTAATAATTTCGACTTTTCTTTGGTTAACTGCAATTCTCCCCAAAGATAAAGCCCGGTTTAAATGTCCCCAACCACCACCAAGGGCGTAAATTAACCAAGTTTTAGTCAAAATTCATTAGTTATTAGTCATTAGTCATTAGTAAAGATTGTCTGGCTTTGGGATTTTAAATTAACTTGCTCCCATATACCGTTCAAAATCGCTATCTCTTTCAGTTTCTAAACTGATAGCATCGGCTTCTGTAAAGTCTATATTACCAGTTTCAGGGTCATAGTTATAGCGATCGCGGTTATAGTAGTAGTCACTACTCCAAGACTGATAGCGATAATCACCATAGTTAGAATAATAGGCGTAGTCTTCTTCGTAAGTCTGTTGACAGTAAGGACAACCTGTGGTATCAGTGCGTCCACAAGCACGTTTAAACAGAAATCCTACCATGCGATCGCACACCCAAGCCGTCGCTGTATAGTTGATGATAATTTCACAGTTACCAATTTGGATGCGATCGCCATCTTTCAAGTTAGCAGTGGTTAACTGTACACCATTGATTTTAATGCCATTACTTGTATTTTGGTCAAGAATAATTAACTCTTGATTTTCCCAAGTTATTAAAGCATGATAAGCTGCAACTAAGTCATCTTGAATGACAATTCTAGAAACTTGTTGATGATTAATTTCTGGTGGCATAGCTGCGAATTCTTTGCCAATTGCCACGGGTATCTGTAATAATGGTTGTCTGCGATCGCCTGTATTCGGATCTATCCAATTTAGCTGAATCTGCACAATTTATTTACCTCCTGTTAAATTTACAGCATAAGCTAAAGCTGCTTGTTGTTCGCGGGTGAGTGCATCTAAACCAAAGCAAGCAACCGCAATGGGAGACATACTTGATTTTGTCGAGAAAATTGTTCTTCCTGATGGATTTCTTAAAGACATTTTCCCATCTTTAATTTTCACTTGATAAACTAACTTTTTATCAGGTGTTGCAATTTCTAAACCATTCTGACTGCTTTGAATTCTATAGACTAATTTTTTATTTGCATCTTCTAATTGATAGTCACTATCACTCTGACGTTTGAAAGTAAATAAATCTTGATTTTGTTCGGGATTTTTTAATATCCAAGCACCTGGCGCACTAACTACATAGCCTAAAACTTTTTCTTGAGCATTTTTAATTTTAATCTTTCCCGATTTATCAGCTTTAATTCTGGCAATTTCCTGATTATTGCCATCAACTAACTTTGAACCATCAGCTTGTTGTTTCAGAGAAAATAAATCTGTATCACCTGCGGTTTTAAACTTAATTTTCTCTGTAGTTTCAGCAACGCTAGCTACAGTTGTTGTTGCTTGGTTATTGCTACTAGATGTCGTATGATTAACTTGATTGTTAGTACAGCTAAAAATCGATGTCAGCAAGAAGCAACAAATGATAAATTTGACAAGTTGTTTTGTCATATTATTTAGATAGCATTTTAGCTAAATTAAGTACCTGATAAACACTCAAAAACATTGATGTAATTGTTTGGTAAACTTTATCTTTATTTTCAGCAAACTCAGGCGGAATTCTGACGAGAAGATATATTACCTTATCTGTAACTTTTATTCTTCTCAGCGTTGATGCTGGTGGTAGCTTTATGGCTTTAATTACATCATTTTTTAAACCTTTAACTGCACCGTAGCGACGCTGAGGATAAGTTAAACTTAAATTTACTTCTAAACCATAAGATTTAACTTTCGACTTGTATTTACTCTTACCACTCCGGCTACGCTTATAGCCATATTGTTTTTTACAAACTTCATTAGTATTTAAGAAAAATCGAGTCTTATCTAAAAAACTACCTTTAATTTTTAACCATTCATTCTCATAAATATCTATTTTAAATCCAAATTTGTAAGGGTGTGGTATTGTATTGTTTTTATGATCATCTCTCTCAGTTTTCTTGAAACTTAGCCTGACATATATGGAAGCTGTTTCATCCATATCTCTCGCTAGCATCTGCAAAAGACTTTTAGTTAAATCATATCGATAATTACTAAGATTCAATTTCTTATATTTATTACTCATGTTCAAGTAATAAATCCAAGCAATACCCAAACCAATGCAGCCCGTAATTAATACAACAACAGCTATATTAATAAATGCTTTTTCGATGCCAAAAATAAATACAATAAAAGTCAGAACACTTAAGGTTAATAACCCTAAAAAATAGTAAAGTGCTGTTGAACCATACTTCTGTTGTTTTAACTCTGCCAGTTTATCAAGGGCTGACAAATCATCCAAATCAGTGGTAATCACTGTAATTGGTGCAGTCTCTTCATAAATTAATTCTTTGCGAAATTTCTCTAATTCAATGGGCATATTATCTTAAGTCCATTAACTCAATTGCTTAATTTTTTGCAACAATGCTGATTTTTGTAACAATATTTTTGACATCAAAACGGTATAAAACGCCGCCAGTATACCAAACAAAAAATTAAGTGTCAACGAGATTAAACTTTTATGAATCAATCAAAAATAGCGTATATTTCCTTTGATACCGTACCCGCACCAAAGGGTGCTGCTATCCATATTGAGGCTTTTTCTCAAGTTTTAGCAGCAGCTTTTGGTGATATACATTTATTAACAGTTTCTCCTACAGCCGAACTAATAAATTATCACCACATTCATCCACAAGTTATGCAAACCATGTTGCCAGCTTTGGGTGAAAATTTAATTCAGCGAGTTTTGTACTTTCGTCGTCTGTTGCGTGGATGGTTGGAAGGAAAGCGATTTGATGCTATACATATTCGCTCAATTTACGAAGGCTTAGTCATTGCCCTTAACAAAAAGCAATATTGTGACAAGTTAATTTTTGAAGTCAATGGTTTACCTTCCATCGAGTTAAAGTATCGTTATCCTGCGGTTGTGGATGACAGAGAACTTTTACATAAATTACATTCCCAAGAACAAGTTTGTTTAACAGCAGCAGATTTAATCGTCACGCCTAGTGGAGTAACTGCTGAGTATTTGCACCAAATCAGAAACATTCCCACAGATAAAATTAGAGTGATTCCTAATGGTGTGGATTTAGATGTATTTAGTTATGAATTAAGTAAGCGTAATATTGTCAATGTACCTTTACAAATGTTATATTTTGGTACACTTTCATCCTGGCAGGGTGTAAAATTAGCTATTGAAGCTTTAGGGTTGATAAATCGAGATTTTCCGGCTAATTTAACAGTAATTGGGCAAGCCAGAGAGTATCAGATTAAAAATTTAAAACAACTGGCGTTAAAGTTAGGAGTGGCAGAAAATCTGACTGTTTTAGAACCAATTTCACAAAAACAATTGGTGACATATATTCATAACTCAGATGTGATTTTAGCCCCTCTCACAGCAAGCGATCGCAATTTAATTCAAGGTTGTTGTCCTTTGAAGATTTTAGAAGGTATGGCAACAGGAACACCAGTAATTGCTAGTGATTTACAGGTGGTGAGGGAGTTAGGAGAAGATGGAGTTGATTTTTTATTAGTTAAACCCGGTTCAGCTAAAGCAATTAAAGATGCCGTGTTACGCTTGCAAAATCAGAGGGAATTAGCAACTCAATTAGCCATTAATGCCCGTCAGCGAATTGAAGAGTATTATACTTGGCGACGGGCTGGTGAGGCTTTAGTTGCTGCTTATCAAGAGTTAGGGATTAAGCGGTCGATGACAGTTTGAAGTTGTTGTAGTTCTTGAGTGATAGAATGGGCAGTTAAGATGCGATCGCGTGCTGCTTCCTGAATTCTCCTTTTTTCCCCTAACGGCATTGCCAAACATTCCAAAACAGCCTCACCCAACTTATGTAGATGGGAACGAGACAACAAAAACCCGTTTTCACCGTGGGAAATAATCTCAGGAATCCCACCCGCATCACTAGCAATACAACAACAACCACAAGCCATCGCCTCTAATAGTGCATTAGGCATACCCTCCCACAGAGAAGGCTGAAGATAAACATCACACAACCGCAGATGGGCAGCAACTTTTTCAGAGTTAGATAAATGCCCAGTAACAATAACTCGCTGGGCATCTTCTGGCTGATGAGTTGCATACAATTGCAACAAAGATTCTTGAGAAGTCCTAACTTCGCCAATAATTAACAGACAAGCTGGTTGTTGCTGGCGAACTCTTGTTAAAGCATTGAGTAAAAACTGCTGCCCTTTCTTTTCCCGCAATTCCCCACAAAACCCCAGCACCACTTCCTCAGAAGCAATTCCCAAACTATCCCGCAGATTATCGTTTATCCGTGTAAACTCCTCCTCGCTGGCAAAAACAGACGTGGATTGCTGGGAAGTTTGATTTTCAGGGGAAAAGATTTCTGTATCAACCGTGTTTTTTAAAACTAACACATCATCACGCCCACACAGTAGCCGCATCTTCCGCGCCATATCACCACTAACAGCCGTAATCACATTGGCGTGTTGTAGTGTCCATTGTAACCGGGCAAAATCTCCAGGCGGAAACATTTCCCTGTCAACATCATTACCACGCGCACTAACAGTGCTAGCTATTCCCTGAAGTTTTGCGAACCAAGTCGCCAAAAAACCACTAGGAAACAGATAATGTCCCCACACAGCATCATAATTATAAGTTTGATGCAGCCACTCTAAAAAATTTAAAGTATGGGGCATAGTCATATCCCAATGGCGATATAAACCCACACGATAAACACGAGGCTGAATATCTAAAGACTCTGGCGGTAAAACCTCACCCGGTTGTAAATAACGACTCCAAGTAATAACATCAGTTTCTATACCCAATTGACATAATGTTCTCACCAGTCGTGTGGCACTACTAGCCACTCCCCCCAAATCTGGCGCAAATCTTTCTGTAATTAATAAAAGACGTTTCATCGTAATTTCAAAATTTCACTTGATTCATGGGAAAATTTCCACATTCGCCGTCACTCACCAAAATTCATAGCAGATTGCACCTTTTCCTTGATGATAATTTTTGTAGGGTGGGCATTGCCTGGAAATTTCTCAAAGCTGTAGTTTTACGTTGTGGGCAATGCCCACCTGTTCTGATTAATACCAATTCTCTACGAAGTTGCATCAAATCAATGATGTAGAGACGTTGCATGCAAAGTCTCTACAACGCTACGCCACGCAAGCTACATCAAGAAACGGTATAAGAATAGTGCAAAATAAAACATAAATTCATCTGCGTTCATCTGCGTTTATCTGCGTTTAATAACAAAAAAACAAAGAGGTCTAAATCAGACCTCTTTGTATAGCTTTCTATAATAATTTTCAACTCATAGCAATTACAGCAAACCAGCATTAAGCCCTTGCTTACCAGTTGCCAATTCCACTTTAACGATTTTGCCGCCCATTTTTTGAATTCTTTGTTGTTCGCGGAACCAGTTTTCGTAGGGAACCAGCTTAGTAAAGTAGGTGTTTTGTAATTCGCGTTGGGTACGAATGCGGGTTTGGCTAGGAACGCAAGCTGTAACTTTAAATAACCGCGCCATTAGTTGAATCTCCTATGATAAATGGAAAAACTTTTTTATTTCAAAAAAAAACGGGAGTTATGTATTTTACCCAGATATTTAATAATCTCTCCCAGTCTGGAAATCAAACATCAATACTAGACACCTAACACTCATAACTAAATTTTAGTTTGATAAGCCACTAGACGTTCTAGCACTCACGGTTGATTTCCAGACCTTAATAAAGCCGCACCTAACAACTTAAGTGCAATTAGCTCTTAGCTCAAGCCAGAGGAGATGTAGTCGAAGTAAACACCCATTTCTTTACCAGCGTCGGGGCCTACCAAGCTAGCGGTTACTTCTTTCATTGCTTGGATAGCTTGAACGGTAGCACCGATGGGTACACCCAAGGAGTTGTAGGTTTCTTTCAAACCATTGAGTACGCGCTCATCCAGGATGGAAGGATCGCCAGCTAGCATAGCGTAGGTAGCGTAACGGAGGTAGTAATCCAAGTCACGGATACAAGCAGCGTAGCGGCGGGTGGTGTACATGTTACCACCGGGACGGGTGATATCAGAGTACAACAAGGATTTAGCTACAGCTTCTTTAACGATCGCAGCTGCGTTAGCACTGATGGTGGTAGCAGCACGTACACGCAGTTCGCCTGTAGCGAAGTAGCCTTTGAGTTTTTCTAAAGCTGCGGTGTCAAGGTACTTACCTTGAACGTCAGAGGAGTTAATTACAGAGGTAATAGCGTCTTGCATGTTGTTATTTCCTTATGTCCAACCTTATTGCAATAGATTTCAGTTCGTGCCGTGGAAACAGCTTCGACCTACTGCATTGCACCAACAACGTAGTCGAAGTAAGCACCAGCTTCAGATGCGTCTTCAGCAGACAGCATGCCAGCAGCAACGTTCTTCATAGCAGCAACGCCACCAGCTACTGCATCGATGGGAGTACCGAGGGATTTGTACATTTCGCGAACGCCAACGATACCGATTTCTTCGATGGGGGTAACGTCACCAGCAACGATTCCGTAGGTGATCAGGCGGAGGTAGTAGTCTAGGTCACGCAGGCAGGTAGCGGTCATTTCTTTACCGTAAGCGTTTCCACCAGGAGAAACAACGTCAGGACGTTTTTGGAACAGTTGGTCGCCAGCTTGCTTAACGATGCGCTCGCGGTTGTCGGTCAAAACTTGAGCGATGCGTAGGCGTTGTTGACCACCAGCAACAAAGCTCTTGATCCGATCTAATTCGCCAGGGCTGAGGTAGCGGGCTTCTGCATCAGCATTCACGATGGACTTCGTGACGATACTCATTAATGGATTCCTCCAGTACGAAATAAAACCAGGTTTTGATTAAACTGGTGCGACTTTAAATTGGTTGCTGAGATTATTCTCTCGCGTTTTTGACACAACAGTTCACTGAAGTAACTGCTATTGTCATCAGCATACAAGTAGGCGTTAGTTCACACAACTAAACAAGCCTTTAAACTCAGCTACCTTACGCAAAATATTCTCCGGCATTCTGTTGAGCATTTATGACTGCTCTTAATACTTTGTAACATTCGTTTCAGTTTAACCGTGATTCCCACAGTTGTCACGGCAAAACTGGGGATTTGGTACTGGGTCTTGGGGATGGGTTACTGGGTAAGTTTCCCAGTCCCTAGTCCCTAGTCCCTAGTTCCTAGTCCCCTATCTCGGAACTCAAGGAATTTAGCGATCGCCTGCTCTACCAGTGAGAGTAGAAGGTGACAAGCTAGACCAAGATTGTTTCACCAAATCAGCAGCAGCTTGCACACTACCCAAGTAGTTACCTGCGGGTAGAGATGGGAAGCGTGGATATGGAACTACATCCTCGCCATAGTAGCGGCTGTATTCTGCGCTGTTAACAATTGCTTCCACAGCAGCCCGTAAACCGTTATCAGCCAATAACTTGTTATATTGACGGATTTCGCCTTGGGTAGCTGGCGCACGTCCCAACAGGTGACGGAACAAGAATTCAATTACCTTGGTGTTGGGATAAGGTGTGTAGAAGCGTTTGCGATAGATTTCTGAACTAGCTAGTTCCCGCACAAACTCACGCACGGAAATTTCACCGTTCCGCAATTTACTGTCTAAGTCAGAACGGCGGAGGTAGTCAGGAACTTGTCCGCTAAATATATCCATTACCTGACGGTAAATCGCGTTAATTACCACCTGTGTTTCTGTTGAGTTTGTACCATCAGTCAGGCGGTAAATACGAATCGGTTTACGGCGAGTTGTACCAACACCCACTTCTACAGACTGTCCGCGGCCATCGTTGAAGGAACGACCCAATTCAATGAACAAGGGTTTACTCTTGTCCATTTGTCTGGCTTGGGCGGCTAAATCTGCGATCGCCTTCGCTAAAATTGGTGTCTTATCAGACGCAATCCGCGCTTTCACAGGCTTAAAGCTAGGTACAACCAAATCATCGTTTTGCTTGGTCAGTTGATTGTATAGCTTCTCGGTATTGGGGAAGTTAGCCGCAGGTAAGGTGGGGAAGCGACGATAAGGAACAGTATCCTCACCAAATACCTGGCTGTACTCCTGGCTATTTACCATAGCACCAATAAACGCCCGCAGACCTTGAGTAGCCAAAATTTGGTTATACTTGCGGATTTCAGCTTGATCAATCGGTGCGCGTCCTAAGAAGTGCTTAGTACCCAACTCAATTACTTTCGTGTTGGGGTAAGGTGTGTAGAATTCCTTCAGGTAGAGGTTAGAGTAACCCAAACCTTCAATAAATTCCTTAACGGTGATTTCGCCGTTACTTAACTTGCTTTCTAAAGTTGTAAATTCGTTCTCAACGATGTAAGGTGCAATATCACGCTCGAAAATCTGACGGTAAGCTGCATTGATCAGAGTTTGAACAGCAACTTTATCAACAGTGTTAGCTACCAGCTTGAAGACTTTCGTTTGTTCCCGTTGCTTGGTAACACCTTGGTTAATGCGGAAGTTTACATCCGGTGCAGTGCGGGTTTCTGCAACAGTACCCAATTCGACAAAGCGTGGTGTTTCTTGTTTTTCAACCTTCGCACCAACATCTTCACGGATGCTACCAACGCGCAATTTTCTGAGTGCCACACCCGCAGGAGTCAGATAGCGTTCGTAAGGAACAGTATCTTCCCCAAAAGCTTCGCTGTACTCTACGCTGTCAAGAATCGCATCAACAACAGCATATAAACCTTTCTTAGAAGCGATATCAAAATACTTGTTGTTTTCTTGACGACCGTAGGTAGGACGACCCAACAAGCGGCGATGAATGTACTCAATCGCTTTACATACATAAAGCGGAGTCCAGTACAGCTTACGGAATAAATCCGACTTAGCCAAAGCGCGGACAAATTCCCGTACCGAAATTTCGCCGTTTTCCAGCTTAATTTCCTGCACTTTCAGCCGTTGACCTTCGTAAACGTCACGACCAAACACTTGTAAGTAGGTCGCTCTGATTACCGCTTGGGTAGAGCTTTCAGAGAATTTAACGCTTGCTCCCTGACCAGTATTTCTGCTCAGAGTAGCCGGAATTTGATCCAACTTGAACACTTTCGGGCCTAGAGTACCAGGAGCTACACCTCTGGCTTTCGGGTTGCTCAATTGGTTATTAATACCAGGGCCTTGGTTAATCAAGATGCGTCTGGTGTCCTTACCAAAAGGTGCAGGACTGGTGCTGGGGTTGCGGGTTTCTTTCGGGAAAATCGCCCCAAACTGAATTTCTAAGGGGTCATTACCAGAACCGTAGGGGTGTTGGTCGGGTAGTGGCTGTTCGTAAGCCGCAAAAGTGGTAATAAACTGAGGTACTTTACGGAAAGGCGCACTGTAGTTAAACAGGTCTTGCTGTGGCCCCCAGTTCCGACATTCTTGAGCTTCTTGACCCAAACCACGCAGGTAAGGTACAGTTTCTTCCCCAAAGTAGTCGCTGTATTCTTGAGAATCTACCAAAGCATCTACTAAAGCTGGTAGACCGCCGCTAGACACAATTGAGAAATATTTTTGTACTTCTTCGCGGCTACTTGGCCCCCGTCCCAAAATGTGACGGAAAGCTAACTCAATCACGCGGCTGTTAATAAAAGGTTGGTAAAACTGTTTTTGGTAAAGGGGAGATTTTGCCAAACGACGCACAAACTCCTTCATGGAGATGTCGCCATTTTTCACTTTGGATTCTAAGTCAGAGATTGACAAGCTGTAAGCACGGGTAATATCGCGCTCAAAGATTTGCCGATAGGCTGCTTTCACTACCTCTATTTTTTCACTAGCTGATAACCCAGGTTTCATGACAAACTTAGGTCTTCTTTCAGCCGAGTTGAAATAAATTTGTGGTAGCTGTAAACCTTGTTGGTCGCCAGAAGGACGTTGACGCAGTTTGGTAGAGGGTGTGGGTGCTTTGAACTCGGTCAGCAACACATCCATGTACTGAGTCACAATGTCTGTGGCTTCAGCATCTTTACGGAAATAAGACAGGGATGCTGCTTTAATTTCTTGTAAAGCTACTAGAGTTGCTTCACCAGAGCAAGCATTTTCAATAATTTCCCGCAAGCCCCGTGTATTAACTGCGATAATGTTGGGGTCGCCAGCGACGATCGCATAAGTAGCATAGCGCAAGAACCAGGATAAATCCCGCAAGCTCTTGGACATATTGCTAGGGCCGTAACGGGCAATGTTAATTGGTCTAAAGCCTGGAGGAGTTGGGCCGCCAGCAGATGTGTTGAAAATGGAGCGTAAATTTTCAAAGAACCCACCACGAGTTTCAACGTAGGTGACAGTTCCAAGTTTCATTCCTTCTCTCATCTCACCGCCAGCAGCAACAGCAGCACCAGCCATTGCCATTTCGGGTTCTTTGGGCTTTTCTAAGAAAGCCATTGGCGAACCACCCACGAAAATCCGGTTAGCAGCGCGGGATACGATAATCTCAGAATTATCAGTGAGGATTTGAGCAATTTCTAGACGTTTTGCACCAGATGCAAAATAGCTTGCTAATTCCTTTAATTCACCAGTTCCCAAAAAGCGGTCTTGTTGTTCCGCTTGAGAAATGGTTGCTACAGCTAGGGTTTGATATAGTTGCGGGCGCGCAACTGAGCTTCCACCACTCGCCTTAACACTCATCGGATTTTTAAAACTCCCATCATAATCATTTATGTGTTAAGTCTGGGTTGCTTGAGGCTTGACACATAGTTGTTTTTATGTATCGCGATTACTGCCTACAAAACTGCCAGTAAATTTAACCCAGTCAGCTTTTAGATTAGAACGTTTTGCGTTTGCACTGTTCATTTATTAAGAACTATGTAGATTTTTTGGTCGTGAACTGTCTATTTCCACAAGTACCCACTCTTTAGCGGCTGAGAGAAAATTTAATTTTTGTAAATTTTCTTTACAAACTGCCCCAAATATTTTATTTTGCATTCCCTTGTGAAATTTTCTCAGCAAATCCGTACTGGGTACTTTAAATGCTAAATTTGTGCTTCTCAGTGGTGGTTTGAGTAGCAAATGCTACATGATATCAGCATTCTAGACTAAAATGATGCAAAAATATAGTTCTTGTGGTGTGGGCATCTTGCCCGCACCAGACAGGCTAGAGAGCTTATCCCACAAATGTTAGCAGTTATAATTAATATAAAAATTAAAGTGTAAAAATCTCATGAATTTAACTCTTAAAACTTCTCCTAAAAATACAGCACTCCTGAATCTAGGTTTTACGTATTTTATCTCAAATAAAGGATTCTAAATATAAAATATTATTTATTTTTGATGCTTAATGAGCTTTCTTTAGCTTTAAGTTGGTTTACAATACTTTCTTCCAAAAGATGGTAGAGAAAATGAGGAGTTTTTAAATTAGCTGAGTGTAATAGGTTTTGATAAACTTGAGACGCTGACTCATCATTTAAAATTCGGTTGTGAATAATTCTTGTCCATTCAGGTGCAGTTATCATCAATTGAGGGACAATATTAATAAATGCTGTAATTTGTTTTTCCATATCAAAAGATTCCAGAAAATGAATTAAGCTAAACATCACTTCTGGCTGTTGACATTGGTCATCTAAAATTAGATGATATGCAGATAAATTATTTTCATCAGGATTTTCAGCTAGTTCAGCTAAAGCATTTTCAAAATTGATAACTTGTTCTTCTGTTTGCATTAAGCGATTTTCTCGCAAAGCAGCCAATAAATTATTTTGATTCATTGTTTTTTACCTTATTTCTCAAAAATACATAGCCAAGTTACTTTATTACTTTTGATTAACGCTTGCAAACTTTCCCTGATTTCTCTATTATACAAACCTTGACGAATATAAATAGAACGTACATCCCATATTTCTTGTGCTAATGCGTCTCTGGGTGATAGGTTTAAATTAGGGCGTTTGCCGTAAGAAATGGTTTGCCGATGACGACCTCCTTTTCCTGGTGATAAATGTTCCATCATGATGGCAAATCCTTGATTTGGTGTATAACCTGGAACTTTGGCTTTCATAAAAGCATCCGCAGGTATATGATGAGGTGTGAGGTTATCGCCTCTACGTCCCTGTTTGAGTAAGTCTCCATAAGTGCCTACAATTCCTTCTCCTGGAATTAGTTGAGGTTGATTATTAATAATTTATTTACTCCTATTTGGTTATTTATATTGATTATTATAATTGTGTAGATAATTTAACCTATCTATATATAAGTTTATATGAAATCACTAAATAGTGAAAAAGTGACTTTATTGAATGTAATAATTTATTTTTTATTAATGATTAAAATTAAAAATATTATTACTATAATACCAAATACTATTACCCAAACGAAGCCAGGATTGAAAAAAGGAGTTAACAGAGGAGTTAACAGAGGAGTTAACAATACTCTAAGCAACACTGCAACAACAGGAATAGTTTGGTTTGTAGTCTGATATTTTTGAGATACATTATTTTTAATTTTATCACTTGTATTGGTTGTTGTAGAAATAGAATTAACTGATATTGCTGATGAATTACCTGTAGTAGTAGATATTTTAAGTTGCCATATTTTGATAGTCTTGTCGTAACTCCCACTAACCAAGGTTTGACCATCAGGACTGAAGGCTACAGAAAGAACCCAGCTAGAATGACCAGTGAGAGTTTGCAGTAAATTTCCCCTCCTCACATCCCACAATTTGATAGTCTTATCATCACTCCCACTAACCAAAGTTTGACCATCAGGACTGAAGGCTACAGAAAGAACCCAGCTAGAATGACCAGTGAGAGTTTGCAGTAAATTTCCCCTCCTCACATCCCACAATTTGATAGTCTTATCATCACTCCCACTAACCAAAGTTTGACCATCAGGACTGAAGGCTACAGAACGAACCGATTTAGAATGACCAGTGATAGTTTGCAATAGCTTTCCCCTCCTCACATCCCACAGTTTGATAGTCTTGTCGCTACTTCCACTAGCCAAGATTTGACCATCGGGACTGAAGGCTACAGAATCAACCCAGCTAGAATGACCAGTGAGGGTTTGCAGTGGTTTTCCCTTGCTCACATCCCACAGTTTAATAGTGTTATCATTACTCCCACTAGCCAAGGTTTGACCATTGGGAATGAAGGCTACAGAACGAACCCAGCTAGAATGACCAATGAGGGTTTGCAGTGGTTTTCCCTTGCTCACATCCCACAGTTTGATAGTGTTGTCCCCACTTCCACTAGCCAAGGTTTGACCATCGGGACTAAAGGCTACAAAAAAAACCGAGTTAGAATGACCAGTCAGGGTTTGCAGTAGGTTTCTTCTCATCACATCCCACAGTTTGATAGTCTTATCGCTACTGCCACTAGCCAAGGTTTGACCATTGGGACTGAAGGCTACAGAATTAACTACGCTAGAATGACCAGTGAGGGTTTGCAGTAGGTTTCCTATTACTTGATTATTAACAATTGCCGATTGTGATGTTGACACCAAAACAGCAGATGGTTTTGATTTAACAACGCCAGGAAAAATATCAACACCAAGTTTTGTAGAGCGATCGCACCAATAACATTTACCATAGGTTCGGCTATAGTAGTGACTGTCTACCCTGCCACATATAGTTAAGCTATCATTCCCTACTCTTAACGCCTCTAACCACTCCCTAGCAGTCGGGCGTAAATGAGGATTTTTATGTCCATCATTAAAGCATCTGAGAAAACATTGCTGAATCTCTGGATGAACAATATCAAGAGGAATTGTTCTCTCTACAGGTTGAATCAAATTATTTGGTGAATACAGCCATAAACCCCGACGGATAAGTTCATTAGGTTGTGGTGTGTCCCCCGCACCTGTCCATTTTCCCTGAAATGGAGTTTCACCACCAAACAACAATTGATAGATAATTACTGCTAACCGAAATCTATCATGTATTTCCGTTTGTTCAATCTTAGAAAAATCTTGATCAATTAATTCTGCTGGTGTGTATCCTTCCGAACCAACTAAACAACGATAAACTTTACCATTGTGAGGATTTTTAACCTGAAAAGAATCTGTATCAATAATTGAAGGTAAAGCCCGATTATTAACCAGAATATTTTGTGGTTTAATATCGCCTAATACATAACCAGCCTCATGAAGTGCAGCAATAATTGAGGCAATATTCAGAGCCGTTGTATGCAGAAACCGCCAATGAATCTCTAGTTTCAAAGCCTTTCGACGCTTGAGGTTATAAATATCAAAAAGTTCTTTTCCACCCTTAACTTCTGGCATTAAAAAGCCAACACAATCACCTTGTTCATTTTTCAGCACCGACTTAGGCCAAGCAAAAGAAATATGATTAAGATGAGAATTTGGCTCTATTGGTGGGTACGCCATCATCACCGCTAACTTCTGCACACGTTCTGGAGTTGGCGAGTGATAAATTTTCGCTAAGTAACCGTGATTAGTTCGCCAAATTGTACCTTCACCACTCTTAGCTATTGGTTCACCTAACAGAGTGATTGATTCACTCGTATTACCGCAGATGAGAAGCGTCATGGAATTTTACTCTCTTTCCCAAAGACACAAAAGCAAAGTTTTATCATCATCAGTGCGAGCATTTAGCTTTTCATAGTTGAGGAAATCCATCACATATTTATCATCTTCTTCTGGGTTTGGTGTTTGCTGTAAGTATTCCTCAAAAGGTTTAAAGAAAGGTGGAAATGGTGTCCAGTCGTTTAAACGAATGGCTACTTTTTCCAGCCCATCAGTAGACGCACAAATAAATTCTTGCTCTCCTGAAATCACCTTTACCTGCATTTCTTGTAGTGCATTTTCTGAAGTGATAAAAGTAGTTTCATTGGCAAACTCACCTTTATCTGGATGGAATAACAATTGATATTCCTCTGATTTTTGAGGACGCAATACAATAAATCCGTCCCCAATTTGCATAGCTGCTAGCCAGTGGGGAGTAGCAACAAAAACCAAAAGTGTACAAGCTAAATCATTAAGCAAATAACCTTGTTTTTCTGCTTCGTTTTGTAATTCTGTAATAACTATTTTGACAATTTTTTCAAACAGTTTATTAGCTTCTGGTTTTGACAGAGGTTGAGAAAATCCTGGCTTTAATTCTTCTGGTGTATCTGGATATTTATCAATTTCAGAAAAAGATTCTAGTACCCTTTTTACAACCAATTCAGAACCAACATCAGCATACTTAGCACTACCAGCACCATCAGCAACCGCGCCTACAATTACATCATCTTTAAAGACGCGATAACCCCCGTAGTCTTGACAAGGTATTCCTTGGCTTAGATGACTCGTTCCTGTCTCAGAACGAGCAATTGCTTTCCAACTCACAATCAATAAATCCTTAAAATCTAGGTGGTAATTTGACCCCATCCCACAGGCGGTAATGCTACAGCTTCGCCTACTTTGCCACTAGAAACCCGTTTCATGGAAGTAGAAAGCCAAACAAACAAAGAGCGAAAATCTAACCCATTCAGCATCAATGGTGGACGTTGAGGCGGAGCAATTTGTTTGAGTTTATTCATATCCGCATTCTGGACAGCAACAGTAAAAAACGACAGTCTACGACTTTCTTCTGCTTCTCTCACCCTTTGCGCTGCACCTTCCCAATAATCTGTAGGCGCACCATCGGTAATTAAAAATACCCAAGGACGATAGTAAAGAATACCGTTATCTTTATAAGTCTGTTTGCGGTTTTCCAACAAATCCAAGGCGTACTCTATCGCTGCACCCATTGGTGTCACACCATCAGCTTCTAGCTTGGGCGGTGTAAATTGGTCTATGGTTACAAAATCTTGTGTCAGTTGCACTGGGCCAAAGGTGACAATAGCCACTTCCACACTGAGGGAAGCTTGAGCATCTCTCAATACATCTTCCTTAAAAGCCGCCAACCCGCGATTTAATTCCTGTATCGGCTGACCTGACATTGAACCCGATGTATCAAGTAAAAGTATCACTGGGCAGCGATTTTCTGGATTTTCCGCAAATTCAGGTAGTCCTATCCCCATTTGATGCTCCTGGTCAGGTAAATTATTAGACAATGTATATTAATTAAATTATATTAGCTATTAAATACTTAATCGCACTCAACAAAGCTAAATTTTGCACTAATTCTGAACGACTGGAAGACGCGCCTATATAAAAGAAGTCCGCCTACGTGGGCTAGCCTAAAATCAAGGTTTTTAAGCTTAAAGTCTCTCAAACCTAACCCCCCTGCCCCCATTCCCTTGTAGGGAATGGGGGAATTTGTAGAGACGTTGCATGCAACGTCTCTACATTTCCAGGGGAGAGGTACCCTACGGGAAGCAAGCTATGGAAAGGGGTTTTTAATATCCTTAATAACTTGAAAAACTTCCTCCCTATGCCAATCGTCACCCCTATCCGCTAAACTCAGAAATGCTGCGTTAGTCCTGCTCATGTCCGATTCTCAAGCTGTCAGTAGTGCTGTTGCGAAACTCTACGATACTTACCCCTTCCCGCCAGAACCGATACTAGATGAACCACCCCCCGGTTACAATTGGCGTTGGAATTGGTTGGCTGCTTACAACTTCTGCACAGGAAGGAAACCACAAAAGCAAGATATCCGCATCTTAGATGCTGGTTGTGGTTCGGGAGTCGGAACGGAATATTTAGTACATCTCAACCCCCAAGCGCAGGTAGTCGGTATTGATTTAAGTTCCGGTACATTGGAAGTAGCAAAAGCACGTTGTAAAAGTTCTGGTGCTGACCGTGTTGAATTTCATCACCTGAGTTTGTATGATGTGGCTCAGTTACCGGGTGAGTTTGATTTAATTAATTGTGTGGGTGTGTTGCATCACTTACCCGACCCCATCCGTGGTATACAAGCTTTAGCGCAAAAGTTAGCCCCTGGTGGGTTGATGCACATTTTTGTCTACGGGGAGTTGGGACGCTGGGAAATTCAATTGATGCAAAAAGCGATCGCTCTCCTGCAAAATGAAAAACAAGGCGATTATCGCGATGGTGTACAAGTCGGTCGCCAAATCTTCGCCTCATTACCAGAAAACAACCGTCTTGTCAAGCGGGAAAAAGAACGCTGGGCTATGGAAAACCAACGGGATGAATGCTTCGCTGATATGTATGTTCATCCCCAGGAGGTTGACTACAATATTGATACTCTGTTTGAATTAATTGATGCTTCAGGTTTAGAGTTTATCGGGTTCTCTAATCCCAGTTTTTGGAATTTAGACAGACTTTTGGGGAAAGCACCAGAGTTAATTGCACGGGCGCAAAACTTGAGCGATCGCCAACGTTACCGTTTAATAGAATTACTCAACCCAGAAGTCACACACTACGAATTCTTCCTTGGTCGTCCACCCATCAGCAAAACCGACTGGTCAGATGATCAGATTCTACTCTCAGCAATTCCCGAACTCAACCCCTGTATTGACGGATTTCCTAGTCAGTGTTTATTTAATTACGACTACCAAATTGTTAACCTGTCAGCAGCCGAGTTTGAGTTTTTACAAAAGTGTGATGGTAATTCCACTGTGGCTGAGATTTTGGCGACTGTACAACTAGGGTTGGATACAGTTAGAACATTGATGCAACAGCAGTTGCTCATATTAACACCTGCTTAATTGTGTTGTAGTAAAAGTAAACGCCGAACTGATAATCTAAAAAAAGTGTGTAGGAGTCAAGAACAACAAAACTCTTACACCCTATCAGGTGATGGGTGATCGCCTACAACCGTTTTCAGGAAAACTCATGTAAAGTAGAAGAGTGACCAGCAGTAGCTCAACATCTGATGATGATCACTCCGTAAGTCAGAGTTTCTTGAAATTCAGCAGTGAAGTGATTGCGCCTCAAACACTAGCTGAGTTGAAGAAACCCGACTGCATCACCACAACACAGAACTGACTGGACACTCAAAAAACCAGATTGGAGGATAGAAGTTTACTCAAATCAAGTAAAATTCTGAATTTTCAGCCAGGAACGTGGCTAGATGACTGCATACCAGACTTTCCTCTTTGATGCTGGAAAGAAAACTTTTGCTGTTTTTGGGAGTGTAACAAGAAGTTAATTGTTTTTTTCTAAAGTATTGTTACCGGATCGTGATATGATTCAGCTGACTGAATGTGCAGTCACCATAATTAGCTGTACTGGTTTCAAGTCCCGTGAGCTTGTCAGACGAATCAATTGCACCCACTCAGACAACGCGACAAGATACTCAGCCTGGTTTTGAGGACACAGAACCAGTAAACTCTTCTATGCAGGAGTTCTATCAACTCTATCAGGAGTTGTTGCTAATCACACTTGTCTTAACAGGGATTATTTTTGTCTCTGTCTGGTTCTTCTACTCCTTAAACGTAGCCCTGAATTATTTGTTGGGAGCGTGTACAGGTGTGGTTTACTTGAGAATGTTGGCGAAAGATGTCGAGCGTTTAGGTACAGAGAAACAGCAGCTGAGTAAAACTCGGTTAGCCCTGTTAGTAGCTCTGATTTTGCTAGCATCGCGGTGGAATCAACTACAAATCATGCCCATATTTTTGGGATTTCTCACCTATAAAGCCACGCTCATCATCTATGTAGTTAGGGTGGCGTTTATCTCTGACTCGCCAAAGCTCCGGCAACCTTAAAAGGCTCCGCTTCTCCGGTTAACCTGAGAGAAGAATTTGAAATGGAAAGAAAATGCTGAATTTTCTGAACTTCTACTCTGTTCCACTTGCCGAATTGGAAGTGGGAAAACATCTGTACTGGCAAATAGGTAACTTAAAATTGCATGGTCAGGTGTTTCTCACATCCTGGTTTGTTATTGGCGTGCTAGTGCTTGTTTCTGTAGCAGCAAGCAGCAGCGTTAAACGGATTCCTAGTGGCATACAGAACTTAATGGAGTATGCCCTAGAATTCATTCGGGATTTGGCGAAAAACCAGATTGGCGAAAAAGAATATCGCCCTTGGGTGCCTTTCGTTGGCACTTTGTTTTTGTTCATTTTTGTGTCAAATTGGTCTGGGGCCCTAGTTCCTTTCAAGCTGATTCATTTGCCAGAAGGGGAATTAGCAGCACCTACAAGTGACATCAACACAACGGTTGCCTTAGCTTTGTTGACATCTTTAGCATATTTTTATGCCGGATTCAGCAAAAAAGGTTTGGGGTACTTTGGCAACTACGTGCAACCTGTATCCTTCATGTTGCCGTTTAAGATTATTGAAGACTTCACCAAGCCCCTATCCCTAAGCTTCCGTTTATTCGGTAACATCTTAGCTGATGAACTTGTAGTTGGTGTATTGGTATTATTAGTTCCCTTATTTGTACCTTTGCCAGTCATGGCTTTGGGACTATTTACCAGTGCCATCCAGGCATTAATTTTTGCCACATTGGCCGCGGCTTACATCGGTGAAGCGATGGAAGACCATCATGGCGAAGAGCATGAGGGACACCACTAAAAATCCCTCAGACGACAGATAATCATTGGTCAGTAAAGACGTGATGAATCGCGCCTATACAAAAGTCATGAAATAATGACAAAAGACCATTGATGCAACACAACATCAAAACCCACTCGACTCAGTAAAGTAAGGAAAGAATATCATGGATCCATTGATTTCTGCTGCTTCCGTTTTAGCTGCTGCTTTAGCTGTTGGTTTGGCTGCTATCGGCCCTGGTATTGGTCAAGGTAATGCAGCAGGACAAGCTGTAGAAGGTATTGCTCGTCAGCCAGAAGCAGAAGGTAAAATTCGCGGTACATTGCTACTCAGCTTGGCGTTCATGGAAGCGTTAACCATCTACGGTCTAGTAGTTGCTCTCGTACTACTATTTGCTAACCCCTTCGCATAATTCAGTACAGCGTACTGAGTGCTGAGGACTGAGTACACAAGAGTTAAGAGTTACGAGTTTATCTCCTAACTCTATAACTCACGACTCAGGACTCAGGACTAAGCATAGTAGATAGGAACAAGCAACCATGACACATTGGATCACCTTATTGGCTGTGGAAGAGGTTGCTAAAGAAGGGGGGCTGTTTGATTTAGACGCTACCCTACCTTTAATGGCAATCCAGTTTTTAGTGTTAGCCTTGTTATTGAATGCCACCCTTTACAAACCACTAGGCAACGCGATTGATGGACGGAATGAATATATCCGTAACAATCAATTAGATGCTCAAGAGCGTTTGTCCAAAGCGGAAAAGTTGGCAGAGCAATATGAGCAAGAGTTAGCAGGAGCTAGACGACAAGCCCAAACAACTATTGCGGAAGCTCAAGCAGAAGCACAAAAAATTGCTGCCCAAAAAATAGCCGCAGCACAACAAGAAGCTCAAGTGCAAAGAGAAAAAGCTGCTAGTGAAATTGAGCAGCAAAAACAGCAAGCTCTGGCTTCTTTAGAGCAACAAGTCGATGCCCTAAGTCGCCAAATTCTAGAAAAGCTGTTAGGAGCTGATCTAGCAAACCAGCGTTAACTCAACAAATTCGTGATCAGTCATGAGTCATTGTGTTTGAGTCATTCAGCCACAATCAAGCAGAAATGACACAGGACAAATGACAAACCTTTGACAGCGCAGTTGTGGATGAAGAATCATGGGGACTTTTTTACTGTTGATGGCGGAAGCCACCGCCGTTGGAGGTGAATTGGCAGAGGGTGCGGCGGAAGGTGGTTTTAGTCTAAATACCAATATTCTAGAAACCAACCTGATTAACCTAGCCATTATTATTACTGTGCTGTTGGTTTTTGGGCGGAAAGTGCTAGGTAATACCCTCAAAACTCGCCGCGAGAACATTGAGACAGCAATTAAGAATGCAGAACAACGTGCCGCAAATGCCGCCAAGCAATTGCAAGAGGCACAACAAAAGCTAACGCAAGCACAAGCAGAAGCTGAAAGAATCAAAGCAGCTGCTCAAGAAAACGCCCAAGCCGCAAGTCAAGCAATTATCGACCAAGCTGCTGTAGATATTGAACGCTTGCAAGCTGCCGGCACAGCAGACTTAAATGCAGAACTAGATAAAGCGATCGCGCAGTTGCGGCAGCGAGTAGTAGCTTTGGCGTTGCAAAAGGTCGAAACAGAACTTAAAGGCGGCATTGCTGATGACGCTCAAAAAGCTTTAATTGACCGCAGCATTGCACAACTGGGAGGCTAGGTATGACAAGTAAAGTAGCAAACACTGAAATAGCCCAGCCTTACGCACAGGCCCTGTTGTCCATCGCTCAATCGCAAAATTTGACGGAAGAGTTCGGCACAGATGCGCGGACTTTGCTGAGTCTGCTTTCCGAGAACCAGCAGCTAAAAACTTTTATCGACAACCCTTTTATTTCTGCCGAGAACAAAAAGGCTGCGATTAAACAAATTTTGGGCGCAGATGCCAACCCATATTTACGCAATTTCTTACTGCTGCTAGTAGATAAACGCCGGATTTTCTTCTTGGCGGAAATTCTCCAGCAGTATCTAGCACTATTGCGGCAACTCAATCAAACCGTATTGGCAGAAGTTACTTCTGCTGTGCCACTGACAGAAGAACAGCTGGAAGCTGTAAAAGAAAAGGTACTCGCCATCAGTAAAGCTCGTCAGGTAGAACTAGAAACTAAAGTAGATAGTGACCTGATTGGTGGTGTGATTATCAAAATAGGCTCTCAGGTAATTGACTCCAGTATCCGGGGTCAACTGCGTCGCCTCTCCTTGCGTTTAAGCAGTAGCTGAAAAGTTAGAAGGTAAAGTTAAGAGGCAAAGCAATTAAAACTTAACTCTTAACTCCTCAAGCTAAATGCAGACGCGATACTTCTCGCGTCTATTCCATATCTTCCGTCTCGCAAGAAAAAAAAGATACACAGATGAGCATTTCAATTAGACCTGACGAAATCAGCAGTATTATTCAGCAGCAAATCGAGCAGTACGACCAAGAAGTTAAAGTAGCTAACGTTGGTACTGTACTGCAAGTGGGTGACGGTATCGCCCGGATTTATGGTCTAGAAAAGGCCATGGCTGGAGAACTTTTAGAATTTGAAGACGGCACAGTTGGTATCGCCCAAAACTTGGAAGAAGACAACGTTGGTGCGGTATTAATGGGTGAAGGTCGCGACATCCAAGAAGGTAGCACCGTTACCGCCACCGGCAGAATTGCTCAGGTAGCTGTAGGTGAAGCTCTAATTGGTCGTGTTGTAGACGCTTTGGGTCGTGCTATTGACGGTAAAGGCGACATCAAAACCACCGAAAGCCGTTTGATTGAATCTCCCGCGCCTGGTATTATTGCCCGTCGGTCTGTACATGAACCGATGCAAACAGGTATTACCGCGATTGACTCCATGATTCCCATCGGTCGTGGTCAACGGGAATTGATCATTGGCGACCGTCAAACAGGTAAGACTGCGATCGCGATCGACACCATCATCAACCAAAAAGGTGAAGATGTAGTTTGTGTTTACGTTGCCGTTGGTCAAAAAGCTTCCACCGTTGCTAACGTAGTCCAAACCCTGCAAGAAAAAGGCGCAATGGACTACACCGTAGTTGTAGCTGCTAACGCCAGTGACCCTGCTACCCTGCAATTCCTCGCACCCTACACCGGTGCTACCATTGCTGAGTATTTCATGTACAAAGGCAAAGCTACCCTGGTAGTTTACGACGACTTGTCTAAGCAAGCACAAGCTTATCGCCAAATGTCCTTGCTGCTGCGTCGTCCACCCGGACGGGAAGCTTACCCCGGAGACGTATTCTACATTCACTCTCGCTTGTTGGAACGTGCTGCTAAACTCAGCGACGAATTGGGTAAAGGTAGCATGACCGCCCTACCCATCATCGAAACCCAAGCTGGTGACGTTTCCGCTTACATTCCTACCAACGTAATTTCTATTACCGACGGTCAGATTTTCTTGTCTTCTGACTTGTTCAACGCTGGTGTACGTCCGGCTGTAAACCCTGGTATCTCCGTATCCCGTGTAGGTTCTGCGGCGCAAACCAAAGCGATGAAGAAGGTTGCTGGTAAGATTAAACTCGAACTAGCACAGTTTGACGACTTGCAAGCTTTCGCGCAATTTGCTTCTGACTTAGATAAAGCTACCCAAGACCAATTGGCACGGGGTCAACGTTTGCGGGAACTGTTGAAACAGCCCCAAAACCAACCCTTGTCCGTAGCTGAACAAGTGGCAATTCTTTACGCTGGTATTAACGGTTACTTAGATGATATCCCTGTTGATAAAGTAACCACCTTCACCAAAGGTTTCAGAGATTACTTGAAATCTGGTGTTAACCCTTACTACCAAGACGTACAGTCTAAGAAGGTACTGGGTGACGATGAAGAAAAAGCATTGAAGGCTGCTTTAGACGAATACAAAAAGACCTTCAAAGCTACAGCGTAGTTAGTCAATAGTCATTAGTCATTAGTCATTAGTAAATACATTAATGGCTATTGGCTGCTGACTGTTGGCTATTGACTAAGGACTCAGAACTTAAGAATATGCCTAACCTTAAAGCAATACGCGATCGCATTCAGTCGGTCAAAAACACCAAAAAAATCACAGAAGCTATGCGGCTAGTGGCTGCGGCTAGAGTACGTCGCGCCCAAGAGCAAGTAATCGCTACCCGTCCCTTTGCTGACCGTTTAGCACAAGTTTTGTATGGCTTGCAAACCCGGTTGCGGTTTGAAGACGTAGACCTACCCCTACTGAAAAAACGCGAAGTTAAATCAGTCGGGTTGCTGGTAATTTCCGGTGACAGAGGTCTGTGTGGTGGTTACAACACCAACGTCATCCGTCGCGCCGAAAACCGTGCTAAGGAACTGAAAGCCGAAGGTTTAGATTACACCTTCGTGATTGTTGGACGTAAAGCAACTCAATACTTCCAACGCCGTGATCAGCCGATTGATGCTACCTACAGTGGTTTAGAACAAATCCCCACCGCCGAAGAAGCAACAAAGATTGCTGATGAATTGCTGTCTTTGTTCCTCTCAGAGAAAGTAGACCGCATCGAGTTAGTTTATACTCGCTTCGTCTCCTTGGTAAGTTCTCGTCCTGTAGTGCAAACTTTGCTACCTCTTGACCCCCAAGGTTTAGAAGCAGCCGATGACGAAATTTTCCGCTTAACAACCCGTGGCGGTCAATTTGAAGTTGAACGGCAGACAGTTACTAACCAAGTTCGGCCTTTGCCCCGTGATATGATTTTTGAGCAAGACCCAGTACAAATTCTGGATTCATTGCTGCCATTGTATTTGAGTAACCAACTCTTGCGGGCATTGCAAGAATCTGCGGCTAGTGAACTAGCAGCGCGGATGACAGCGATGAGCAACGCCAGCGACAACGCCGGTGAATTAATTAAGTCCCTATCATTGTCTTACAACAAAGCCCGCCAAGCCGCAATTACCCAGGAACTCCTAGAGGTTGTTGGTGGTGCAGAAGCATTAGGTTAGGGAATAGACAATTGCTAGCTGTAACAAAATAGCTAATTGCTGGTGAGTTTAAAACTAGCGATTAGCTATTTTTGGTTTTGAGGATATGCGACAAACAAATGTGATACAACTCTTTATAGTGCAAGCATTTCCATGAAGTTTGAAATTTCTACGCCGTTAGGCTTTACGGTGAGAACATCTGAAGAGTATTGGCAACGATTGATTATCAAGCATCCTGATATAGAGGAGTTAGAGGAGCTAATTCAATCAGCTCTTGCTGCACCGGACGAAGTTCGACGCAGTAGCCGAGATGCAGAAGTATTATTATTTTATCGGGAACGGAAAGAAAAACGTTGGGTTGTTGCGGTGGCGCGACGCTTAAATGGAGATGGATTCTTGATTACAGCCTACCAAACCGATGCAATTAAGGAGGGCGAAAGAGTGTGGCTCAAATAAAGGTGTTTTACGAACCAGAAATGGAGCTATTAACTGTCTTTTGGCAAGTACCGAGAAAAAACCAAATTGCCACTGAACTTGGCGACGGGGTGATTTTGATCAAAGATGGAGTAAGTGGCGAGCCAATTGGTTTAGAAGTTTTGTCCTACCGTCCTGGAGATGACCGCTTTGATGCTGTGAGTGTTGAGCTAGGGCAAATGAGTTCAATGCAACCAGTAAGCTAGCACCCCTAACATATCAGACAGACGAAACACACGTAAATCTTTCCTGGTCTTACAACAAAGCCCATCAAGCCGCTATTACCCAGGAACTCTTGGAGGTTGTTGGTGGTGCAGAAGCATGAGGTTAGGGAATAGACAATTGCTAGCTGTAACAAAACAGCTGATTGCTAATTAGTTGAAAATTAGCAATTGGCTATTTTTGGTTTGTATGCAAGGGATAAGGGTGATTTATTGACTATTTAGCGACTATTGGACTAAATAGCCCAATCCGTAATTACCGGATTGGGTTGTTTTATTGTTTTTGACCTACCGCAAGAAATTTACTCCGTACTAGGTCAGCCTAGACATACTGAATTAGTTATTTTTTTTAAGAGCTATTAAAATAATTTAAACTTCTCAGTTTCAAGCACCAATCATAATCAAGTTCTTGTAAACTAGCGAGCATTTTTTACCTGACCTTATCTAGCTCAATTTTGAACAGACTTTTTTGTGATGTCGGTTCAATTCTTCCTTAGTAGCACCTAGCTGGGCTAGGATTTCGTATAGAAGCCAACCACCAATCTCAGGATAAACTGGTATTGTGGTTGCTCGTCCATCTGGATGCTTCCACCGCACATGATCACCTTTTTGGTGTTTTCTTTCAAAGCCAAGATCAGATGCAAGTCTTTCCAGTTGTCGTGTTTTGACTGGCATACATTCCCCCTAATTGTGGACTACGCAGACAGCACGGGAGGAAGACTTTCTTGAGGAAGGATATACAGTTGTTATGCAGTTGTCTAGGCTTTGTAGCTAGAATAACACAAAAAATAATACTGCCAAACACTTAATCTATTTGGCAGTTTGTTATAAATAATGGTTTGTAAGTTACTGAGAATATGGTTTCTCAGTATGTTAGTTGTCACGAAATATCCCAAGTTTAACGTCTTCAGGAAAAGGTTTTCCCTCTTCTTCGTACTCTTCTAAAATCATCTCAAATACGTCTTGTAGTTTTCTCAGAGCTTCTTGTTGCGTTTTTCCCAAAGCATGACAGCTAGGAATAGCGGGAACATAGGCAACGAAAGTACCATTATCATCAGGGCGAATAATATTGATATAGTCTTGCAGGGATTTCATATTACAAACATACTCTGATTACAAGTGTAACATATTAAATTTACCTATGATTAGTAACTGTCAGTTTATAGCTATTTAGCAACATTTTAAACCCGAAATAGTGAACCATATTATTCTAAATATATAAATGTTTACTACAAGCTATTAGGACTTTTCTAGCTATAAATTGAACTAATTCAATGTCATAACCTAGTTTTTGGGATTCTTCGGAGAAAGGCAGAATAAATTTGGTTTCATTGTTTGTTGAGTCTGAATTTATTGATTCTGTATTTTTTGTATGCACTATTTTACAACGGATAGCATAAATGCGATTCGCTGTATCATTTACAATGTCACCTTGTTCTCTAAGTGGACTTGGTTTATCTGTGATATCTTTCCATTTATTATAACTATTAAAAAATTTTTTTCTTTCTTCTCTTTCTTCCAAAAAAGATTTGATCTCTTCTGGTTGTACACAATTTTTTATTGTTGCTCTTAAAGCATATATCTCATTAGCATATTCATTCTTGGCTATCAAAGGGTTAAGTTTGTTTATTAAGTTTTGCATTTGCGTATAGCGATCAGTATCAAATAATGGATTTTCCAAGGTTTGATTAATAATATTTACAGCTTCCTCTTTTTTAAATTTAGGAAAATAAAACTCAACTACTTGGTAGTAAGCTAAGTATTGTACAAGAGGCATTATGCTTGCTGTACTTGCATACAAATATAAAGACATAGGTTCTTTATCATATTGACGTGCAATACTGAGTTCATGTTTATTTTCACTTAAAAACTCTATATTTCTGCTATATTCGGTTCTAGCTGCTAAAAGAATTGGTAATCCAGTTATGTAAGTTAACTCAAAAAGCAATGAAGCAGAGAATTTGTCTAAAATTTCCAAAGCTTCTTCATGCGATGAAATTTCTACCTGTTCTATACGGATAGTAGTATAGTCAATCCGTTGACCTTGAAATATATATTCTCTAAGTGTTTCTAAAACAGAAAAAGTTGGACTGGATATCCCAACTGATAATTTAATATTGTGGTATTGATCGTTTTTAATTTTAATAACTATCCTTGAGTTTTCTTCTTGATTGTTTAGTTTTGGTTTGATAGACCTTTCATAAAGTGAATAATGTCCAAGCGGCATCCCACCATATTCACATTCAAGCATAGCTTCAATATACTTGTGTTCGATGGAATAATAGGCATGATACCCATTAATACCACTAATTTTTTCAAAATGAATATCATCTTGTAGGAGTAATTCTGCCTTTGATTCTCCGAAAATTGGAATCTGAATAATACCTTCTCCAGATTTTATCTTTATCCAAAATCCCTTATCAATATCTTCTTTATTTACTCTTATTATTTCAATATTTGCATTTTGACAACGTTCTTCAATTTGGTGAAATTGTGATTTATTTTCTGATTCAGTAGACATATTAATTAACAATGATTTTGTGCGATAAAATATTAAAAAAATAACTTATTATGGTATATATGTCAATAATCTGAAAATAAGAGTGTAAAATATATTTACGCTCTTATTGAAGAATTTTTGGTTTAGTCATAGTTAGAATAGTAGGTTAGGTGGAGCGATAACTTCGTTAAGCTGCGCTAACGCACTACCCAAAAAACCTTGAACCTGTTGGGTTTCGTTCTGCACTAGATTTTCTGACTGAGACGGTTTTCAAACCATAGCAATAACAAATTTGGACATTTTTTGTTATTCCCGATAGGATGATTGGTATCAGCCTATCGAGAGGTAGCCAATGAACGTTTCTTTAACCCCCGAATTGGAAAAGTGGGTGCTATCGAAAGTTGAAAGCGGGATGTATACTTCTGCAAGTGAAGTTATCCGTGAAGGTTTACGGCTTCTCAAGGAACAGGATGCTTTGAAAGAAATACGCCTAGCAGAATTGCGTCGGGAAATTCAGCAGGGAATTGATAGCGGAGAATCTACACCTCTAAACATGGATGAAATTATCGCCAAGGCAAAACAACAACGCCAGGAGCAAGAATCTGCATAATGGCGATAATTCTCAAAAAACCGCTTGCTGAAGCTGATTTGTTAGATATTTGGAATTTTATTGCTAATGACAGCTTTGAAAAGGCAGATCGAGTGCTACAAAAAATTGACAGCCAACTCAAAATACTGGCATCAAACCCAGGTATGGGAAGAAAGCGTGACTCCTTAGTACCCAATCTGCGGAGTTTTCCAGTAGGGAACTACCTAATTTTCTACCGTCCCATAAACCAAGGAATTGAAGTGATTCGTATTCTGCATGGCGCAAGAGATATCCCAAGCCTGTTTGAAGATGCAGAGGACGATTGATAGATTACTCAACTACAGCATGGGAGATAATTGAGGCGAATATCTATGAATGCTGGGAAAGTTTGATTGCGATCGCCAGTATACACAGGATGATACTTTGGATGGCGCGATAAGTTCGTTAAGCTGCATTAACGCATTCAAATGCGACTTTACTAATCAAAATTTGCTGTCAATCAGAATAGTGGTATCGACAAGCAATAATCGTTAAATATTCATCATCCACAGCATAAACTAACCGATTCGTATCATCAATGCGCCGCGATCGCAAAGCCAGCTAGATTTTCCCTCAGTGCTTCTGGCTTCCCGATATCTTCAAACGTTAGTCGCA
This sequence comes from Anabaena sp. CA = ATCC 33047, assembly GCF_963870205.1. Taxonomy (NCBI): domain Bacteria; kingdom Bacillati; phylum Cyanobacteriota; class Cyanophyceae; order Nostocales; family Nostocaceae; genus Anabaena; species Anabaena sp. CA = ATCC 33047. The sequence continues at coordinate 385,246 of NZ_CAWMSA010000044.1, read as the reverse complement.
TTGTTGCCTCAATCAGCTTGTTAATTCGCCTTAACGTTTTCTTGTCTTGCCCTTGCCAAAATATATTCAGCAAGCCGTAATTTTACTTCTAACCCAATTTCTAAATTCTTGAATTAAATCTAAATAATCCTTTTCTTCAACCTGCGATAAAAAGTTAGATATCTCGGTCAAAGGTAAATTTGGAAAAGCCAAACTTTCATCAACTACCTTATATTGACCATTTTCTAAAATATTGATAGTAAATAATTGACCATCGTATCGCCAAATTTCCGGCACACCCATTTCTGCATAAATAGTCAAGCGGTCTTTGGAACTGCTAGTAATATCAACTTCTATAACTAAGTCAGGTGGTGGATCTTGTTGTAAATTAATTCTTTTTTTACCTTTGATGAAATTGATATTTTTACAATAAAAGGATTCATCTGGTTCTGCACCACTCAGTTCTGGTTGTTTGAAAGTAGTAGAACCAAGCGGTTTAATTCTCACTTCTAATTCTTCAGCTAAAGTTTCCACAAATCGACCTAAGACTTTTTTGTAACTTTCGTGTTCAGGTGAAGGAACCGTAATTTCTAAATTACCCCGGTAATAAGTCAGACGCAAACGGCGGCTGGTACTGAGTTCATTTAGCAAACTCTCATAGGTATGCCAACTGATACCTGATAAATGAACTATTTCTTCCGGTTGAATCAGAGTCTGGCTAGTCATGGCTATAGCACCAGGCTGTACAATATTTTTCCTATCCCTAATTTATGCCAAAAATTTATTTGCTTGCATCTTAAAAGATGTTTGGAAAGATATGAAAGTAGAGACGTTGCATGCAACGTCTCTACATTTACAGCTTGATTTCTGTAATACTCGTTTTTCCTTTTCCCTCTCCTCGTAGGAGAGGGTTAGGGAGAGGTTTGAAAGAATTTGGTGCTAATAGCAATATTTTTCCAAAATTCTCTTAGATTACCGAAGAAATGGGTTTGAGGTTCCCCGTCCTAGAAGGACGGCTTTCTGATAGAATCGCAGAAACAGGCAGGGCATTGTCTGTTGGACGAGGCGATATAAGACGGGCAAAGCCTGCAATCGCTGTTTGAACCCAGAATCTCCACCCTTCTAGGGGGGGGGAGTATGTCAAATAACTATACTTTTTGGTTGTCAACTTCCAAAATGGCACACTATAATAAGACTATGAAGCACATGGGTCCGTAACGGTTTCGACAGGTTGGCGAACGCTGCTCTGTGATTCAGGTCGAGAGTGAGTCATCTCTCGCAAATCCAAGGCTCAAAAAAAAGTAAATGCGAATAACATCGTAAAATTTGCTCGTAAGCCTGCTACTGTAGCAGTTGCCTAATAATCTCTCACAGATTCGAGCGTCTTTAGTCTGACTCCGTTAAGGATTAAAGACCAACCCCCAACGGATGCCCTAGCAAGTATTCTCTGGTTGACTTGCTAGCTAAGACTTAATCAGAGCATCCTACGTTCGGGATAATGAACGATTCCCGCCTTGAGGGTCAGAAAGGCTAAACCTGTGAATGAGCGGGGGGTCAATACCCAATTTGGACAGCAGTTCGACTCTGCTCGGATCCACTAAATATACTTAACAAGTCCACCTAATTTTAGGTGGATTTTGTTTTGGTTAGTCATTAGTCATTAGTTAATAGGACTTACCCAAGTGTCACACTAAATATGTCTTGTAGGGTGCGTCAGATGCCTTAAATACTGTCAATAACCTGATTATTGATATCTGACGCACCCTACTATTATGCCAATTGCGTAAGTCCTGAAAATATAGAAGAAACACGTTCTTCTCCTACACTCTTACACCCCTATACCCCTGCGTTTCTTGAGAGATATATTCTTCGGGTTTCAATACTTATCAATGAAGTGTAATATATGCGTTTTGTAACGAAAAAGTTCCTAATTATAAGAAGTTATGTATGATATGTGATGAATGTGAAAATATGTGAACAAATATCAATATTTAAAATTTGATACGTTTATATTTACCAATAAATTCCGAGAGTTTTAGGGTTAAAAAATACTCCGAAAAATAGCAACATTTGCTACAAGTTGAATTTGGGGAAATATCGTTTTTATTACAACTTGAAATGACAGTTGGCGGCACAATGGGGGGCAGAGAAACAATACTGTTTATTTGCACTCGGAGACTAAAAAAATAATGGCAGCGATGTCTACGACCGGCTACGCCCAAGCAGAAAATGTTCAGCATCGGCTAACTGTCCAAACTGTAGAAATTGCCCCTAATACTACGGCGATTCGCTGTCTAGACTGGGATCGCGATCGCTTCGATATTGAATTCGGACTACAAAACGGTACGACTTATAATTCCTATCTGATTCGGGGCGAACAAACTGTTTTAGTCGATACTTCTCACCAGAAGTTTAGCCAACTTTATTTAGATACACTAAAAAGTCTCGTAAACCCCAAGACTATTGATTACATTATTGTCAGTCATACAGAACCAGACCATAGCGGTTTGGTGGAAGATGTGCTGCAATTAGCACCAAGAGCGACTGTTTTAGCTTCTAAAATTGCCTTGCAATTTTTAGAAGGTTTGGTACACGAGCCATTTTCTAAACGGATTGTCAAAAGTGGCGATCGCATCGATATTGGTAAAGGTCATGTCATCGAATTCGTCAGTGCTCCTAACCTCCACTGGCCTGATACCATCTTTAGTTATGACCGCAAAACCCAAACCCTCTATACCTGTGATGCGTTTGGGATGCACTTCTGCGACGATCGCACCTTTGACGAAGACTTAGAAGCGATTGAAGCTGATTTTAGATTTTACTACGACTGCCTCATGGGGCCTAACGCTCGTTCTCTGCTCAACGCCATGAAGCGCATGAGTGAACTGGGCAAAATTAACATTATTGCCAATGGTCACGGGCCCTTATTATACCATCACCTAGACGTATTAACTGAGTGCTACCAAAATTGGAGTCAAAGACAAGCCAAAACAGAAACCACTGTAGGCATATTCTACGCCTCCGATTATGGATATAGCGATCGCCTCGGTCAAGCCATTGCCGAAGGTATCCAAAAAACCGGGGTGGGAACAGAATTTATCGACCTCAGTACCGCCGAAATTCAAGAAATTCAAGAACTAGCAGGTAGAGCATCTGGTTTAATTATCGGTATGCCTCCTACTACTTCCGTTGCGGCTCAAGCTGGGATTAGTTCACTATTAGCAGTTGCCAAAGATAAGCAAGTAGTAGGCTTGTTTGAGTGCTTCGGTGGCGACGACGAACCTATTGATACACTGCGCCGCAAATTTATTGACCTGGGTGTAAAAGAAGCCTTCCCAGCCATTCGCATTAAAGATGTACCAGCCCCTTCCACCTACCAAATGTGTACAGAAGCTGGTATCGACTTAGGTCAATTGTTAACACGGCAACGCAACATTAAGCAACTCAAGACTCTCGATGTCAACATGGAAAAGGCATTGGGACGAATTAGCAACGGGTTGTACATTGTCACCGCCAAAAAAGGCGATGTCAGCAGTGCAATGTTAGCTTCTTGGGTAGCACAGGCGAGTTTGCAACCATTAGGATTCACCATTGCAGTCGCCAAAGACCGCGCCATTGATAGCTTCATGCAAATAGGCGATCGCTTCGTTCTCAACGTCCTCGAAGAAGGCAACTACCAAGAACTCAAAAAACACTTCCTCAAGCGTCTACTGCCCGGTGCTGACCGCTTTGCCGGAGTCAGAACCCAAACCGCCAAAAACGGCTCTCCCATCCTTACAGACGCTTTAGCATACATGGAATGCGAAGTCCAAAGCAGTATGGAATGTAGCGACCACTGGCTGTTATACTGCACCGTCCAAGATGGT
>NZ_CAWMSA010000044.1:328452-381267 GCF_963870205.1 Anabaena sp. CA = ATCC 33047 | reverse complement strand
TCCCCAGTCCCCATTCCCCAGTCCCCATTCCGGCAATTTTTTTACAAACCTGAAAAAACATATTATGAGCGATTCCAAGCCCCGTGACGTACAAATTCTTCCCATTGGTACAAATACCAAAGTTCTCAGAGCGCGTAGTTGGTCACGTTTGCGGTTTGAAATTGAATATGCTTTAGAAAGAGGTACTACCGCTAACTCCTATGTAATCACAGGTGATAAAACGGCAATTATTGACCCACCTGGTGAAACCTTCGCTGCTATTTATCTGCAAGCGTTGCAGCAGACGGTCAATTTGAAAAACTTGGATTATGTCATCCTGGGTCATTTTAGCCCTAACCGTGTAGCTACCCTGAAGGCGTTACTAGAACTTTGTCCACAAATTACCTTTATTTGTTCCGTTCTAAGTGCGGCGAATTTACGCCAAGCTTTCCCAGATGACAATTTAAATATCTTGGTGATGCGGGGGAAAGAAACCTTAGATTTAGGTAAGGGTCATTTGTTGAAGTTCCTACCTATTCCTAGTCCCCGTTGGCCGGAAGCACTTTGTACCTACGACCAAGAAACCCAAATTCTCTACACAGATAAGCTATTTGGCGCACATATCTGCGGTGCGGAAGTATTTGATGATCATTGGGAATCATTCAAAGAAGACCAACGTTACTACTACAATTGTTTGATGGCTCCCCATGCTGTCCATGTAGAAGCAGCATTGGAAAAAATCTCCGACTTACAGGTGAGAATGTATGCTGTAGGTCACGGGCCTTTGGTACGTACCAGATTAATCGAACTCACCCAATTCTATGCTGAGTGGAGTTTAGCCCAGAAAAACCGAGAAATTTCTGTGGCTTTACTTTATGCGTCAGCTTATGGTAACACTGCTACTTTAGCACAGGCGATCGCCCTCGGATTAACTAAAGGTGGTGTAGCGGTCAAATCGATTAACTGCGAATTCGCCACCCCGGAAGAAATCCAATCTACAATCGAACAAGCAGACGGTTTCCTCATCGGTTCACCTACAATTGGTGGTCATGCACCTACCCCCATTCACACAGCTTTGGGTATTGTCCTCAAAGTTGGTGACAACAACAAACTCGCTGGGGTGTTTGGTTCTTATGGCTGGAGTGGTGAAGCGGTAGAAATGATTGAAGGTAAACTCAGAGACGCAGGATACCGCTTTGGCTTTGAAACCCTGAAAGTCAAATTTAAACCCGACGACGTTACCCTCAAGTATTGCGAAGAACTGGGGACAGACTTTGCTCAAACCTTAAAGAAAGCCAAGAAAGTCCGCGTACCTCAACAAGCAGCTACACCTGTAGAACAAGCTGTAGGTAGAATTGTCGGCTCAGTTTGTGTAATTACAGCCAAGCACGGCGAAGTATCTACAGGAATGCTGGGAACTTGGGTTTCTCAAGCTACCTTTAATCCTCCAGGTTTGACAGTAGCGATCGCTAAAGAACGAGCTATCGAATCCCTGATGTATCCCGGTGGTAAATTCGTCCTCAACATTCTACCAGAAGGCGAGCATTCCGAATACATGAAGCACTTCCGCAAGAATTTCCAACCCGGAGAAGACCGTTTTACTAACTTCAGCACCACACAAACACAAAACGGTTGTGCCGTTCTCAACGATGCTTTAGCTTATGTAGAATGTTCAGTTAACCAACGTCTGGAATGTGGCGACCACTGGGTAGTCTATGCCACAGTTGACGACGGTAAACTCGTCAAACCAGATGATATAACCGCTATCAACCACCGCAAAACAGGTACTCATTACTAAAGACTGAAGGACTAAAGTCCTTACTACGAACTTCAAACAATAAGAGACGTTGCCATGCAACGTCTCTTATTGTTTGTCAATTCCCGCAACTATCACATTTGTGTGTGTAGTGTAATCCTTATCTGCGTTCATCTGCGTCCATCTGCGTTCAATTATTTTTCTTCTCACTCTCATTGAGAACCCCAGATTACTTGTTTAGCTGAGGAATTTGTAAAGATTATACAGCAAATAGCTGCAAATACCATTGAAGATGGGAAACATTTAGATTGATAAGCAATACAATGAATGTTTAATTTGTCAATCCAAATTTTTCAGTCAAAATTATGGAGCAGAATCAGCGAGAACAACGCCGTGAGGCTGAACAAGAGTTTCAAGCATCTCTCGAACAGTTAGAGGATATCTTACAGGAAAATTCGACTGATAATCAGGAAATACCAGATATCCCTACTGAAAATACCAATACAGTTGCACAGAGTCAGGATGCTACCGACACTAATTTAGCCGCTTGGGAAGACGCGGTTGCTGATATTGAACATTATTTAGAAGAGAGAACAAAATTGAGAAAACGTAACTAATTCTTAGCTTTCCTGGTGCTGTTGATTAAACTTAGCCTTTAAGCCCCTCATAAATCAATTGTCGTTGGGCTTCGTATAACATTAAAGCTGAGGCGATCGCCACATTTAAAGATTCTACACCCGGACTCAGGGGAATTTTCACTTGTGTATCTGCCATTGCTGCTAAATCCGCCGACAAACCAGCACCTTCATTTCCCAGTAAAATTAAACTTGGTTTTCGCCAGTCTACTTCCCAGTACGTTAACTTGGCAGTTGGTAACGTAGCTATTACCTGCATTCCTGCTTGCTGACAATTCCGCACCGTCGCTGTTAAATCTTCACTCACCGCCGTTGCTAGCCGGAACCATTGTCCAGCCGAAGCACGCAACACTTTAGGATTATCTAAATCTACACTATCTTGATTTAACCATAACCCCGACGCACCCGCCGCCGCCGCAGTGCGAATCATCGTCCCTAAATTACCAGGGTCTTGGATGGTTTCCAAAGCTAACACAATCCCAGTATAGGGGACTTGATGCTGCTGTTGACTACGTTTTGCTGTGGCTACTACCCCATCTGGTTGTACAGTAGTAGCGATCGCACCTAAAACTTCCTCGCTGACAATTTCCGCGCGATCGCATCGACTACAAGCTAACTCCCATAACGCTGGATGATTTGCTTGCCATTCTGGCGTACAACACACCGCTACTAAAGGATAATTCACCGCACAAGCTTCTTCTAACAAGTGCGTTCCTTCCAATAAGAACAACTCTTGCTTATGTCGTTCCTTGGTAGAGTGCAACTTGCGAATTTGCTTAACTAAAGAATTTTGTAAACTTGTTAACACTACGCCGGCTGACAATCAACAGTTAAATGTTTTTTCGCCCTGAGATATGCGGAACCCGGGACTTGAACCCGGAAGCCTTGCGGCACTAGAACCTGAATCTAGCGCGTCTGCCAATTCCGCCAGTTCCGCTAGCATATCGCCAATTTCTTATTATTACCGAAAACTTTTAATCTGTCAAGTCTCATCAAAAATTATTTTATTCTCACCGCCATAAACCAACAAAACTCGGCAATTACTCATCTAAAATGACTAATCTTAGCTATCAAGCTAATATCGTATTATTTTACTGAGTATATACTTTGACTTTCATAAATATTATTTTCCAGACAAAAAATAATACTTTAAAATCTACAAAACCTTACCTATACTTGTTTTGCAAGAGCCAAAGAGAATTCAGAGGTAAGATAACAACACAAGACATAGCAACAAAATGTAGACAAATCAATTCTTTACTGTAGAATCAAAACCAACTTCTAACTGATAAAATTACGTATTTAATTTGGAGGTAGGCTTATTAATCCTTCTAGCAGCTTACCAGATGCCAAACCGGCTGTTGCAGTAGACTCCTCAGTCTTGCAGATATGCGGTGGGCATCCGTTGCAAGGTCATGTAAAAATTAGCGGCGCGAAAAATTCAGCCTTGGTGATCATGGCTGGAGCTTTGCTATGTTCTGGCGATTGCCGTATTCGTAACGTTCCCCTATTAGCGGACGTAGAACGGATGGGTGAAGTTATATCAGCATTAGGTGTACGATTAAAAAGAGAAGGCGATATTTTAGATATCAATGCCAGCGAGATTGCCACCTCAAAAGCTCCCTATGAATTAGTTACTCAATTGCGTGCTAGCTTTTTTGCCATAGGGTCAATTTTGGCTAGACTAGGAGTAGCGCAAATGCCATTACCCGGAGGGTGTGCCATTGGAGCTAGACCAGTTGATCTGCACGTGAGAGGACTGCAAGCAATGGGGGCAGAAGTGCAGATAGAGCATGGCATTTGTAACGCCTATGTTCCTGGTAGCAATGGCAGATTAAAAGGAGCGAAAATTTACCTAGATACTCCCAGCGTCGGAGCGACGGAAACCTTGATGATGGCTGCCACTTTAGCAGATGGCGAAACCATCATTGAAAACGCCGCACGAGAACCAGAAGTAGTAGATTTAGCTAACTTCTGTAACGCAATGGGGGCAAAAATTCAAGGTGCTGGTAGCAGCACAATTACCATTGTTGGTGTACCCAAACTGCATTCTGTGGATTACAGCATTATTCCCGATCGCATAGAAGCAGGTACATTTTTAGTAGCCGCAGCTATCACCCGTTCCGAACTGACACTATCCCCAGTCCTATCAGACCATTTAATCCCAGTGATTGCCAAACTCCGGGATATGGGTGTGACAATCATTGAAGAAGGCGCAGATTGCTTACGCATTCTACCAGCCGAAGTCCTCAAAGCAACCGATATCAAAACCTTACCCCATCCCGGCTTTCCCACAGATATGCAAGCTCCATTTATGGCCTTGCTCACCTTAGCGGAAGGCGACAGCATTATCAACGAATCTGTGTTTGAAAATCGCTTGCGCCATGCGTCCGAACTAAATCGTTTGGGAGCAGACATTCGCGTTAAAGGTAACACAGCCTTTGTGCGGGGGGTATCGATGCTGTCCGGTGCGCCAGTCATTGGTACTGACTTAAGAGCATCAGCAGCATTAGTCATCGCAGGACTAGCAGCCCAAGGTAAAACCACAATCCAAGGTTTGCATCACCTAGATCGGGGCTACGATCAAATAGACATGAAACTGCAAAAATTAGGCGCGCGCATCCTGCGGCTAGGCGAAGCACCAGCAGATACGGAAGTAGCCCCCACTAACAATTAAACAGCCTCAATTTCCACCTAAACATAGGTAACAGGGGAGCAGAGGAAGCAGAGGAAGCAGAGGAAGCAGGGGAGAAAATCTCCCCAAAATCCTTTAATTTTAAATTTTGAATTTTGTAGCTTGCTTCTCTTTCCCTACGGGACGCTCCGCGTAGCTTGCTTCCCCGTAGGGGTACAGAGACGCTACGCGAACCCGTAGGGTATTTTGAATTTATATGCCCAGTCCCCAGTCCCCAATCCCTAAATCGTTATACTAACGATGGGAGGCTGTTGATTATTGTTTGTGACAGTTGTCTGCGTCATGTCATTGTTAAAATCCTCACTCATCGGTTTAAAAGCTGACTCGTTTCGTCATCCCTTAGACCTGGAAGCTACCCAAGCTCTGAAGCAGCTCCCAGGCTTAGATATGATAGTGCGAAATTTGCTCGGCCCAATGGCAGAGCAGATTTTTTATGTGGAAAACATAGCTTCTAGTGTTTTAGTAGGTGAAACACAACTACCGAATTTACACAAGCTGTTATTAGAAGCCTGTAAAGTTCTAGATATGGAGCCTCCCCAATTATACGTGAGGCAACATCCTGCGCCTAACGCCTACACCTTTGCCATGCGGGGTAAGCAACCTTTCATCGTGTTGCACACCTCCCTCATTGATATGCTCACCCCAGAGGAAACCCAAGCGGTAATTGCCCATGAATTAGGGCATCTTAAATGTGACCATAGCGTTTATTTAACACCAGTAAATTTATTAGTATTAGCAGCCGCAGTAGTACCAAACATAGGTGCTTTTCTTGCCCAAACCATACAGACACAACTTTTAGAATGGGTACGCTGTGCTGAGTTTACCTGCGATCGCGCCGCCTTACTAGCCACCCAAGACCCCAAAGTTGTCATGTCCGTATTAATGAAACTAGCAGGTGGTTCACCCACCCTAGCACCACAACTTAACCTGGATGCCTTCATTGCCCAAGCCCGTGCTTACGACGACATCAGTAAAACCGAACTCGGCGAAATGGTAAAATCAGCCCGGACAGCCCAACTCACCCACCCCGTACCAGTCCTACGAGCCAGAGAAATCGACCGTTGGGCAAGTAGTCAACAATATCAATCATTATTACAAAACCACCAACACAAACACCCCACTCAAACCCCCCCCAAAGGCGGCTGGCGCAACTGGTAAACTCCAAAATTCTCTTTGCACGCCAGTTGCTACAAGTCGGCAAAGCCGCCCACGCAAGTGTCCTCCTCTGCGCCTCTGCGCCTCTGCGTGAGATAAAAAAACCCAATAACTCAAATCGCCAGTATGACAGATGCCCCCCATCCCATCAACCTCTTTGAATACGAACAACTAGCAAAAACGCATCTGTCAAAAATGGCATTTGACTACTACAGCAGTGGCGCATGGGATGAAATCACCCTGCAAGAGAACCGCACCGCCTTTGAGCGCATCAAACTGCGGCCGAAGATGCTAGTAGATGTCAGCCACATCAACCTCAAGACCACCATTTTAGGACAACCCCTAGAATTTCCCCTATTAATTGCCCCAATGGCGTTTCAATGTCTGGCGCACCCAGAAGGCGAAACAGCCACAGCCAAAGCTGCCGCATCAGCAGGTGTGGGTATGGTATTGAGTACCCTATCCACCACCAGCTTAGAAGCAGTCGCCGAGGTTGGGAGTCAATTTCCTGATTCCCAGCAATGGTTTCAGTTATACATTCACAAAGATAGAGGATTAACTCGCGCCTTAGTGGAAAGAGCTTATGCAGCAGGTTACAAAGCTTTGTGTCTGACCGTAGATGCACCCGTATTAGGACAAAGAGAAAGAGATAGACGCAACGAGTTTGTCTTACCATCAGGGTTACATCTAGCTAATCTTGCCACCATGTCAGGGCTAGAAATTCCCTATCAACCAGGGGAGTCAGGCTTGTTTAGTTATTTTGCCCAACAACTCAACCCGGCTTTGACTTGGCAGGATTTAGAATGGTTACAGTCGTTATCACCTCTACCTTTGGTACTTAAAGGCATTTTGCGAGGAGATGATGCGGTGCGTGCTGTCGAGTATGGAGCTAAAGCAATTGTAGTGTCTAATCATGGAGGCAGACAATTGGATGGTGCGATCGCCTCCTTAGATGCCTTACCTGAAATAGTCACAGCCGTCAATGGTAGAGTAGAAATCTTAGTTGATGGAGGTATCCGCCGAGGTACAGACATTCTCAAAGCTTTAGCCATAGGCGCAAACGCCGTTTTGATTGGCAGACCTATACTATGGGGATTAGCCGTAGCAGGACAATCAGGTGTATCTCATGTCCTTTCGTTGCTGCAAAATGAATTAAACTTGGCTATGGCTCTGAGTGGCTGTAGCCAGCTACAAGATATTGACTCCAGTCTACTCAGGTTCTAGTTAATCAACAGCTTTTCTTTTGGTCGATAATTTTCTGTCACGCTACAATCTAAGTAGCAAGAAAAAATTTTGATTAATTACTTGCATGAAACTCTTGGGATGCGCTATATTAATGTAGTTGCCTCCGAGGGCGGGTGGCGAAACTGGTAGACGCACCACACTCAAAATGTGGCGACCTTGCGGTCATAGGAGTTCGATTCTCCTCCTGCCCACTGTTAATAAACTAAAAACAAGTCAGACAATGAGACTAAAAAGATGGGAGTCTCCCCGTCGTGAAGGGAGAAACGATAAAGGTAGAGGCGGTTCTGCCAGACAGCGACAACTCAAAAAACAACGTCAGATGTTACGTAAAAAACTGAAAGAGACTAACAATCAGGACAGTCAACGAAATAGTAAAAACAGGGAAGATTTTTTCTTCCCTGTTTTTTTATGTTGTTTGATAGGTATGCGTAAAATACTACGCGAACACAAATCTTATCGTCAGCTTTATTTATGAACTTTCATGAAGTTTTCATGTAAATCTGTATAAATATTAAGTATTAATTATTAGTTATTATTTACACATTTATTTTAACCGACTAATTAATTTCCTCCCCTGATATCGGGTAATTGTAAAACACCAAAAACTTTAGGGATTAAGCAGACAAAGCATCACTTTTGCGGCATGGAATATTAAAGTTTATAGGTAGTAAAGCGAACAAGAGATAACCAAGATAACACTATATAACAACGTATAGTAAATGTAAATCTATTTCTAAAGATAGAGTGTATGACTCATCAAGCACTGCGTAAAATCATCTCAACCAAATATTCGGAAATTTAGTCGGCAATAAATATGCAAACTTTACAGTCTTATTCTGACTATTCCTCGAACAGTTTACGGTCTTTCGCAAAACAAAAACTGAGCAAGGTTTCACATCAAAGTATTCTTTATAAAAGTAGTGTTTTCATCTGGAGAATTATCCAAAATGTGTTGTTAATATACAATTACTATTATGATTATAATCGGTTGATAAAATGGTCATCAGCTACCAGTGGATTTAACACCAAGAGTAAACTTCACGCATCAATCACGAAGAATTATCATAGTATTGAAAAGGGACTAGCTTTACGACAGCCAAAAGTAGGCTTTGGCAAAGATACCATTAAAAGACTTGTATCTAATTTAGAGGAACTTCAGAATAAGTATGGTATCGATACTATTGGACAAATAGCACTTAATACTCTGTCTGCTTATTATCAATTTAATTTAGAGCATGGGCTAGTAGATGAAGACCTTTTTCAAAAGATTACGAAGCTCAAAAACTATATTCATGATTCCCAAAATACTACAAATCAAGGAGGCATCCTTGAGATAAGCAGAAAAACTATTGTTGAAGCAGCCCAGATGGATCTTCAAGCTTTTTTTAAATCTCGGCATAGTATTCGACAGTTTGATTCAGAAGATGTGGATATGAGCCTCATAGAAAAAGCAGTGACTATGGCTCAGAAAACTCCATCAGTTTGTAATCGACAATCATGTAAGGTGTACGTTTTCAGTAGCTATGAAGATAAAATAAAAGTTCTGAGCTACCAAAATGGCAATCGTGGTTTTGGTGATCAAGCCAACAAAATTTTAGTCGTTGTATCAGACTTAGAAAATTTTACCTCCATAGGAGAGCGAAATCAGTGCTGGATTGACGGAGGAATGTATGCTATGTCTCTTGTCTATGCTCTTCATTCCTTGGGTTTGGGTACTTGTTGTCTAAATTGGAGTGTTGAGTATAAAGTAGACCAAGCACTTAAGCAAACTACAGGCATTAAAGATTCAGAATCAATAATCATGATGATTGCAGTTGGGCATATACCTGAAAAATTAAATGTTGCTCAATCTGCCAGAAAAAAGGTAGATGAAGTATTGGTGATGAAATAGCCATTACTGAATGTTGCATCCTTTACCCGACTCAAACATTGGTAGGCTACTTGAAGGAACTCCCTAACTAGCGCAAAAACATCCATAACGGCAGATGAAAGTTGCTTGTGCTGATTTCATCTGCCGTTACTGGAGTGCTTGTGATGATAGGCATCATTTCATTTTTTGCCCAGCTACTCCAGGGCGCGTTGACGCAACCCACCACAGGCATCGCGCTTCTTGAGTCTAAAGTCCAAACATGCCAATCAATAATTTATTTCCAAAATTTACTCTTAAACTACTTGACACTACCCAGGTACAATCTGCTATATTAATGATGTCGATGCTTTGGGGCGTCGCCAAGCGGTAAGGCAGCGGGTTTTGGTCCCGCCATCCCTAGGTTCGAATCCTAGCGCCCCAGTTTTAAACAACAGATAATCAGCTAATTATATTATCAATGTTACTGATGTATTTGTCCAGTCGAAAAATTAGTTAATTACCATTTTGGGTTGCTGATTAAAACATAGCACCGGTTAACTCTTAGCCTGAGAGTGTCATTTATTCATGGTAAATATAAATTTGTTGCTTGATTATTGTTGCTTGATTAATTTATCGTGTAATCAAGCAACAGTTAAATGTTTGTATTTACATGATGGCTGTCAAGAGCTAGAAGCTACTTTTCAGGTGATTTTAAAGCTTGATCTAATATTTGCCGGGCTTGTTCGGCTTTAGTGCGTGCTTCTTGGTAACGTAGGTTAGCTTGAGCAAAGTTTTTGAGAACTTTAAAACCTTCTTTGAGGCGGTTAATTTCTTCTTCTGTGACTGATTGATCGGAAAATAGAACATCAACAGCCTTGCGAATTTCTAAAGCTTCGGCGCGTGTTTCTTGTACCTTTAATTTTAGTGTGGCGAGATTGCTGAGAACTTGCACAGCTTGTGTAACACTATCCTCACCACTGGTGGAATCAGATGAGGGTTCTTTCACTTCTATTAATTGTTGAGGCCCAAATCCTTCTTCTAATTCTGTAGGCAGTTTACCAGCATTCATCAGTTCTATCAACTGATCCATTGCTTTCTCACGGGCTTTGGCTGAATCTCTACCAGAAACAGTCAGGATGATGTCTGGACTTTGAGGGAGAGTGTACTGAACCATACATATTTAAGGCATTAATTTTGTTAATTAAGCAAGCTTAAACAACCTATTATAGCATGAAACAGTAGTAAAAATACGGAAAATATCGGGTTTGGCGATGATTTATCAAATCAGATTTAGAACTAGCCCAAAACCAAACTTTATACTTAAGGAAAGGCGAATAAATTTCGATAGGAGGGGCAAGCAATGGCTCCCAATCCAATTATCATGCAAGCTGTGGAGAAACTGGGCTACCGAGTCACTGTTGGTGATGTGGCAACTCAGGCTGGATTGAATGTAGCTGAGGCTAACCAAGGTTTATTGGCTTTAGCTACTGATGCTGGCGGACATTTGCAGGTAGCGGAATCCGGAGATGTGGTTTACCTGTTTCCCCGCAATTTTAGAGATGTTTTACGTAATAAATATTTACAGTTGCGATTGCAGGAATGGTGGCAGAAGATATGGGGAATTCTGTTTTACTTGATTCGCATTTCCTTTGGGATTTTGTTAATTGCTTCTATTGTTCTGATTACGATAACCATCATCGTAATTATTACGGCGATGAACTCTAGTAGTGATAATGACGATCGCAGTAGTAATAGTAGTTTTGGTTGGGGCTTCTTTTATGTTCCCGATTTGTTTTGGTATTTCAACCCAAATTATCAAAATTACCCGCAACAACGGCGGCGAGGTAGACAAGACAACAGCCAGATGAATTTCTTTGAGGCTGTATTTTCATTTTTGTTTGGTGATGGCAATCCTAATGCTCACTTAGAAGAACGCCGTTGGCAGGAAATCGCCGCAGTGATTAGCTCAAATCGGGGTGCAGTAGTAGCTGAACAAATTTCTCCTTATCTGGATGACATTGGTGCAGCATATCAACAAGAATACGAAGATTATATGTTGCCTGTGCTATTAAGATTTAATGGACAACCAAAAGTTAGTCCTGAAGGACAAATTGTCTATTATTTCCCAGAGTTGCAGGTAAGAGCCAGCAGCAAACATCATCAGTCAGTGCCAGTATATTTAGAAGAGTTACCTTGGCGTTTCAGTGCTGCTAGTTCTGGGCAAATTATGCTGAGTGCTGGGTTAGGTGTGGCAAATTTGGTTGGTGCTTTGGTACTTGGTAGTTTATTAGCAGGTGGTGTAGTTGCGGCTGAGTTAGGTGGGTTAGTCGGTTTTGTGCAAGGAATTTATTGGTTGCTGTTAGCTTATGGTATAGGTTTTTTAGGTATACCTTTAGTGCGTTATTTTTGGATTCAACGGCGCAATAGTAAAATTGCTGCTCGTAATAGCGATCGCCTGTCTAGGGCAAGATTATTAACAAGTCCCAATCCAGCTTTACAGCAAAAAATTGATTACGCCCATCAGTTTGCAGCAGAAACAGTCATTAGTAATGAAGACTTGGTGTATTCCACCGAAACAGACTTACTAGAACAGGAAGTTGAGCGTTCAGCACAGATTGATGCTGAATGGCAAAGGCGATTAGAGCGAGGGAGTGGGGAGTAGGGGGAGTAGGGGGAGCAAAATGTGATGCCCAATGCCCCATGCCCCATGCCCAATTACTTGGCTTTAATTGGCGTTAAAGCGACACCGCGATAATAATGTCCTAAGATTTGCAGGTGGTTAGCACCACGTAAAGCTAAATTATAGGCTCCCCATTGGCTCATGCCTAAACCATGCCCAAAGCCTAAACCTTGGAGTACAAAACTACCATCTTCTCTCCTGATGACATTAAAACGGGTACTTCTGAGTCTGAGGGCGGTACGTACATCTTCGCCCTTAATGACTTTTGTGCCTTTGTCGCCAACAATTCTTAAAGCTTTGACGCTGCGGAAAGGTGAGAAAGCTTCTGGAATGACATCTTTAACATTGCCTACACCAGAAATTCTGGCACTAATTTCCGCAGGGGTAAAGTTTCTTTCCCAAGAACATTCTTTAATATTTTGATCGTAATCTTGAACGGCTCGCAGGTAAGGCAGAGGATTACCCCAAACATCTTCGACGTTTTCGGTGTGTCCTCCTGAACAAGCGTGGAAGACTGAGAGAATGAGATTATTGTTATAGGTGAGGACTTGCCCAGCCGTGGCATCAACTGCGCTGTAAACTGCGGGAGATTCACTGCTTACCCCTTTATAAATTTGCCAACGATCTGGAGTGTCACCTAAATCGTAAACTGGGTTTTTACGCTGTTGTTCACGCTTGTAGAGGGCATAGGTACGGGCGGCGATCGCTTGAGCTTTTAGGGCTTCTTGCGGCCAATTAGAACTCATTTCGCCACCAATGACGCTGTAGAGATATTCTTCTAAATCTACCCAGTTAACCACATCTAAACCTTTGTCTGTGGGGACAACTAAAGTTCTGCCCCGATACCAGCGATCGCCTATATAAACTAATCCTTCTTTTCCTGTGGGTTCAATCCAAAATAAACCAGACTGCCATTTATCTAAAGCCACGCCGCCTGGAACAGCTTGGGCATAAAAAGCACTCATCCCCGGCAAATTGCCCAGAGTGCGCCCACCACTATCTTTGACAATTGCGGTGGTATTACTGCCAACTTTGACTTGATTGACTCCCCTCTCAATGGCTACACGCAAAATTACAGCAGCTTGAGCAGGAGCAATTAAAACTAGCCACAATAGGATACCTAACCACCAATGACGTATTTTAATCTGGGATAATAAAGAGCCTAACAACAGTTGGAATTTCATGCTGATTATTTGATCACAAGTATTGTAGCTCTGGATTGTCATACCAATTCAAATGCTTGATGTTGGCAGAATTGGTATGACATCCACAACTCAAGATCAGACAGTTCCTCTCAGGTAGAGGTTGCCACCTTCTCAATAATTATGCAATGGGTTCTAGTTTCTCTCCTGTGTACAAATCAGCAATTAATTTGTGAGATTTTTAAACACTTATACTGATCGATAGGCAAGACGGAGACTTTGCACCAGAATCATCAAGGATGCGATCGCCATTAATCCACCCCAAAACCAATAAGGTAACAGCAAATATTTTTGCATCTGTGCTGTATCAGAAAGTCCTAACGAGCCAGCAGAGGCACTAAATAAATAATTTAGTTGGTGGTAGGTACTGATACAAGCTTGCACGCCTAAAAATTGAACAGCAAATCCTTGTATCCATCGGGAAGCTTTGAGGGCGATACCTAGAATCATCAAACCTAACAGGGGAATTGCCACTAATCCAAACCAGGAACGTACCCAAATTAATGTAGAAACTAATAAAAAACCCCCCAAAATTTTCAGACTTAGGGAGGCGGTTTTAAAACTACGGGAAGCCAAAATCAATATTGCACCGGCAATTGGTGGCCCCATAGGGCCTGCTGCTGCCACTAAAGCCGGGGCGATCGGGCCTAGTGATAACCGAATGGCGTAGGTGGCGACTCCTGAACCATTGCTAAAAATCTGTAGTTGTTTAAACTGCCCCCCTAATAATAAAGCCATCAAACCATGACCCATTTCGTGAAACCATGTTGCTAGGATGCTAAAGGGGTATAAAATATAATCTCCTCCTGGGAATTGCCAGAGTATAGCCGTAGCGATCGCGGCTCCCACTAGCCAACTTAGCCCCATGCGTTCCACTACTGGCGGAGCTTCATGACTGAGTAAGGTGCCATCGTTCCCTGCTTCCTTCATATTTCAAATTCCTCAGCGTAATTACCCGAATTACTGGTATTTTTATTCTAATCCGAGGCGGCAGTGGGCAGGGGAGCGGAGAGAGAGCAGAGGGAGCAGAGGAGAAAAGCTAATGACTAATGCCCAATCCCCAATCCCCAATCCCTATTTTTTATTGTCTAATCTGATATCAATAACAGAAGCATTGAAGTTATAATTGAAACCTTCCAACTCAAAAGGCATCCCAATTTTTACTTTACTGTTACCTAAAACTGGGCCATTGTCAGTTACTTGTGCCTTACCTTCTAAAGTCAAAAGCATATCGGTACTAAAGTTATTACTTCTGGGATCTGGTAACTCTTTGACAGTTCCATCTGGTTGGCCTACTGTTAGCATTCTGGGTAGAATTTGGACAGATTTGATGCCAATTTGACCATAGGGCTGATTACGGATAATTACATTAGTTTTACCGCCTTTCTCAAAACCTTGATCAAATAACCGTTGAGTATCGCGCACATTCAAACCGCGAACTACTAAATCTACTTCTATAGGAACTGTTTTTGTACCTACCTGAGCCACAGAACCAGTAGTACCAGGAAAGACAAAAATTCCCACTATAACTAACAAAATCACTAGCCCAGCAAATAAGTCAAGGATGTTGATTTTGCCGAATAAGCGACCTTTGGAATCTAAAATAGCCATAAATAATTTTTCCAAATCAAAGCAGAGTAATTGATTTTAGCAATAAGTTTTCTGAGGTAAGTAGCAACTCTTCCCCTAGGATGAAAATTACAATTAACTGGCAGTCCGAGTTATGCGACAGTCTATCACAAGTTGGAATATTCGGAATGGGATAGACTCTGCTCAATTTCTACTATTTAATACTTAATTCCAGAATGCAACTAAGTAAACATAAATACGTCATATTACTTGTAGTTTTGATGTTGTTCTGCACTCATTAGATTATGGCTAACAGAAGAACCTGGCTGGCAAACTACCATATTTGGCGGCGACGTTGGTTTTATCCGTTAATTTCCGTGATAGTTGCTGTGAGTTTGTGCTTGACTACACCTTTACCTGGACGGGCTATAGATTTATTGCCGCTATTATTAAGGGGAGCGCAAATACTCCAACTATCAAATATATCTGATCGCCAGGAAGTGGAACTTGGCCAGCAAATGAATCAGGAATTGCGAGCTAGTGAAATCAAGCTTTACAATAATGCGGAAATTAATCGTTATGTGGTAGAAATTGGCCGGCGCATTGTAGCTAATAGCGATCGCCCCAATCTACCAGCGACATTTCAGGTAGTCCAAGGTAATCAGATCAATGCTTTTGCCACTTTGGGCGGATTCATTTATGTTTATACAGGTTTAATAGAAACCGCAGAAAATGAAGCGGAACTAGCCAGCGTGATTGCTCATGAATGGGGGCATATTAGCGGTAAACATTTAATCAAACAGATGCGCCAGAAAGCACTCGCTAGTGGTGTAGCCTCAGTCACAGGTTTAGATCGCAATACAGCCGTGAATATTGGTGTAGAACTCGCACTTAACCGTCCCCGCAGTCGTCAAGATGAATATGATGCTGATAGAAGAGGGTTAAGAACTTTGACAAGGGCTGGTTATGCTCCCTCGGCTATGGTGACATTTATGGAGAAGTTATTGAAAACTAGGGGTTCTGTCCCCACATTTTTAAGCACTCACCCGGCAACAAACGACCGCATTGATGCCTTGCAACGTGCTATCAATAATCTACCTAGTAATGGCCGTGACGGATTGGATAATGCTGCCTATCGCGCTAAAATCCGACCATTGTTATAGAATTTTAGGTTTTCTATCACGCTCGTTGCTTATTGCGGCGAGCAATTATTTGCTCTGGCTGCACTTCAACTACAGCTTCAGCTAAGGAAAGGGTACGTAAACTGTTTGTAAAAACGTTAGCTTGATAAATTAAGTTATTTGTAAGATCAAATCCAGTCAACCAGCCGCTACGAGGATGGTATGCACCAGTATCTATATCTAGCCATCCCCTTCCCTGTGCTAATTGCCCAGGATTCACACCAGGGAAAGTAAAGGTAATGGTATGACCAATAATAACCAGTTTATCAGGAAAATATGCTTCTTCGATAGTGTGAAATGGTTCACGTATCCAGCAGAATTGTTCCGCCGTTTGTTTGGCTAGCGGTATTTTTGGGTCTAAACCAGCATGAGTTAACCACACATTTCCTAAATCAATATAGGTGGGCAAAGTCTCCAACCAATCTATATGTTCTTGGGGAATGGTTTGATTTGGGTAGCTGTCTATTGTTGCTTGTCCGCCACTGTGTAGCCATGCTTGCACTAATGGCATGGGAACATTTTCATTACTGAGAATATTTAATAACATCTGCTCGTGGTTGCCCAAGAGACATTGATAATTATGTTGTATGACCAAATCAATCACATGATAGCTCTGAGGCCCGCGATCAATTAAGTCTCCTAAAAAATAAACTTGATCATCAAAAGCGGGAGCGATCGCTTCTAACAAAGTCATCAATCCTTCGTAGTAACCATGCACATCCCCAATAACTATTTGACGTTGCCTATTTTCGCTCATCGGCTCTTAGCTGAAATCAATAGCTTAATACGTTTGCTACAGTGTAAGCTGTCGGAATTCCGCAAATAAATGTAAAACTACTTGAATAATGTAAATTTATTGTAGTTTCTATTTGAGAAATTTGATAAAATTTAGGTATTTATTTGATTGCGGAACTGCCAAAACTACGATGTCTGATCAGTTTTCTCCTGAAATTAGCACACGCATCTGTAAGCACATGAACGAGGATCATGCCAATGCCGTGCTTCTTTATGCACAGTTTTTCGGTGAAATCACTCAGGCGACAGCAGCACAAATGCTATCCATTGATGCTCAGGGTATGGAGTTAACCGCACAAGTTAATGGGGAAACTGTACCCGTCCGTGTTCCCTTTGATCATGTTTTGGTAGATGCCGAAGATGCTCATCATACTCTGATTGCAATGGTGAAGCAAGCTAGGGTTAATCAGCAAACTCAATAATTGTTTACTATTTAAAATTATGGTGTTTGATTGTTGTTAATTGCTCAATTAATCTTCAGATTGCAATAACCAAACACCACTGTAAGTCATACCAGAATCGTCAGGTTGTACGATTAAAAAGTGTAGTCCTCGGCTTTGTTGTTTACGTTGTTCATAAGCTTTCGCCGCAGTTGCTACTTCTGCATTTTCAAAAGTAACAACAATCCATCTATCTACTAAACCTGCTTCTAGTATCAAGCCATCCGGCGCACCAGCTATGTAATTTAATGCTACAGGATGGGTTTGTTGTATCCATTGGGCTAGACGTAGCGATCGCCTACCTCCATAAATTACCACGCCAGGAACAGCAACGGTTGAGGCTAACCCCAGATTAATCGGTTGTAGAGATTCTGGTACAGATAATATGGGAATCGGGCGATCGCTAAATAAATCTACCAAATCACCAGCCGCAATAGTTGCAAATCGCCATTCTTCCCCCCATAAATTGTCCGGTAATGGTGCAGGGGGTGGTTTATCTAGGGCTAGAGGATATTGTTTTTCCCGTAACCATTGCTTTAAAGCTGAAGTACGACGCTGAGGTTGAACAGTAATACCTAAATTTCGCCCGGCTACTTCCATTAAACTCAAAGACTGAGGACGAAACACCTGGATAACATCTGGTAGGGTTTCACCAGCCGCTTGTTGAATTTGAGCAGTAACCCAACTAGAATTAGCTTCTGACTGGGGACAGGTAGCGACATACTCAAAACTGCGATTTGCGTCACAAATCAACAACTCCCATAATACCTGTCCTGCTGCATCTTGTTGGGGACTACGATAAAAATCAGCTTGCCAAACCAGACTCATGAATTGCCCTGTTCCTTACAGCCTATTTGATGCCTCATTTAACTATTACCATAGTTTGTAGTCAAGGCTTCAGGCTTGTGTTATTTTTCCAGTAATCCGAAAGCGATCGCATGATGACGGATATGGTCTTCTATAAAACTGGCAATAAAATAATAACTGTGGTCATATCCTACTTGATACCGTAAATTTAAAGGTTGATTAACAGCTTGACAAGCCTGTTCAAATACTTCTGTTAAAAGTTGTTTCTCTAAAAATTTATCAGCCGTACCTTGATCAATCAAAATTGAACTGTGATAACCCAACTTTTGAACTAATTCACTAGCATCATAAGCAAGCCAACTTTCTTGATTACTACCCAAATAACCACTAAAAGCCTTTTGTCCCCAAGGACAACGTATAGGTGCAACAATTGGCGCAAAAGCCGAAACTGATTTATATAAATTGGGATTTCGCAGCGCACAAACTAACGCCCCATGTCCCCCCATTGAATGACCAAAAATCCCTTGATTATCAGTTTGTACTGGGAAATTTGCCGCAATTACAGCAGGTAATTCTTGCACAATATAACTATACATTTGATAGTGCTGATGCCAAGGTGCTTGAGTAGCATCAACATAAAAACCCGCACCTGTTCCAAAATCCCAGTCATCATCCTCGCCGGGAATACCTGTATTCCGGGGGCTAGTATCTGGTGCAACTAACATTAACCCATACTCAGCAGCATAACGTTGCGCCCCAGCTTTGACCATAAAATTTTCTTCAGTACAAGTCAAACCAGAGAGAAAATACAGAACTGGTACTGATTTTTGGGTAGCTTGCGGTGGTTGATAAACAGCAAAACGCATTACACCATGACAAGTTGATGAGTCATGAGAGTAAAAGCCGAGTTTGCCATCAAAGCATTTATATTCTGAAATCAGTTGGATATTATTCATGATTGCAACAGTTACGATGTAAATTTTTAAATATCAGAATTTGATAATTTCTCAAGCAATATTATCTGATGCTACTGTAAATAATTACTCCAATTGACAGACGGAAGATTGAATAAAAATTTATAACTTAGTAAAAGCTTTTCAGTATTTTAGCATATTTACGCATCAAAAAATTGAGAGGGAAAGTCAAGATGGCTAATAAAAACTACGAAGAGAAATATACTGAGCCTGAATTACGGGAAGAAATCAAAGAAGAAATTAAAAAATCAGATAAAGGCGGTAAACCTGGTCAATGGTCGGCACGTAAAAGCCAGATGTTAGTGCGAGAATATGAAAAGCAGGGTGGAGGCTATAAACAATCTGAAAAAGATGAATCTGCAAAATCTCTAGAAGAATGGTCTGAGCAAGAATGGCAAACTGAAGAAGGTGAAACCCGCGCCCGTGAAGGTGAAGTAACACAGCGTTATCTACCTAAAGAAGTTTGGGATAGGCTAAGTGATGCAGAAAAACAGGAAGCTGAAAAAACAAAAGAAGAAGCTTCTAAAAAAGGTCAACAACACGTAGAATGGACACCAGCTATCAAGCGGGTTATGGATGAGTTGGAAAAGGAAAAGTAAAAGTTAGGGGGCGTTAAAGCAGCGCGTAATGCACTATGAAACACAGCATAGTGTGTTATTAAAAATAGAGGACTAAAGTCCTCACTACAAACAATAATTAAGGTGGGTTAATATCCCACCTTGGGGAAAGTTTAAAATGTTACTACGCTGCGAATTGATTCGCCTTTGTGCATTAAATCAAAAGCATCATTAATCTGTTCAATGGGCATGACATGAGTAATTAAATCGTCAATGTTTATCTTGCCGTCCATATACCAATCGACAATTTTGGGGACATCCGTCCGCCCTCTTGCGCCACCAAATGCTGAACCTTTCCACACACGCCCGGTTACAAGTTGAAAGGGACGGGTGCTAATTTCTTCACCTGCACCAGCAACACCAATAATTACACTCACACCCCAACCTTTGTGACAACATTCTAAAGCTTGACGCATGACTTTAACGTTGCCGATACATTCAAAACTGTAGTCAGCACCACCTTTAGTTAAATCAACTAAGTATGCAACTAAATCACCTTCTACTTCATTGGGGTTAACAAAGTGCGTCATCCCGAATTTTTCAGCCAAGGCTTGCTTGTTGGGGTTAATATCTACCCCCACAATCATATTAGCCCCTACCATCCGCGCCCCTTGGATGACATTTAAGCCAATACCACCTAAGCCGAATACTACTACATTTGCGCCGGGTTCAACTTTGGCTGTGTTGATGACTGCACCAATACCTGTGGTTACGCCGCAACCGATGTAACAAACTTTATCAAATGGCGCATCTTCGCGAATTTTCGCCACGGCAATTTCTGGTAAGACGGTGTAGTTAGAAAATGTCGATGTCCCCATATAATGATGAATCATCTGCCCATCGATACTAAAACGGCTAGTACCATCAGGCATAACACCACGTCCTTGGGTAGCGCGAATAGCTTGGCAAAGATTTGTTTTAAAACTCAAACAATATGCACATTGCCGACATTCTGGCGTGTACAGGGGTATAACATGATCTCCTGGCTTGACGCTAGTGACACCTGCACCCACTTCTACCACCACACCCGCGCCTTCATGTCCTAAAACGGCGGGAAATAAACCTTCAGGATCAGCACCAGAAAGGGTGTAAGCATCTGTGTGACAAACTCCGCTAGCTTTAATTTCAATTAAAACTTCTCCAGCTTTTGGCCCCTCTAGTTCAACCGTTTCAATAGTCAACGGCTTACCCGCACCGTAAGCTACTGCTGCTTTAACTTCCACGAGTTAGCCCTCCTCAAAAAATTCAAAATTCAAAATTCAAAATTCAAAATTAGCTTGTCAGTCAGTCCGCGTAAATAATTCTACGTTTGTAGTAAGGGCTTTAGCCCTTCTTACGAGCCAATCTCAAGATTTTTGACATTACTTAATATGGTTTGATTCATATCGTAGGGTGGTGGCAAAGATTTTTAATGGTATGTTCCCTAATTAACAATGAAATTGCATTTTTTTGAGAGATTGGTACATTAGTTACAGGCGACAGAGTTTAACAATGTTATCGCTCTGACGCATAAATTTAGATTTTTGTCAACCCCTGATTTATCTCTACTTTTGCAAAGCTTATGAACCCTGCCCTAACAAAAATTGGCGCGCAAATGTCTAACCTGACTGGTGTACGAGCGATTATGAAGGATATTATCGAAACGTTAAAAGCCAGTGGGGGGCAGGAATTAATTAATCTGAGTGCGGGTAATCCTTTGATTTTACCGGAGGTTGAACAGTTGTGGCGGGATTACACCGCAGAACTGTTGGCTAGCTCAGAATATGGTGAGGTAGTTTGTCGTTATGGTTCTAGTCAGGGTTACGCGCCGTTAATTGAAGCGATCGCTCAAGATTTTAATCAACGTTACGGGTTAAACTTAACTGACCGCAATATTTTAATTACTCCCGGTAGTCAAAGTCTCTACTTCTACGCCGCTAATGCTTTCGGTGGCTACACTAGCAATGGGGAACTCAAACAAATCGTTTTACCCCTCAGCCCTGACTACACTGGTTATGGTGGTGTGTGCTTGTACCCAGAGGCTTTACTGGCTTACAAACCCACTTTAGATATTGACGCATCTAATCATAAATTCAAATATCGCCCCGATTTTAGCCAATTATCTGTCAGTGAGAACACAGGCTGTATTATCTTCTCCCGTCCCTGCAACCCTACAGGTAATGTGATGACTGAGGATGAGGTGCAGAAAATCGCCGCCTTAGCCGCTTCCTATGATGTGCCGGTGTTAATTGACTCTGCGTATGCTCCCCCATTCCCGGCGTTAAACTTTACAGAAATGCGACCAGTATTTGGTAATAACATCATCCACTGTATGAGTTTATCTAAAGCTGGATTACCAGGGGAACGGATCGGAATTGCGATTGGGGATGAAAAATGGATACAAGTTTTGGAATGCTTCCAGACAAATTTATGTATTCATCCCTCACGCTATGGACAGGCGATCGCAGCTCGTGCTATTCAATCCGGTAGCTTGGCACAAATTGCCGAAACCGTGATTCGTCCTTTCTACCAAAACAAGTTTACTGTCTTAGAAGATACCTTAAACGCTACCATGCCCCAAGATTTACCTTGGTTTTTACATCGTGGTGAGGGGGCTATCTTCGCTTGGTTATGGTTAAAGGATCTACCCATCACTGATTGGGAATTTTACCAAGAATTAAAGAAAGTCGGTGTAATTGTCGTACCTGGTAGTACATTCTTCCCTGGTTTGAAAGAAGAATGGCAACACAAGCACCAATGTTTACGCATTAGCCTTACAGGTAGTAATGAGGAAATTAAACTGGGAATGCAGCTTTTAGCTAAAGCTGTAGAGCAAGTTTATCAAAGTGCGGTTGTCAGTGCGTGAAGTAGGGGAACAAATCAATTCAAAATTCAAAATTCAAAATTCAAAATTAAATAATTTTTGCCCATAATTCATTACTTTTGACTTTTGACTTTTGACTTTTGACTTGTTTATACCCTGTGCATCGATGCTCAATAGAAAACAATGAATAGCGAAGAATTAAAAGAACGTAAGGGGAAAAAGACAGCAGGGGGGAAGGCAAAAACTCAAAAAACCCAGTCCCCAATCCCTAAGCTTGATAATTGGATAGAAATAGGTAAAATTGTAGCACCACAGGGTTTGTCTGGTGAGGTGAGAGTTTACCCTAACACTGACTTTCCTGAACGCTTTGAAGAACCTGGACAACGTTGGTTATTGTATCCGGGAAAAACTGAACCAGAACCGATTGAATTGTTAGCAGGGCGTTACATAGAAGGTAAAAACTTATATGTGATTCAATTGGCTGGTGTGGATAATCGCAACCAAGCGGAAGAATTACGCGACTGTCGATTATTTGTACCAGTGAGCGATCGCCCCGAATTAGGCGATGATGAATATCATGTCATCGATTTAATCGGCTTGGAAGTTTTCCTACAAGCATCCGGGGAACTGGTGGGTACTGTGGTGGATGTGATTGCCGCAGGAAATGATTTACTAGAAGTAAAGTTACCAGTATCACTGGATAGCAAACAAAAACAAAAGACTGTCTTAATTCCCTTTGTGAGAGAAATTGTCCCTGTCGTCAATTTACCAGCCCGTCGCCTGGAAATTACTCCACCTGCTGGGTTGCTAGAGTTAGCAACTGGTAGTTAGGAGATTTAAGGGTGTAGGGTAGAAAAACCAATGACTAATGACTAATGACTAATGACTAATGACTATTAACCATCGCCATAATTGTAGATAGCGGTACATCAGTAAAATAATTCTGCTGGAATTGTTCTTCACTGATAGCGGCTAAAAACTGTGCAACAGCTACATCGCCCTTACTTTCAGAGACAGTGCTAGCATTCCAACTAATATGTAAATCACGGTCTTGTCTTGTAACAGTAAATCCGTAATATTTTAATGCTTGAATTCCTAAAAGTAAGGTTTGGTTACTTATCCCCAGTTTCTTGACAAGCTGTACACGGGTAACAGGTTGATTTGTGCGACTGAGATATTTAGCAATACCAACCAAAGTCAGCCAAATTTCCATCGGTGGTTGATGGTGGGGTTTAGACCAAGCAAGGGCTAATTGTTGATTATTGTAGAGCGATCGCCGCCACCATGCCCGTAATTCATCCCAATGAGTCGGACATTCGTCAATGATGAGGGACTCTTGACTGGGGGCTGGGGACTCTTGACTGGGGAAGTTACGCCAGTCTAAAATCTGTGCAGAGTTGTGAGTTTTGAGTCCTGATTCAGCACTAGGACGGACAGCAATTAATCTAACTTCATAGCGTTTTTTGTAGGTGTTGTAGTCTAATTCTGCAATGCAATCACACCTACCTAGAGGTAATTCTTCTTTATAATGTCCCCACCAAATCCCAGGAAAGGCGTTTTTAGTGGAGTCGTCGCGGATATCAAAATCGGTCTTAATGTACTGTACCTTTTTCCCCTGGGAATCTTGTTGATTGCGATGCCAAGTATTTTCAAACCAGCAGTTTTGAATCAGTAATTTTGGTACAGGATTACCCATACCACAAGGTTCTAATAATTTCAATTCAAAAAATAATTCTTTACCTAAGTCGGCTACTGTTACAGTTATATCTGCTTGTACCGTAGGGCTGAGATTTATACTACCCAAAGATTGCCGCAATTGCTGATTAATTGCATCTCTAAATAAGGGAATATTCTCTACAGGTAAACTCAAACCTGCTGCATAGGGATGTCCGCCAAAGCGATGTAACAGATGGGCTTGGTCTTTCACCAATTGGTATAAATCGACAGAATTGATAGAACGGGCTGAACCTCTGGCGAGGGGAGTAGCCAAGGAATTATCCCCAGTCCCTTCCGTACTTAACAAAATTGTTGGGCGGCCGGTTTCTTGGGCGACTTGTCCGGCGACTAAACCTAAAACACCTGCTGGCCATTGGGTATCTTCTAAAACAATGACGCTGGTGGTTGAAAGGTCTAATTGTGAGAGTTTTTGGGTTACTTGGTTTTGTACATCTTTTTGTAAAGATTTACGGCGGGTGTTGGCTAGTTCAGTGATTTCCGCGAGTTCATGGCAACGTTTGATATCTCGGCTAGTGAGTAACTCAACGCAAAAACTAGCATCGCCTTGGATGCGACTAACTGCGTTGATGCGGGGGCCTAAACCGAAAGAGATATCTGTGGGGCGATCGCCATTTTTCTGGCACAATTCTAATAATCTTCCTACTCCCGGCCTGCGTCGTGCTGCTGGTGGTTGTTTAAAATCAGCTTGCAGTATTTGAATACCCAACTGTGCTAAATACCGACAGTCGCCACTTAGCTGCACTAAATCAGCAATTAACCCGACTGCTACTAAATCTAATAAATTCTCTAACGGTTCTTGAGGAACATCAGGCAAAGTTTGATAAAGGGCTTCTACTAACTTATAAGCTACCGCCACACCCGACAAATGAAATAAAGGATGTTCTGGTGATAAATAACGCGGATTAATAATAGCTGTAACTGGTGGACGTTCGGCAGGTAAAGTATGATGGTCTGTAACTATGACATCTATACCTAAATTTTTAGCATAGATAATTTCATCAATATTTGTGCTGCCCGTGTCGCAAGTAACTATTAATTTACAACCTTGTTGAGCTAAATTATCAATTCCTGCTATATTCAATCCGTGAGATTCTTTCAAGCGATTAGGAATGTAATAATTTAACTGTTGATTTTGTTTAAAAAATTGTCCTAAACCATCCCAAAGTACAGATGTAGAAGTAATACCATCCGCATCAAAATCACCCCAAATAGTTATTTTTTCACCTGCATTTCTTGCCTGTTGCAAGCGTTTCATTGCCAAGTGCATTTCTTCCCCAAACTCAAAGGGGCTAGCTGGTTGATAAGATTTATGATTAATAAAAGCTGCTAATTGTGATTTATCTTTAATTCCCCTTTGCCATAATAATTGGGCTGCAAATAATCCTGTTGATGCAGGAGTGTACTGTTTTACTAATTGGGTAAACCACTCTGGGGGTTGTTCGCTAACTGTTAAAATCCACTGCATTTAATCAATTCAAAATTCAAAATTCAAAATTCAAAATTAAAAGCTTATACCAATTTTATGTAAAGTTGCACAGAGCGATAAAATCCATTGATTTATCTGTCTTTATCTGCGTTTACACCGTTCGCGCAGCGTCTCCGTTAGGAGAAGTTCTGATGTCTACGACAAGCCGCTTGCGCGTCTACGGCGGAAGCCGCCGCTCAGACTTCTCTCTGCGTCCATCTGCGTTCAATAATGCTTAAAATTTGATTCTAAGCAAGTTACTATTAATTTAGTATTACTCATTATTTGTAGATTCATTAACTAGAGGATTTAAAGCTAATTCACCAGCTAAACCTTCAGGTTTGCGGGCGCGAATAGCAGGGCGAGAACGTCTATAACCTGCTCTTTCTGCTTTTTGATGTTCATAGTCAATTAATCTGCCATAATGTGGATGCTTGCTTAAATTCATTGACAAGAAAATATGCTGACGAATATTACCAAAACCTTTGCGGTTGAAAAACTTCACGGCTGGTATATTAGTCGGATCAGTATCTACTAACATAAATCTTGCTCCATCTTCAATCATCCGAGCGACGACTTTATCAACTAATTTGTCTGCTACTCCCTGACGTTGAAATTTAGGACTTACTCCTAACCATAAAATGTAACCATAAGTCCATGATGCTTTGGTAATGATAGTCCCTAAAATAAATCCGGCTAAGTCTCCATCTGTTTCAGCAACTAAACAATATTCTGGGTCTGTATTATAAAGTCCAATTACTTCCCATTCGTCCCAAGTACGGTAAAGGTAAGGGTATAAATCGCTAGTAAATAATTCTTCTCCCAAATGATAAACGGGAGCAATATCATCAATTCCTAATTCACGCACATATATAGCGTCAATTTGCTCAAAGTTTGTCATAAATCTTTAGGGGTGTAGGAGATATGAGGAAATGTTTACCTAAGAGTTTTTGAATTTTGAATTGATTTGTCCCCATTCTCGATTAAATTGTGACTTCTTGAATATTAGCGATATCTGGTAAAGAATTTTGAGCTTTTACAGGTTCAGTGGCGGGAATGCGATCGCACCGTCTGGTAAAATGACAATAATCACAGGCTTTGCTACCCGTCCCTACTTGCGGAAAAGGTTTATTTTGTTGATAATCTGCTAACCAAGTAGTTAATTGACTTAACAATTGATTAAGTTTTTTTGCTGTTTGTTGATGTTGTCTCTGGCTATAAGTAAATGTGATATTTTGCGGTGCGCCTTCAGATTGGACAAACCAGTAAGTCATAGAAATATTTTCTGGCAAGTATGAGCTAGTTTCAGCTAAAACATACATATAAAGGAGAGTTTGCCAGTTTTGCGCTAATGTGCGTTTATTGGGTCGTTTCTTTGTTGTTTTCCAGTCGAGAATTTGAGCCTGTTGAGCATCAGCAATTAATAAATCATAAATAACAGTCAGCAAATAGTCTTGAACTTGCAGAGTGCGGTAATGTTCACTTTCCCGGAAAATTGCATTATCTGTTTTATTGTTCAAAACCTCTGGAGCAGCTTCAGCAAAAGCTGACATCAAACTTTGCAACTTGGTATTTGCTGCTAGAAGACTATCAATTGGTAAACCCATTTCCCGTTGCTGCATGAGCAAGTGAAAGTGACTACCTAAACTTTGTGATTTCTCCTCATATTTTTGTGATTCCTCCTCATATTCACGATTTGCGGGTGAATTAAGCTGTTCTACAGGTGAATTAAGCTGTTCTAAATAAGTGTGCTGGAATTTGCGGGGACAACTCTCTAATAAATTGAGATGTCCTTGAGACAATCGTAATACAGGCGTAGAAGATATCAGCATACTCCCATTGTAGAAGCGATCACCCTAAAATCCACAACTCTGCGTACCTCCGCGTTACCTCCGCGCGCCTCTGCGTTTAAATCCCCACCCTCCATGAGAAAAGGGAAAAGAATGAATCTAACGTGTGGACTTCATCCCTTCCCCTTTTTATGTACCTGATGCTTATTTAATGTTAGCCCTTGCGTCCCTAACTGCGGCAATAAAAAATAAACCCGTCAGAGGAATACTCAACCCTAAGATAATAGAAGTTAACTGCACACCTAAATCTGGCTGTCCTGAAGTTAATTCAAACACAGAACCAACAGCAGCGATCGCTGTTATACAAGAACTTCCCAGAAAAAAACCGCTTTTTGGAGTTAAATACACTACTAGCCACCCTATGCTACTGGTTTAACTGCTTGATACGAGAAGCCATTTTTAGATAACTCCTGCGCCAAAGTCAAGGAGTTGTCTACACGATCTACAAACACAACACCATTCAGGTGATCCATTTCATGCTGTATGCAGCGTGCGAGTAAGTCAGTCGCTTTCAGCGTTTGGGGACGGCCATTTTCATCTTTATAAGATACTTCCACAACTGTGGGACGCTTCACATCCATATATACGCCAGGAATACTCAAACATCCTTCTTGCGCCACACAAATGTCACGGCTAACTTGTTTAATGGTGGGGTTAATTAATACCAGTGGTGGGTTAGCAGGGTTATCGGGTTCGCAGTCAATCACAATTAGTTGTTTATGAATTCCAACTTGGGGTGCAGCCAAACCTATGCCATCATTGCTGTACATAGTTTGTAGCATCTCGCGTATGAGTTGACGAATTTCATCGTCTACTTTGGTGATGCGTTTGGCTGGTTGACGCAAAGCGCGATCGCCTAGATAGTGTAGTTGTAATGGCGGATTTTTTAACTTTTTCTTCTCAACAGCAATTTCAGAAGGCATGACTCTCGATGGCTAATTTGTGAAAATTCCTACTACCCTCATTCTATCAATGTCGTTTGTCGTTCGTGGTGATTATTAAACGCGGAGGCACGCGGAGTCAACGCGGAGGTACGCAGAGTTTACCGAAAGATTTGGCTTGGGTGTATAAAGGTAGTGGTTTCCGTAGGCTATTTTGAATTTTCTCTTGGGGTGATGTGTGTTGAAATTTCTGACGAAACTTGACTACTTGCTGAAGGAAACTTTTCTGGGTTTGCTGCGTGGTGGTTGGATGAATTGGGCAGCTGTGAGTACGGTGACGGTGTTACTGTTTTTATTTGGTTTGAGTTTGCAAACTTCTTGGCAGGTGGAAAAACTTGTTAATCAATTTGGTAGTCAGTTAGAGTTATCAGTTTATCTTGATTCTGGTACGCGCGCCCAGACTATAGAAACATTGGTGGTACAATTTCCAGATGTTGTCAGTGTGCAGACTATTCCTAAAGAGGAAGCTTGGAGTAAGTTAGTTAAGGAAATGGGAATTTCTGATATTGAGGGTGCGACGCAACAGTTAGGCGAAAATCCTTTGGTTGATGAAATTAAGGTGAAAGCTCGTAACCCTCAAGTTGTGCCGAATTTAGCTACTCAACTAGCTAAGTTGCAGGGTGTGGAAACGGTTCAATATATTGATGAGGCGGTAAAACGCATTGCCCAGTTGCACAGAGGTCTTAACTGGGTGACTTTAACGATTACAATTATTTTGACATTAACTGCGATCGCAGTTACTACGACTACCATTAGGCTGATAGTTTTAGCCCGTCGTCAGGAAATTGAAATTATGCAGCTAGTCGGCGCAACAAAGGCGTGGATTTATCTACCGTTCATTTTACAAGGAGTTGCCTTTGGTTTATTGGGTGGTGCGATCGCCTGGAGTTTTATTTCAGTCATTCAGCAGTTCATCAGTAAGTTACTCAGCAATCAACCAGAATTTTTGCAATTTCTTAGCAATGGTATCCAACTCACTCCTATACAAATTCTACTCTTACCCATCATTCTTTTAAGCTTTGGTGCAGCTGTAGGATTAATAGGAAGCTTATTTGCTGTCAGACGTTTTGCTAAAAGTTAAGAGCTACTGCGGAAAATGACTAATAACTAATAACTAATGACTAATGACTAATAACTAAAATATGACTTCTCAATGGCAATATTTACTAAAAAATCTCGGTGAATGGCGAGGTTCATTCACACGTTTTTCACCCCAAGGTGAACTGTTAGAAGATATCAACAGTGTAGTCTCTTTAGAAGGATTGAACAATAACCAAACTATACATCAGGTTGTTCGCCGTCAAGGACAAGCCGATTTAGTTTTAGAATACAGTTCCTTGTCCCGGAATACACTATTTTTCCCTAATGGTGCATTTTCCCAAGGTTCTATTCAGCTAGCACCTTTTACTGAGTTTGGTGCAGAATTAGGATTAATTCACGAAAATCGCCGCTTACGCCTAGTTCAATTATTCGATAAAAATGGTCAAATAGATAAACTCACTCTGATTCGTGAACATTTAGCGGGTACTGAACCAGTAGAAAACCCACCCTTACAAATAGATGACTTGCTGGGAGAATGGCAAGGTGAAGCTACAACCATATATCCTGACTGGAGTTCCCCTGAAACTATCTCTACAAATCTCAAAATACAACTTAATAATAGTCAACAATTAACTCAAACTATCAATTATCCTGGATGCACAATTACATCCACTGCTAGCATCAACGGTTCTCGCATCATCTTTGATCAAAATCCTCAAAAGCAAATACAAGTTTTGTTATTACCTAACGGTGCGTCTGCTACTTTTACTCTGAAAGTTCAGCTACGTCAAGCTTTTATCTTAGAGATGGGTTGGTTAATTCAACCAAACTTGCGCCAACGCATACTACGCAGTTATAACGATAAAGGTGAATGGGTAAGTTTAACTTTAGTTACAGAACAGCGAGTCAAAACTGATTAACTTTATTGGCAGAAAAATCCGAAAAGTAGCAAGCTGACTTTGTAGCTGAATCATACAAGCCTTTAGGAATTAATAATATGTCTACAAAATCTCTCTGGAAAATTTTAGCTACATTTACAGGTGCAGCTTCCGTATTAACCGCTACCTTAGCAATACCTACATCAGCACTAGCTTCGACAACAGAATTTAGCTGTAGCGCAGAAGGTGTATATGTAGAAGTTTCCCGCCTCAGCAATGGTAAACTACGCTATGCAGCCTACAATATACCAACTACCCTACAACGTCCTGATCTCCTGCTGAACAATGGTACAGTCAGACGTGATAAAAATGGAGATTTAGTTTACAGATTTAGAAACGGTAATTATCTCTATGCTGCGGTTAAAGATGAAGGTTACGGCAGAGTTTTAGTTTATAAAAATAATCGCTTGATTGCTACTAAATATTGTGGAGATGTTTAGTTATAAATAACATTAAGATAGCGATTTCTAGTCTAATAAGTTACATATTTATCTGTGTTTCTCTGTGTTTATCTGCGTTTAATTATGACTGACTGCACCTCACTTGAATGGGAATTGCTATAAATCATCTTTCATTTTTACAACCCAGTTCTATAATGACTGGGTTTTCCATTAGAAACAATTATGATGGATAAACTTGTCGTAGCAATATCTGAATTAGCGATACAAAGAAAGTAAAATAATTAGATATTAAATATGACTACCAAAGAACTATTGCTTCAAGAAATAGAAACTCTACCACCAGAATTACTTACAGAAGCATTGTTATTAATTCGTTCTATTAAACTTACTCACACAAACAAGGATTTAGAAACAGATCAGCAACAACCTAGCGTCTTATCAGAAGCTACAAAAACTTCTGATGATACAAAGCAATTAACATACCGCCCTACTTCTGGACATTCCATTCTGAGACACGCTGGTACGTGGGAAGGTGATGATTTTGAGGAATGCTTACAATCAGTATATGATAACCGTGAAAAAGCTAAATTTGATTATGAATACAACCCATTTGAATAATGTATTTATTGGATACAAATCATTGTAGTGCCATTATTTTAGGTGAGCTAAATATTATCCGTCATATTATTGAAGTTGGAGAAAATAATATTTCCACTTGTGTAATTGTCCAGGGTGAACTAAGATACATGATGGAAAAATCCCAACGAAAGGATGTTAATCTTGGTCACTTGACAGAATTTTTAGAGGATATTCGTATTTATTTAGTAACGGAAGAGACTGCTATCATCTACGGTGAATTAAAAGCAGCTTGATTTAATCAATTTGCATCAAAAGAAAAAAACAAGCGAAGAAAAACCAAAATTACTGATTTAGGTTTTGGCGAAAATGACCTGTGGATAGCAGCTATTGCCATTCAAAATCATCTCACCATAGTATCGGCTGATAGCGACTTTCAACGAATGCAACAAGTAAGAAATCTATCTGTTGAATCTTGGCTAACTAGAACAGCATAAATAATTAAAGGTTGGTAGTAAGGACTTTAGTCCTTAATCCGAAAATCCCCACTCCCTAATTCCAACTAAACTAGACAAGAGTGCAACGTGTCATTAATGCCTGGTGAAGTAGAGTGTGATATTCTTCATCATGAACGCGATAAGCACCAAATCGTTCTAAATGGGGATTCATCATTTGAGCGTCAAACAGGACAAATTTTTGCTGACGCAACCTTTCTACCAACTTAACCATCGCTACTTTAGAACCTTCAGGAATGTGGTAAAACATCGATTCACCAATGAAAGCACCACCGATGACAAGTCCTAAAATTCCCCCAGCTAGTTTGTCATCTTGCCAAGTTTCAAAACTATAAGCGAAACCTGCTTGGTATAATTGCCAGTAAATCTGTTTTAATTCTTCAGAAATCCATGTAGATTCTCGGTTAGCGCAACCTGCAACTACAGCCGCAAAATCACGGTTAACCGCCACACTAAAGCGTTCTTGGTTCAAAATACGCTGTAAAGACTTGGGGTAACGGAATCGCTCATCTAAAGGAATCAAAGTGCGATCGCGACTACTGTACCATCCCAGGCCGTCATCTTCATCAGCCATGAGAAAATAGCCTTGAGCATAACCCTGTATAATAGCGGCAATATCATATTGCATAGATCAAACTAAAAATAAAAAATATCAGAGGAACGCTATGAGAATCTATTATCCTCTGCGCTCCTCTACATCTTCCTGGTAATTCCTCTGCGGTTAACACAGTATGACACAAGCAATACCACCTATCACTCTCCCAACATCTGAAAATCCCCAACTCGAAGGTGAATGGTTACAAGAGCGTTTGCTGCGGTGGCTGGATGCAGAATTTATCCCCGAAGCAATTAATCAGAAGATTGCTCAACGAGCAACACAAATTTTTGTCCGCCAACGAATGGAAGGAGAGAACGATTTAGGTTCTCTAGTCATTGCCATTGTCACCGAAATGCAAGCGTTTGATTTTTCCAAAAGTTTTTATGGAGAGTTTGCGATCGCTAACGCCGTCAGCGATCTACTCTTAGAAAGTCTGGGTATCGAGCGTTGTTGTGGTCAATAAAATCAAGTCTATAGTCAAAAGTCCACAGTCGAAAGTCTAAAGTTCACAGCCATACCCAATGACTAATGACTAATGACTAATGACTAATGACTAATGACTAATGACTAATGACTACCAGCTAGACTTAACGACTCCAGGTAAAAGACCTTGGTGCGCCCATTCCCGTAAAACGTTCCGAGACAGACCAAAATCACGGTACACACCTCTGGGACGACCAGTTAACCAGCAACGGTTACGACGACGAGAGGGCGCACTGTTACGGGGTAACTGTTGAATTTTGCGGTGAATTTCTAGCTTATCTAGGGGAGACTCAGTTGTTCTGAACTCTTCTAACAAAGCTTCGCGTTTTGCAGCGTATTTTTCAGCCAACTTAGCGCGTTTTTTCTCGCGCTCAATCATACTCTTCTTTGCCATGAATTATCTTACAGATGTAAAGACAGCATTTTCCATTCTACCTTTAGGAAAGGCTGATTGCCTCTATTTTCTTTTATTTAGCCTACGGAAATTTGTTGATGAGCAGCAGGACATAAATCAGCCAGGTTACAAGCCTCACAAGCTGGAGAACGGGCTTTACACACAGCCCGACCGTGATAAATCAGCCGAATTGACCAATTTTCCCAATCTGGCTGCGGTAATAACTGCATCAAATCTTTTTCAATGTGAATCGGATCGGCATACTTAGTTAAACCCAAACGCTGACTTAACCGCTTTACGTGGGTATCAACTGTTACCCCTGCATTAATTCCGTAAGCATGAGCTAAAACCACATTTGCCGTCTTGCGGGCTACCCCAGGCAGTTTTAACAACTGTTCCATTGTATTAGGAACTACAGAATTAAACTCAGTAACAATCATCCGACAAGCGGCTTGAATATTTTTCGCCTTATTGCGATAAAACCCTGTCGAACGCACCAAAGTTTCTAACTCTGCCAAGTCAGCATTCGCCAAACTAGCAGCATCAGGAAAGCGACTAAATAAAGCTGGTGTAACTTGATTCACGCGCTCATCAGTACACTGAGCAGAGAGAATAGTCGCCACCAGCAGTTGCACTGGAGTTGAATAAGTTAAAGAGCAGGTCGCATCTGGATACATTTGATGCAATCGAGTCAGTATTTCTACTGCTCGTTGCTTCTTAGATAATGATTTGCGCTTGGTACTCACTGGAATAATTTTTGTACCCACTCCAACTGTGTAGTTAACTGGGTAGTTTCTTTCACAATCAGAAAAATGCCCAAACCTAAGAGTAGCATTAAACCTGTTTGCATGACACCTTCTTGAATCCGATTCGGCAAGGGCTTACCACGCAAACCTTCAATCAGTAAAAATGCTAATTGTCCACCATCTAAAGCTGGGAGAGGCAAAATATTAATTACTGCCAAGTTGATGCTAATTAAAGCCGCAAAAAAGAATAAACTACCTGTATCGTTTTGGGCGATGTTCGCGCCGATTTCCACAATTTTGATAGGGCCAGCGACTTGTCCAGCAGTTTCACCAAAGTTAGTAATTAGCTGTCCAAATCCTTTAAATGTCATGGTGACGATGCGCTGAAATTCAGCCGCACCAACGCTAAAAGCTGTGACTGGATTAGACACAGGACGGCGTTCAACTTTGCCGTTAGGTGCAAGCCCAATACCAATACTACCGCCTGTAGGTTTAGCTTCAGGAATGACATTCACAGATAGCTGTTGGTCGCCACGGGCAATTTCTAGTGTAATTGGCTGATTGGGGCTACTTTTAATGATGTCTCTTAAACTATCGATAGATTGCAGCGAAGTGCCAAATTTTTGTCCACCAGCTGCGATGATGACATCTCCGGCTTGTAGTCCAGCTTTGCTGGCGACATCACTGACTTCTGGTGCTAGCTGTTGAATGAGTACCCCTGGTTGGGTAGTCTGCCCAATGCCAATAAAACTGACTTGGGCTACCAATAGCATATAGGCAAAAATTAAATTGGCAATCACGCCAGCACTAATGACGATCGCCCGGTCTAAAATTGGGCGATTACGCAGCAAATTCGGGTCATTGGGAGGAATATCACTATCTGGATCATCATCAGGAAACCCGACGAAGCCACCTAAAGGAAACGCCCGGATAGCATATTCGGTTTCTGGGCCTTGGTACTTCCACAGAACAGGGCCAAATCCTAAAGAAAAACGGTTGACATGGATACCTTGAGAACGGGCTGCAATAAAATGCCCCAGTTCATGTACCAAGATTAATACCGCCAAGACTGCGATCGCTGCTAAAACTGACATAAAGCAAATTAATCAAAATACTCGGATATATACTTTTATTGTAGTAGTTGGTGAAAGGGCGCAAAGACTTAAACCCTCTGGCAATATCAGGTAATGCTTGGCTCAACATCAGGAATTTGTTGGGTTGCGCCGTCGCTCAACCCAACCTGCAATACTCGCTCAAAGCCTCCAATCTTCGCTCCTGCATCAACTCTTGTGAAAGTTCTCTACTAGCAGGAATATATTTTCTGACAAGAGCCTGAGCATTTTGGACAGAAGTTTGTACACTACCACGGATTGGTTGATCTTCTGGTACCAAGTGAGCTTCATTAATTGGAATCATCATCAGCCATCCTTTTCAAGTGTAGATTGAATTGAACTGAGGAAACCCAACAATCTCTTCCATGTTGGGTTACTCTGTGTTTAACTCAAGCTTTGGTCAGAACTCATGAATTTTTCGGTATGGAGGATGTCAACGTTTCTTGGTTGCCAAGATACGGACGCAACACTTCTGGTATCAACACCGTCCCATCCGGCTGCTGATAATTTTCCAAAATAGCCGCCATTGTCCGCCCCACAGCCAAACCAGAACCGTTCAGCGTATGCACAAACTGAGTCCCCTTCTTCCCGGCTTCCTTAAACCGAATATCAGCCCGTCGCGCCTGGAAGTCTACAAAATTAGAACAGCTAGAAATCTCCCGATACTTCCCAGAAGAAGGTAGCCAAACTTCTAAATCATAGGTTTTAGTCGAAGAAAAGCCCAAATCTCCACTACATAAATTGATGACTCGATAAGGCAACTTTAACGCCTGTAGAATTGCTTCTGCATTTCCCACCAATTTTTCCAACTCATCAAAAGAGGTGCCAGGATGCACAAATTTCACCAACTCCACTTTATTGAATTGGTGCAAGCGAATTAACCCCCGCATATCACGCCCATAGCTTCCCGCTTCCCGACGAAAACAAGGCGTATAAGCACAGTGGTAAATAGGTAAACTTTCCGCCGGGAGAATCTCACCCCGGTAGAGGTTAGTCACAGGTACTTCCGCCGTGGGAATTAGCCATAAATCATCATCAGCACATTTAAAGCTTTCTTCCGCAAACTTGGGTAATTGACCTGTCGCCGTCAAAGAATCAGTATTTACTAAAAGCGGCGGACTGACTTCTACATACCCAGCTTGGGTTTGCATAGTCAGCATAAATTGAATTAATGCCCGTTCTAGGGCAGCACCAGCCCCAATTAAGTTGATAAAGCGACTTTGGGCAACTTTCACAGCTCGCTCTACATTGAGAATACCTAGCTTTTCGCCAATTTCCCAATGCGGCAGAATATTGGGATTCTGAGGTATATACTCATCACCCCAACGGCGAACTTCTACATTATCTTCCTCACTTTTACCCACAGGCGTAGCATCACTGGGTAAGTTGGGAATTGCTAAGATTAGTTGTTCTATTTCCGCCTTGAGTTCCTTTTCTTTGGGTTCTAGTTCACTCAATTGGGCTTTAATGGCGTTCCCCTCATCCCGCAGACCTTGAATTTCTGGGTCTTGAGGGTTGACACCAGATTTAATCTTCTGCCCGACAAGTTTACCAATTTCATTACTTCTAGCTTGCAGTTGACTACGAGTTACTTCTATGTCTCGTTGCTGCCGATCTAACTGTAATATCGGTTCTATGTCGTATTTACCACTACGACTATTCAACCGTTCCTGAATTAGTTGGGGATTTTCCCGTATTTGCTTAATATCCAGCACAGATTTTTCTCAGTTTCTTGCCTACGTCCTGTCAACAGATGAGCATATAGTTCCAAAAAACATAGACAAATATCTCATGGCTTTCGTTTGCCGGGAATAACCCCGACGGGGCGAACTACAACGCCCCCTATCCCTAGACTAAACGCTGTCGGGACTACTTTACGTAAAATATTTAAACTACCATTGACATCAGCATGAATCAATAAACCATTACCCGCTCTATAGAGTTTAGTTTTGATTCGGCGACCACTAAATTTAACTTCTTTGAAGTCACTTTCTCCGTAAGTGGGAAGAGTATCTTGGTCTAAAAAAGAAGCTACACTGGTATAAGATTCTTCCGAAACCAATACATTTATCCCCACTAATTTCGCTTTATAACTCAACTGCTGTACAAATCGGTTATGAGGAATACAAACAAAGTTTTGATTATTGATGCTGCCTAAATTAGCATTCTGTTTCCACAAGGAATTTTGACCTATTACTAAAGTGCCAATGCCACAGTTCACTAAATGGTCAATAATTAAACGACTGGCTTTATGCAGATAATCATCT
Source organism: Anabaena sp. CA = ATCC 33047 (assembly GCF_963870205.1). Lineage (NCBI taxonomy): Bacteria > Bacillati > Cyanobacteriota > Cyanophyceae > Nostocales > Nostocaceae > Anabaena > Anabaena sp. CA = ATCC 33047. Next base: position 343,821 of record NZ_CAWMSA010000044.1, on the reverse strand, counting down.
ACGCGAAAATTGCGTTTTTTCGTTAAACTTTGTAGTTGTTTAGATGTCTTTTGATGTCCAGGTAGTAAAGATTGTAAATTGGCTTTTTTTTGATTGTAGTAACGATTAATTGATTTAATAATCCGCCCCGAAACCAGAACTGGTATAAATCCCGGCTGGTTTGATGTTAAGGTTGCTAGGTTATCTATTCCTAAATCAATCGCTGCTATGGCATTACTGTCTAAACCATAATCTATTTCCGACTTTTCATACACAACTTCTACGACATAATGGTCTATTTTTGGGACAATCCTCACTTGATTCAGATGTACATAGTCTACTTTTGTAGTCAGATGAATCTGTGTTTGTGACAGATGAATCAAACCGACTTTCATTTTCGGTTTACTCACTGCCTGGGCTGTGTAAACTAATAAGTGTCTGCCTTTTTCTTTATGTTTATATTTCGGTAATTTGGGTCTACCTAAAAATTTGGATTTATCTGCTCCATAAGCTTTAATTGCTGCAAAAAAACTTAACCAGTTGCGATGTAGTCCTAATAATACTTGTTGGGCAACTTTAGCTGGTAAGGCTTGGTATGGTTCGGTTGATTTTAATTGTTTTGCTAAACAATTGTAATCGAGATACTTTTGAGCAAAAATAAAGCTTTGGCGAATGTGAAAGTTAGCATAATTGTAGAGGTTTTTAGCAGCAAAACATAATTGCTCAATCTCCTGATGATGGGGATGATTTCTTTGAATGATATGCCGCTCGACTACTTGCATACACTAGCTACTTTCTGTGGATGTTAGTTAGTATATACTAACTTATGTTCCTACTCGTATCCAACAACATTCTCGCTCAGTTCCCTTTACTAGAGAAAGCCTGTATAGGTAATTTTCGCTGACTTCTCTGTGAGCAATGACTGTATCTGACTATATGTGTTGATAAATTGGGCGAAGTTTTACAATACTGATTTTGACTTGCGATGACAGGAAAAGCAAATATTAGCCAAGGGAGTGGGGAGCAGGAGAAAAATAGCCTGACTTCTGTAGGCTATGATGAACGATTGATGCGAGCAAGCAACCAGAGTGAGCTTACTAGCCCAGCAAAGTGTGCTGAAACAGTGTTGATGTTGGCTTGAACTACCAACATATCCAAACCGCTAATAATCCGGTTAGGGTCGAATAATTGGGTAGTGACAGCTTGAGGAGATATTGACCTAGCTACCAGTGTACCAACGATCGCCTGCGCTCCCAAAAGTGTAACTAACGTCCCGATTAAGTTTACCCACAGCCCCAAACGTAATACCTGTAATGTCTCGGCTTTGCGAGGGCGGTTACTGGGGTTGGATGACATGAGTTGATTGCCAATTCGGGTGTATCTAAACCCCAGATAAATACCCCCGCCTAAAATTAGCAGTCCACAAACTGCTAAAAACACACCAAACCCAGTCCCAGGATTATTACTAGGACTACCTGTTCTTTGGCTAAAAATGGCGAATAGCAGCACAATAATTCCAGAAACTACACCTAGCACTAACTGAATCCAAAAGCTAATCCAGCCTGTGAGGCGAAAGGTTTCGGCAATTGTCCGAAGATTCGAGGAAGACGAGGGAGCATCACGGTTTTGTGACATACTGATCACCAACGTGCTAGGCACTTGCTAGTTTTATCAAAATTTAGAGATGGGTAAGGGCAATTCAGGGTGGGGTGAGAAGTGTTACCAAGCAAAAGCCTGATTACTTGATATTTCTCAATCCTACCTCCATAAAAAATATTCTTGCGTAAGTTCCGCCAAATTTATCTACAGGTTATGACACTAACATCTTACGTGTCTGAATTTTTGAGGATTTGACAAGGATATTCACGATTAAACAAAGTCTTGATTAACTTTTACAGATTTACAGACAAAATGGCATTTTACTTGTAAAATTTTTTCGATGGCATCTTACGTTTAAGCAGTTATAAACAGCTTGGCATTACTTGACACCAAGAGAGTGGCAAAACTACTGTCTTGATTGCTCCTCACCACACTCATTAAATCTAGGTTAGGGGCGTAGTATTTGGCGTTCCTAAGACTTTTACACTTTTCTCACGACTTAAAACCTTGGGAAATTTGCTCATCTGTTACTTAAGTGAATGTGCTTAAGTAACAGTTGCCACATAATCAAATTGGAGTAGCATTATATACTAGCTACAAAAATGTAGATTTCACGATAAGGGATCATTTTAGCCATCACTTACTATGAAACTTGAGGATATATATCAATTCTTTGAGAATCCTCCGCCAACTTATCTCTGCCAGGAGCTAGCAATTTGTTATATCCTGGATGTTTTGCTCCAAGGTGAATCCTACGGCACTGAGTTAATTCAGCAACTAGACACCGAATATCCCACCTATCGCCTTTCAGATACTGTACTTTACAGTGCCATCAAATTTCTCGAAGACCACAATGCCATCACTGGGTATTGGAAGAAACTCGAAGGGCGGGGTCGTCCTAGGCGGATGTATCAAATTTCTCCCGAATGGCAAGCTCAAGCCCAGGATTTAGCCAGGCTTTGGCAAAACTACATCAATCGGAGGACAAAGTAACCAATAATTAAGAATGAATAAATCACCTCCAGTTAACCTGTAACAATTAGCTATGGATACCGCGATTTTGCCATCCACCCTACTGCTAACCTTGTTGCTATCGGTTGGGCTGTTTTTCTTTATTCGTGCCTCGACTAAAGACCGCACACAAACAGCACAACTGATATCCGAGCAAGATGAAGCTGTCTTTATGCCTAAATTGCAAGATTATTTTCGCTCTCGGTCTTACCGCGTGGTAGGGATAGACAAAGAAAGCAACCAAGTAACCTTTGAAGGGTTTGTCAAACCTAGCAGATTTCTAGCTGTGTTTTTATCGTTATTGGCTGCTGTTGGCTTGGTTTGTCTATCTTTAGTTTTATCGTTGCTTGTGCCTCAGTTAAACATTTTTGTTTGGGGGCTGTTGCTACTGTCGCCTTTGAGTGGTTTTTTTTATTGGCAGAAAGCTGGCAGGCTGGAAAAGGTTCTGCTGAAGCTAGAACCCAACTTCAGTCAAAAGCAGCCATCTAGTAAAATTACTGTGACTGCCCATCGGGATGAAATTATTGAGTTACAGAACGCACTCCAACTCAAACTGAGTGATTGATTTTTGATGATTTTGAGAATCTCGTTGACAAATATGCGGATTTTTGATGGAAGCTGCGTAAAGAGAGATTAGGTGATTCAATATTTCTTTTCCCTACGACTGTGTGCCGTAGGGAAAAGCTTGATGTGTTGAGAGAGCTTGCTGAGCAATCCATAGGATGAAAGCACAACGTAACTCTCGTTTCTGGACGCTTTTAGCTGTATCCTGACTCCCTTGTGCATGATTCAGACTAAAATCAACCCAGACAAACTACATGTCGCTGGCTGGAAGTTGATTGTCTCATTACTCGCGCTACCTCTACTGGCAAATCAGTGACAAACTTAAAAAAAATGGAAACTTTGCATCGACTGAGCATTTTTGCCAGTTAAATGGTTGTCAGAAGTTGCACTCAACACGGTAAGATATCCACTTGTGACTCAGCGACTGCCTACAGCCACTGGTTCCGAACCTGCGGGAGATTCGAGTGTCCGCAGGCTCGGAAACAAGAAATGGTTTTCTTCCACGTACTGAGCACCAAACAGCCCTTTCTCTGCCCAGAAATAACGGTCTGTGGTGTGTTCGTTGCGCTTTACGAGTAGCAACGCTGGTGGCAAAATACCTTCAGCTTGAATGAATTTTCTGGCTGCTGTCACAGGTTTTTCTTCGCCGCTTTCGATGCTATATTGAGGCACATGTTCTAAAATCCGTCGTCCTTCTTGGCGACGACGACTTTTCCTTTTACGTCTCCTTGCCAACCTATTTTCCTCCTCTTTCAAGCTATAGATTGTAGTTATGGCTACAAAATCCGTCGTCATTATATAAGTTCTAGTTCAAAAAATCAATAGTTTTTTAACTTTTGATACAACGAAAATACTAAAATTGACAGTAGATGAATCAAAAGTGAAGCAATAAATAATTCGTTGGTGAAAAGCATTATTAAATAGATTTAGTTAAACTTTATTCAATAAGTGGGGAAAATACAGTAACTTTTGGAATCTTTTCTCCAATTCCGTGATCCTGAGCAAGAGCCAAAAAATGTTAATGTCTGCTAGTTCAGATTTTGTTGCTCTGTGTCGCGAGCAAATCGCGCTACTCACCCAAGGGCTGGGAGCATCTTTAAGTGTGGTTTATTTAACTGAAGAATTGGTGGATTCTCCCACGGGTGAGTCCAAGTTGGTTCCCGTGGTGGTTTACCCAGAGGCAGCAGTAATCATGCCTGGGGATGAGATGCTTGAGGCGACAGCGCAAAAGCAACTACACTTAGGGAATGTGTTGATGTTACCTCAGCAGCAAGGAAGGTTATTGACACCAGCACCAACAACGGAGACACCACAACCAGAACAACCGGAGTTGCAAGCAGAATTTTTACTCAATGGACACCAATTTGTCTGTCCTTTGCTGCATGAGGATGTGATGTTGGGACTATTGGTGACAGGTAGAGACGATCGCCCGTGGAATGAGCAGGAACAAAGCCAAATTCAAAAAGTTGGGCAAACTCTGGCGATCGCTTGTATTTTAGATCAACGTCGTGCCTGGTTACAGCATCAACTACGTCAACAACAAATTTTGCAAGCACAGCAGCGAGATTTATTAGATAACTTATTACATCAGTTTCGTAACCCGTTAACGGCCTTACGCACCTTTGGCAAGCTATTATTAAAGCGATTGCGCCCCGGAGATCCGAATCGCGATGTGGGCGACAATATTGTCAGGGAAAGCGATCGCCTCACAGAATTGCTCCAAAAATTTGATCAAGTCATCGACTGGACAGATGCAGATTTAGAACTACTGTCACTGCCAGAATCAGAAATATTTGTGGAAGCAACTGTCCACAAATCAGCGCAACCAGCATTATTATTACCCGGCACGGGAGAGCAAGAAATAGATTGCTCTTTGGCGGATTTATTAACACCATTATTAGTGTCTGCTCAAGCAATCGCCCAGGAAAGAAATTTGCAATTACTTGCAGACATTCCCCCCAATTTACCGTTAGTAAAAGCGAATATTAAAGCCTTACAAGAAGTATTGAGTAACATTATTGATAACGCCCTCAAATACACTCCTTCAGGTGGTAAGATTTATATGGAATTAGGGCTAGAAAAAGAAAATTTACAAGGCATTGCGATTAGTGATACTGGCCCCGGTATTCCCCCTGAAGATTTAGCCCATCTAGGCGAAAGACATTACCGGGGAGTACAAGCAAAAACAGAAATTCCCGGCACTGGTTTAGGACTGGCGATCGCCAAACAATTAATTGAGCAAATGCAAGGGAAAATCGAAGTTTTCAGCCCGGCGATTCATCGGGCGATCGCTTCCCCCGATGCACCGGGAACTACATTTATAATTTGGTTGCCAATTAGTTATTAGTTATTAGTCATTAGTTATTAGTCATTAGTTATTAATCAACAAACAACAGACTTCAGTAGGGGATTGAATCCGCTACTGATTGTCTTGAAGTTGGAATTTTGAATTAATAGCGCACAGATGTTTAACTATCTCAGAGAAACTTGGAAATTTTGATTAATAGTCATTTGTAAATCAGTGTCTGGATCAATGGCGATTAAGTCAACACTGTTTCTACCGAAGAATAAACCAATCAAGCCACCAATGGCAGCACCGCCTAAGACTTCTTCTGTGGCAATGGCGCGATCGCCTGTTACCGCAGATACCGCCGCCGCCGCACCAGCACCTAAAACAGTATTCTTGAGAATTGTGCCGGTGCTAGTACCCTTTTTGACGGTTTCTGTTTTGGTAATCACTTCAGAAGCCGCGCTAATATTGTACTCTTGACCTGTGGTTAAAACCAGTTTTTCGGCAACGAATTGAGAACCACCCTGAGCAGGTTTGAGTTCACCAACTACCTGACTACCAGCCGGAACTACTACAGTACCTTCTTGGGTAACTACATTTTGTCCGATTGTCAGTGTCAATGGTACTGTTTCATCCTTAGTTACTAGGATTTTTTCGGCTTTATCGTACTTCACAGGGATAACCGTTCCTTGAGGAATTGTCACCGCTACAGGTGTGGGAGTTGTCGGTTGAAGAGACACAATATAAGGCGAATTAATAGCTGAGGCTTGATTGTTACTAACTAATGCTTGGTAGATAAAAGCTGCAACTTGGGCGCGGGTAGAGGTGGCGGTGGGATTTAAAAACCTGACATTGGGATAGTTAACTACAATATTTTGCTCTGTGGCGGCAGCAATAGGGCTACGGGCATAGCCAGCTATGTTAAAAGCATCGTTGAAATATTGCAGAGTGTTTTCAAAGTTACCAGTGGGAGCATAATCAAGTCCGTTAGCGAGGGCAACTAAAACTTGCTGGCGGGGAATGGCTTGATTTGGCTCAAAACGGTTGCCGGGATATCCAGATAAGAACCCGATGGTATAGGCTTGCTGAATCGCGTTAGATGCCCAATAGTTGCTAGGTACGTCTACAAATCTAATGGCTTGCCGTTGTGGTGCTTTTTGGAAAGCTTTATTTACCATGGCGGCGAATTGAGCGCGAGTAACTGGCTCTTCTGGGCGGAAGCTACCGTCAGGAAAACCAGCAATCACACCCCTTTGTGATAATTCTCTAATAAACGGTGTCGCCCAATAGTTAGATGAAACATCAGTAAAAGTAGTTTGAGCAAAAGATGGAGCCGCTACAACAAAAGGTGCTACAGTACCTGTAGTAATACTTAAAGCCATGAGTGCAGCTGTGCCAGATTGCCAACGATTTAAATTAAACATATACTTTATTGCTCCACACATTTATTTGTTTTATTGTTAAATCACTAGACCAAATTGTAAAATAAAAAGTTTCTTGTTCGACGCTATTTTTAGAAATTTTTTTGAGCTTGCTTGTGTAAATAAAATGAATATTAATATCATTCAAAGTTCCTAATAAGTCATAGATATTCTTACGATTAATTCCCATAAGGCTATAATATTAAAACCCCCAACTTCTTGCGGAAATCGGGGATTTATGTGTGAGCAATGCTGGATTTAGCAAAGATTAAGCGTTCAATGAATGTCACGGCTAAAATTTAGTAATGCTTAATAGCGAAGTAATTCTACATTCAAATTAGAACTGAGTGTTAGCCTTAAGTCCTGTTCTGGTCTAATGACGAAGACTTCAGCTTCTTTCTTCCGCAGGAGAATGCTAGTTAAAGCACCAGCAGCCGCACCACCTAAAGGTTCTAAAATCTCAACTCGGCGATTACCTGTAATTAATGAGATTGCAGTGGCAGCACCAGCACCAATTGCGGCATCTGTTAATATTTGGCTGGAATCATTTTTGCTAATTTTCTCAATTTTAGTGACTGTCTGAGAATTAGCGTTAATTGTTTGCCGTCTGCCAGAAGCATAAACTAATTCTCTAGCAACAAACCGCGCACCTCTGACATTATTTCTATCGTTTCTGTCTGTAGAGAAACGTCCGTCAAAATAGACTGGTTCTATTTGTCCTACGACTTCAGTACCAGCAGGAATTAACACATTTCTATTTCTGTCAATTATATCGTTAGCAATTTCCAACGTGAGTGGTATTGTTTCTCCACGACTAACAATTACTTTGTCTTTCTCATATCTCACAGGAAAATTCACGCCCGCAGGTATGGCAATTGTTCTACTTTGTCCAATATTGTATTGAGCATGAGCAGCAGGAGCAAAGGAAATCATGGGAGTTACAACACCTGTAGTCACTGTAATCGCCATGAGTGCTAAGGCTCCAGATTTACAATAATTCTGGTAGTTCATAAGTTCATTAATAGTGATGGGATGTTGACTGTGATATTTCTGATGACGAGGACTTACTGAGATTGTTTCTGAAAGCTTTCAAACCTGTGCTTCGGCATATTCACGAAACTAGAGAGTGGGGAGTGGGAAGAAGCAGGGTAGCGGAGGAAGGGGAGGAAGCGGAGGAAGGGGAGGAGAGAAACTAATGACTAATGACTAATGACTAATGACCAATGAATGACTAATGACTAATAAATCATTTATTATCATGATTGATTAGACAATAAAAGTTCACTCATCGTAGTGTAAATTTTTGTAAAGCTGGGGACTTGAAGACTAGAAACCTGATCCACAGCTAGCTAAACTATCAAAGAGTGCATCTGTACTGCTAGTTAATTAAATGTAGATGTGGCACTATAGCCTCAATGATCCCAGTACAACTTATTCTGAAAAATTTTCTTAGTTACCGTGATGCAACTTTAGATTTTCGGGGTTTGCATACGGCTTGTATTTGTGGTGCTAATGGAGCAGGTAAATCTTCACTTCTGGAAGCGATTACGTGGGCGGTTTGGGGTGAAAGCCGGGCTGCTGCTGAAGATGATGTGATTCATGCTGGTGCTAAGGAAGTGAGGGTTGATTTCACTTTTCTCAATAATCAAGAAACCTATCGTATCATCCGCAGTAGAGTTAGGGGTGAGGCTGGGATTCTAGAATTTCAAATTGAAACACCGTCTGGGTTTCGTCCTTTGAGTGGGAAAGGCATCCGGGCTACACAGGAGTTAATTCTAGAATATATTAAGCTTGATTATGATACTTTTATTAATTCTGCCTATCTGCGTCAAGGGCGTGCAGATGAATTCATGCTCAAACGTCCGAGTGAACGTAAAGAGATTTTGGCGGAGTTACTCAAGCTGAATCAATATGATGAATTAGAGGATAGAGCTAAAGAATTATCTCGGCATTTTAAAGGTAGAGCCGAAGAACTAGAGCGTTCTTTGGAGTCGATTAAAACGCAGTTACAACAGCGTCAGACAACGGCAGAGCAACGGGCAGAATTAGAAGCTAAAATTAATCAATTACAACAAGTACAAGCTTTTGAAAATATTCAATTACAAAGTTTGCAAGTTGTCCAACATCAACGCAGTAATTGGGAACAACAACTGCATTTTGTCAGGCAACAATATCAGAATTTAACTCAAGATGGCGATCGCCTACAACAAGAGCAAGCAGCAGTAGAAAGTCAAATGGCTCAGTTAACAGCCCTGCTGAGTCAAGAAACAGAGATTAAAAACGGTTACGCTCATTATCAAACTCTGCAAACTCAAGAAGAAGCCTACGCCCATAAATTTGCTCAACACACTCAAGCTACTACACTGCGTCAACAAAAACAGCAACAATTAACACAACAAATTCACGAATTAGAAAGACAATTACAACAAGCCCAAGGACAATTAGCAGCTTTACAACAACAAGAGCAAGAAATTCAGCAAACTCTGTCAAAATCCGGGGAAATTGAAGCTGCATTAGCTCAACTTGCCGCCGCCCGTCGTCATCTAACTCATTTAGATGAATTACAGATGCAAGTCGCGCCTTTATTACAGCAGCGTCAAAATTTACAAAGTCATTTAGATCGGGTTCAGGCTGGTTTGGTAGCACGGCTAGAACAGCTACACGCGACAGAAAACCAACTCAAACGCGCTTCGCAACGCCAACCCCAACTGCAACAAGCGGTGATGGAGGTGGGAACACAGATTGAGCAAATGGAGAAAGATCGGGTTTATCTGCAACGAGTTCAGGAAAAAGGCCACGAAAGAAGGCATTTTATTGAACGTCTGCAAACGCAACATCGAGAATATGAGAGATTATTGGGAGAATTAGAGCAGAAGTTACAAATGTTGCGTCATCCCGATGCTATTTGTCCATTATGTGAACGTCCTTTAGATGAACATCATTGGAATCGGGTGGTTGATAAAACTAGAGAGGAGTACCAAGAGACGGAAGGACAATTGTGGGTGTTCCGGGAACAAATGGCGGTGTCAGATAGAGAAATTCAATTATTAAGGCAGGAATACCGGGAAATAAACCAGAAGTTGCAAGCTTATGACGCTTTACGGGAGCAAAGAGGACAATTAGCCGCTCAGTTACAATCTACCAGCGATGCAGAACAACAGTTACAGCAACTAGCGGCGGAAAAGGAACATTTAGAGCGATCGCTGCAAGTTGGTGATTATGCTTCTGTGCAACAAGCGGAGTTGCAACAATTAGACCAATATCTGCAACAACTCAATTATAATGAGCAAGACCATGCTTTGGCACGGAGCGAAGTAGAACGCTGGCGGTGGGCAGAAATTAGGCAAGGACAAATCAAAGACGCTACGAAACGTCAAGCCCAGCTAGCAGCCCGGAAACCAGAATTACAAGCCCAAATTGCCGATTTACAAACGAGAATCCAGCAAGAGCAGATAAATTCGGATTGTGCTAAACAAATTGCTGCTTTAGAGCAGCAAATTAAAGAAATTGCCTATAGTGCCGAACAGCACCACAACCTGCGCGCTAGTCTACGTCAAGCCCAATCTTGGCATTTATGCTATCAGCAGTTGTTAGCAGCACAACAACAATATCCCCAACTTCAGACAAGGTTACAAGATTTAGAAGCGTCTATCACAGCTAGATTGGAGGAGAGACAGCAATTAGCTACTCAAATCACTAGCATTGAGCAGCAGTTAACCGAATCTGCCAATCCCATGCAACAGATTCAAGCTTTAGAGCAGCAAATAACCAGCCGCAGACGGCAGCTTGATGAATGTATCACTCAGTTGGGACGTTTAGAACAGTTGGCGATGCAATTGGAAACTCTGCAAACTCAGTATAAGGAACAACAGCAACAACTGCAATCATGCAAGCAACAACAACGGGTATATCAGGAATTAACGCAAGCGTTTGGTAAAAATGGTATCCAAGCTTTGATGATTGAGAATGTGTTACCGCAATTAGAAGCTGAGACAAATCAATTATTATCACGGTTGAGTGCCAATCAGCTACACGTACAATTTATTACACAGAAATCTGGGCGGTCTGGTAAATCAACGCGGAAAAATGCTAAATTAATTGACACCTTAGATATTTTAATCGCCGATGCCAGAGGTACACGCGCCTATGAAACTTATTCTGGGGGAGAGGCGTTTAGAATTAACTTTGCAATTCGGTTAGCTTTGGCAAAATTATTAGCGCAAAGAGCCGGAGCAGCTTTACAATTATTGATTGTAGATGAAGGGTTTGGGACGCAGGACACGGAAGGATGCGATCGCCTGATTGCGGCGATTAATGCGATCGCCCATGATTTCGCTTGTATCCTGACTGTTACCCATATACCCCACCTCAAAGAAGCCTTTCAAGCGAGAATCGAGGTAAATAAAACTCAACAGGGTTCCCAAGTAATGTTATTAACTTGATAAGTGCTGAGTAGAGACAGTTATTCATCGCGTTTAATATTACCTACTTTGATCCAACCTTCTTGTTGGCTAGCTTCAGAGCGAATTTTTACCCAGTTTTTATCTTGGCTTTCTTCTAAAACAATAATTTTTTCGTTAAAACCGACACCGCCAACAGTTTGGGCATCTTGGTTTGCTTCACCCCGCAATCTGACACCTTCAGCCCAAGTGACAGTTCCTCGGTAAGCTCCTGGTGGTAATTCTTCTGATGTGGGAGAGGGAGAAGGGGAAGGGGAAGCGGTGGGAGTAGGTGAAGTTGTAGGTGTAGAGGTGGGTGTATTTTTTACATCAGAGTTGGGAGAGTCTGAGTTTTTTACGGAGGGGCTATCATTGGCAAAAATCGGTCTAGCAGGGGGTATAGCTGTTCTATTAATAAAATAGAGGGCGACAGCAACACCGCTACCTACTAAAACAGCGATCGCTAATAAAAATCCCAATATAAATTTAAGTAATCCAGAAAACATAGTTAATTCCTTGTTAATAGTCATTAGTCATTAGTCATTAGTCATTAGTCATTAGTCATTCGTCCTTAGTTTAGTTTCTCTCCTCCGCTTCCTCCGCTTCCTCCGCTCCCTTAATAGCCAATAGTCCATATTAATTCATGATTAACTTTGAATTATGGACTATTGACTGTTAATTCACCAACTGGCTAACGATGTTTTCGCCAGAACTTACGCAACTGGTACATTGGTAGTACATTGGTAGGGTGCTTCAGATGCCAAACATCAGTTTACTTGCAGAATTTATACCGGCTGACGCACCCTACAGATAGATATTTAGTGTGACACTTGCTTAAGTCTTATTAGCGTAATTTACCGAAGGTGTCACTTAAAGAGCTTTGTTTAGACGCTAAACGCGCTCTCCCCGCAGCAGCCCATTCTTGCAGTTTTTGAATTTGCTCAACGGCAGTTCTGGCTAAGGGTATAATCTGACTGGCAGATTCGAGAATATCGTCAGTGGTAAAATCTCGGTTTTGACTAAATCCCAGGTGCATTGCTTCAATTAGCGTTTGCTCAATTTCGGCTCCTGAAAAATCTGGTGTTTCATAAGCTAACCGATCAATGTCATAATTTTTCAAATTGTGGGGGCGCAGTCGGGATAAATGGACATTAAAAATTGCTTTTCTTTCTTCTTGGGTGGGTAAGCCGACGAAGAAAATTTCATCAAACCTACCTTTGCGAAGCATTTCGGGGGGTAAGGCTTGGATATCATTAGCGGTAGCCACCACAAATACAGGTGAGGTTTTTTCGGCTAACCAGGTGATAAATGTCCCAAATACTCGGCTAGTTGTTCCTGCATCGCCTTTGCTACCAAGTCCCGAAAAGGCTTTATCGATTTCATCAATCCACAATACACAAGGGGCTAGGGCTTCTGCTACTTGAATCATTTGGCGAGTACGGGATTCTGATTCACCAACTAACCCCCCAAATAATCGTCCCACATCTAGACGCAGTAGTGGTAAATGCCAATGATGGGCGATCGCTTTGGCGGTTAATGATTTACCTGTTCCCTGAATCCCTACTAACAATAAGCCTCTGGGATGGGGTAAACCATACTGACGCGCCCGTTCAGTAAATGAACCACCCCGGCGCAATAGCCAATCTTTGAGGTTATCTAGTCCGCCAATATCAGAAATTTGCTCAGTCGCAGGGTAAAAGTCGAGGATTTGGGTTTGGCGGATAGTTTGGCGTTTTTCTTCTAAGACTAAATCTACGTCTTCTGGTTGTAATTCGCCGTGGGTAGCGATCGCTCTCGCTAAAACTCGGCGTATCCTTTCCATTGATAGCCCTTGACAAGACCGCACCAAATCATCTAAAACTTTCCCAGACAGGGAGTTACCAGTGGCTTGCAGTAAGCGTTCTACCTCGGTTTTAATTTCATTAGCGGCGGGTAAAGGAAACTCCACAACCGTTAAGACTTCGGTTAAATCATCAGGAATCGCAATCCGTGGCGATAACAAGACAATATTTTTCGGTTGTGACTTGAGGAGTCTGGCTAAGTTGCGGAGTTTGCGAGCGATCGCCACATCCTCTAAAAACCGATGATAATCTCGTAAAATTAACACGGCTGGGGCTGAGGCTGGTAATTTTTCCACAAATTCCAAAGCTTGCAGAGGGTTGCGCCGCCCAAAACCCTGATCATTCGGGTTTCCCTGATAACCATCCACAAAATCCCAAGTATATACAGGGCGATTCCCTTGATTTGCTGCTTCTTCTCGAATTGCTGCTTCTACCCGTTCCTCTTCGTATGTGGGAATATAAATCAATGGGTAGCGAGCGCGTAGCAGTAGTTTAAACTCTTCACGAAAGTTCATATATTGCCATTAGTCATTAACTGCTCTTGATGGCAATGTACAACAATTCTGATCTGCTTTGATTTTGAAACTTAGCAGTATAGCAGAGGAGCGAAGGAGAAAAACTAATGACCAATGACTAATAACTAATAACTAATAACTAATAACTAATGACTAATGACTAATGACTACTTATGATAGAGTGCTTAAGGCTCATCCTAGCAATCTGTTGATTGTATGACTAATGCACAAAATTGGTATATTGTCAAGCGCAATACCGGAAATTGTGAAATTGTCCCCAGCCAGCAAGTTGAGGACAATAGTGGAGATATTACAGAAAAGTGGGGGCCTTTTAATTCACCAGAGGAAGCGATCGCTCGCCGTGTGGGATTAATTCGGGCTGGCAAGTGCCAACCCCAATAAATTTACAATTGATTATTTTGGCTTCTTTCTGCCGTTGGTGTTCTCTTGGCAGCAATTTCTTTACCCAAGATTTCCAAGGCTTTTGCATATTGCAAGTCTGCTAATGTGCCGATTTTGTCGCGTTCACGTAGCCACAAATCTTGACGCTGGGCATCAGTCAACTCTACCTTGATATCTGGGTTAATGCCATGCTTATTAATATCTTTACCACTGGGGGTATGATACTTAGCAATTGTCACAGCCAAACCTGAACCGTCTTCTAGTGGGCGTACAGACTGCACCAAGCCCTTACCAAAGGTTTGAGTCCCGACTAAAACAGCCCGCTTATTATCTTGCAATGCCCCAGAGAGAATTTCACTAGCACTCGCTGAACCTTTATCTACCAAGACAACTAATGGTTTATTCGTCAAAGCCCGCCCTCTAGCTACTTCTCGCTCTTGTTCGCCTTGACGGTCAATAGTAGAAACAATTGTACCTTTATCTAGCCACATTCGCGCAATTTCCACACTAGCGTATAACAAACCGCCAGGATTACCGCGCAAATCCATCACATAGCCATCTACCTGTTGTTTTTCTAAATTTCTAATAGCTTGCTGCATTTCTTTAGCAGCATTGGCACTAAATTGATTTAAACGGATGTAGCCAACCTTGCCTACAGGAGTTTGCTGTTGAGAGAAACGCACAGGATGGATTTCAATCCGCGCCCGTTTGATGTTAAATACTTTTTGTTGACCGTTACGCTCAATAGTCAAAACTACTTGAGAACCAGGTTCACCTCGGATTAAAGATACCGCTTCATTAGTATCCATGCCCTTGGTACTTTTGCCATCTATCTTGACGATGACATCTTTAGAAAGAATTCCCGCCTTAAAAGCTGGCGTATCTTCAATAGGCGCAATAACTACCAGTTGCTTAGTTTTTTCATCCTGGCTGATAGTGATACCAATACCCGTCAGTTCCCCAGAAGTATCCACCTGCATATTTTTGAATTCTTCAGGGTTCATAAACCGGGTATAAGGATCATCTAGCCTTTTGAGCATTTCCCGGATTGCCTTGTAAGCATCTTCCTGACTACTGTAAGACTTGTTGAGGTACTCCTTACGCACAGCTACCCAGTCAACCTGATTAAAAGTCCCGTCAACATATTGACGCTGCACGATTTGCCAAACTTCATCTACTAATTCCTTGGGACTAGCTTTAAACAAAGCCTGACCGCGCGAGTGAATGCCAAGGCTAGTAACTGCGATCGTGGAGAGTGTCACTGCCGTAGCACCCAAAACAAGCCTACTTTTTGTAATCACCATAATG